>NZ_JBAVEJ010000091.1:0-1686 GCF_049587675.1 Sulfuricaulis sp. | reverse complement strand
CCAGGAAGATGGCATCCGTACCGTTTCCCACGCCGATGCCGTGCTTCGCGCCGCAGAACGCCGAGAACGCCGACTCGAATGCCTTGACGAAGGGACCTCCGATGAAGGCGGATTTCGAGATGACGTCCGCGATCGTCTGGTCGATCTCGTCCTTGATGCTCTCGTACTGCGCTTTCAGGTCGACCAGCGGGATATCCAGAGCAGCCCCCTCAATATGGAAGTGATGTGATCAATTTGATGAAACGCGCCGGATTCCCTGCGACTACCGCGTTCTCCGGGACATCTTTCACGACAACGGAACCGGCACCGACCAGGGAGTTCGCCCCGATCACGATCCCCGGCAAGATCGTGGAGTTGGCGCCGATCTTTGCGCCCTTCTTGATCAATGGACCGGCAAGGGTTTCCTTCACCCCTGGAGAAAGCGGATACTTGGCATTTGTAATCACGACATTCGGGCCGAGCCACGCGTCGTCCTCGATGACGGTGAATTCGGGCACGAAGACCTGGCTGTGCATCCGCACACCGTTCCCGATCCGGACGTGGTGCTCGATCACGGAGAGGGTGCCGATGCTGACGTTGTCTCCGATCTCGTTCAGTTCCCGGATGTTGACCTTGTTCCCGGTCTGGAACCGTTCCCCGATCCGGTTCCCGGCGTAGATCACCGTGTGGGATCGGATAACCGCTCCGCGGCCGATGACGGTCTCGAGCTCTCCCGCCTTTTTCCCCCTGGGCGGGCTCCCGATGATGGCATAATCCTCGACGATGGATCCTTCACCCAGCGTGACGCCGGGGAAGATTTTGTGGGTAACCGTCATGGTATCTCCGTCATGCAACGATCTCTTCCTCCGGGGGTGTCGGTAACTCCTCCGGTTTCCCCTCGGTCATCTGGCTTACGGTGATCATTCCCCCGTTTATTGCCTGCGACCGGTAGATCATGCGGATCGCCTCCACAACCTTGTGGCCGTCTTCCCAACCCGCCACCCGTTTCTTACCGCCGAGAAAGTCCGCCACGACATCGGCGATCACCTTGTCGTGATTGGAACTGGTCCCCTTATACTTGGTGTAAACGTTAGGCTTATCATTGAAGTCGATCCCGTCGGGCAATGGGTACGACTGGACATCCCAGAAATCGATGGTGTTCAGGTAGGAACCTCCGATCTTGATCGTCCCTTTCTCGCCGACGATCGTGATGCTCCCCTCGTAGTTCTTGTTGTAAACGCAGTTGGTATAGGACAGCGTCCCCATGACGCCCGACTTGAACTTCATCATCGCAACGCCGCAATCCTCGATCTCGATGCTGTGGCTTTTGGTTTCGCCGATGGAGTTCACCCGCTGGATGTCCCCGAACATGTAGATGAGCAGGTCGATGAAATGGCAGCACTGCGTGTACAGGGGGCCGCCTTCCAGTTCCTTTCTCCCGAGCCAGTCGGATCGGTCGTAATAGCTTTGCGGGCGGTTCCATAGGACCGAGCAGTGCACCGTGTACACCTGCCCGAGCGCCTTATCCTCCAAGGCTTTCTTCGCGAGTTTGATCGGCACGTTGTGCCGATTCTGCCAGATCACCATCAGGCGGACGTTGTTCTTCTTTGCCGCCTCGTCCATCCGGTAGGTCTCCTCAAGTGTCAGTGCCATCGGTTTTTCCACCAGGATGTGCTTCCCCGCTTCGGCAGCCTCCACCGTCATCGG
>NZ_JBAVEJ010000090.1:0-6492 GCF_049587675.1 Sulfuricaulis sp. | reverse complement strand
CGGAGGAAGGGGTCGCGCGCTCCGGGGGGAGTGGTTTTGGTGACTTTTGCCGAAACAAAAGTCACCCAGGGTGCGGGGCGGAGCAACCCGCAATTAGCTTTTGAACGCGGCCGCAGGCCGCTCGACTAAATCAAACATTCATCGGCCGGTTACGCGCCCAGCGCCGCACCTGCGCCGTGTGGCGGCGGCTGACGTCGAGTTTCTTGTCGTATCCCTTGAGGCTGATCTGCCAGGTGCCGGCCGGGTTCTTCTCGATGCCCTTGATGGCGCCCGTGAACACGAGCGCGTTGCGATGGATGCGCAGGAAGCGATCGCCGAACTCTTTCTCCAGATTCACCAGCGAGTCCTCGATCAGATGTTCCTCCGTCGGCGTGCGTATCACGACGTATTTGCTGTCGGCAAGAAAGTAAAGAATATCCGGTATCGGCACGAGGCGAATGTTGCCACGCAGGTGCACGCTGATGTGCGTGCGCACCATGGGTTCGGGACGCGCGTGCGTGATCTCGTCGATCTGCTTCATCGTGAGTTTATGCGCCTTGGACAGCGCCTTCGCCAGCCGATCCTTGCGAATCGGTTTAAGCAGGTAATCCACGGCGTTGACGTCGAAGGCGTCAAGCGCGTGTTGGTCGTAGGCCGTGGTGAAAATCACCGCCGGCGGATTTTCCATGCCCATGAGATGCATCGCGGCCTCGAGCCCGTCCATGCCCGGCATGCGGATATCCATGAGCAGCACGTCGGGATTAAGCTCGGCGGCCTTTTCGACCGCCTCGGCGCCGTTCATGGCATCGCCGACCACGGTGTAGCCGCCGATGTCGTTCAGCAATTCGCGCAGACGGTCGCGCGCCAGTTTTTCGTCGTCTACGATCAGCACTCTCATAAATTATCTCCGCGCGTTGGCAACACCACCGTGACAGTAAACAGACCATCATCCTCGGCGCTCGTGAGCGAGGCCTGTTCGCCGTAATGACTCTGGAAGCGCTGGCGTATGTTGCCCAGCGATTGCCCCGGTGTCGATTTCGTTTGCTTGGGTTTGGTTTTCGGAAGCGGGTTCGCCACCCGAATGTAAATCCGGTCGTTCTCCTCCCACAGTCGCACATCCACGACGCCACCGGCCGGCAGTTCCTCGATGCCGTAACGGATCGCGTTCTCAAGCAGCGGTTGCAGCGTCAGCACCGGCATAACGCTCTTGCGCGGGAACTTGCCGATGTCCCAGTTGACCACGAGCCGGTTGTCGAGGCGCAGCGCCTCGAGCGCGAGGTATTTTTTCGCGACGTCGATTTCATTCTTGACCGGCACCAGCATTTCGTCCTGCGAGAGCATCATGCGAAACAGGTCGGCCATGTCCTCGATCGCGGTCTCGGCCTTGTTCGGCGCGCTGCGAACCAGCGAGGATATGATGTTCAGACTGTTGAACACAAAATGCGGGCGGATGCGCGATTGCAGCGCCTGCAACTTGGCACGCGTCTCGGACAGCGTTCGCTGGGTTAATTCGTGCTTGGCGAGAAACAATCGCAGAAGCAGCCCGTTGATGATGGCGCTGATGGTGAGATTGATGATATGGAAATCGGTATACCACGCCGGGCGCGCGGTCTGGATCCGGCCGAGAGCCCACAGCAGCCATACGGTGCACTCACTCACGAGGAAGGTGGTGAGCAGCAGCAACAGGTAGGCCATCACCAACGCGCGCAGGTCGGGCAGGCGGTTGAGGTATTTACGCGTGTAACACAGCACGGCGGTGCCCGCGAGGGCCACCCACTGGATGAACAGCGAGATCAGCAGCAGGTCCTGCAGCACGGTGGGTGACAGGAAATTGCGCGGGATGATCAGATTGATCACGATGGCGAGCATTTCCGCGACCACCACGACGTTGAACACCACTTCGCCGGTGCAGAAGTTCGGCAGGAATTCGGTTTTCTCGCCCGGCAAGGTTTCAGCCGCCGGCAGCAGACGCTCCAGACTCTTCTCGATATCCCGTGCGCGTCCCCTGAGTCGATCGAGGAATAACCGGCTTTTGGCGGTGAGTTCCATTGTCATCCCCGAATGATCGGCATTCTGACCTTGACGTGATACTGGCCGCCTTCCTGAATGACCTGCATGCTGGCGGCGCTGCCGAATTGGGTCGCCAGGCGCTGGCGAATATTTTCCTGCGCGAGCTTGTTACCCTTGCTGCGTGTCTCCTTTTGCACGTCCGGTAACGGATTGCTGATCATGATATTCAGCGTCTCGCCTTCGGACCACATCTCGATCTTGATCGTCCCGCCGGCAAACCGCGGTTCGATGCCATGATAGATGGCATTTTCCAAAAGCGGTTGCAGGGTTAGTGCCGGCATCAACGCGGAGCGCGGAATATTACTCACGTTCCATTTCACCTGCAGCCGGTCGCCAAGACGGATCTTCTCCACTTCCAGGTACTGGCGCGAGATTTCGCGCTCGGCGGTCACGGGCACTAGTTTGCGTGCATCCGCGAGCAGCACGCGGAACAGGTCCGCGAGGTCGTGCAGCACCGCCTCGGCCTTGTGCGGGTCACTGCGTGTAAGCGAGGCGACGCTGTTCAGGCTGTTGAACAGAAAATGCGGGCGGATGCGCGATTGCAGCGCCTGGAGTTTGGATTCCTGCTGAAGCTTGCCGTCCACCGTCGAACGCTGCTGCAGAATCAGGTAGCGTATCCCCAGCACGCCGATGATGCCGGCGATCATGAGACTGCGGACCAGCAGCGAATCGCGCCACGCCGGCATGCCGTCGTCGATCAGATCGAGACTATGGAACAGATAGATGAAGCCGTCGGTACCTAGCGAGGTGACCAGCAGTATCAGCAACACCGCCAGCACCGAACCGGTTCCGGTCGAGGCGCGCTTGAACAGCGGCGAGGCAATTTTCAGCACCACGAAACTGCACAGCGCGATGGACACCGCAAATAGCGACAGCAGCGAAAAATCCTGCCAGGCCTGTTCGTTGAAGTCGGTATTGCGCCCGATGGTAATGATGATGGCGATCAATTCGGCCAGGATGACGAACCGAATCAGCATGCTGAAGGTCCCGAAATCGGGGACGTGATGCGAATTCTCGACGCTGGCGTTGGACATGGAATCCGTTCTGACGTGCAACTTTCAAGCGTTCATCATGACCCGGTTAAACGACAGGATATGACGGCGCTTGCGCCGGAATAATGCTCCTCTCGGACCAGGCGGTTGGTGAATGACAGGGCAGATGTACCCACCTAGTACATTTATAGCTTAATTATATATTTTTCAGCGCCTTGATGGGCGCCCGCGCGGGCAAAAAACACCGGTTCATTTGGGCGACTTCTCAAGTATACTTTCTGCCGCGTGGCTAAAAGCCAAAAAAAACCCCCCGTTTTGAGGCGGGGGGCAGAATCCTGGTTCGGAATTCGGGGTGGGGGTGCACAAAGGAGAGTCCGAACCAGGTGCTACATAGTGAAAAATAGCTGGGTTATACCGCGGTAACAACGAACGGCCGATAATCGTAGGATGGACACGGATGGGCGGGCCGGAAACCGGTAGTTTCACAAGCATGACAAGGTTTTGGCGGCTGGCGAGCTGCTCTACCCAGCGTAACCTTTCTGTCCCGATCACGCATTCTTGTCGCTGAACAAGGTCATGGCAAAAGAAAAACCCTGGAGCGGGCGCTTCACCGAACCCACCGACGCCATCGTCGAGACCTTCACGGCCTCGGTATTTTTTGACCGGCGCTTGTACCTCTACGACATCATGGGCTCGATCGCGCACGCGCAGATGCTGGCGCGCGTGGGCGTGCTCACGAAAAAAGAACGCGACGCGATCATCAAGGGGCTGAAAGAAATCGAAGCCGAAATCGACGCCGACAAGTTCGTCTGGAGCGTGGCGCTCGAAGACGTGCACATGAACATCGAAGCGCGTCTGATCGAGCGCATCGGCGAGGTCGGCAAGAAACTGCACACCGGCCGATCGCGCAACGATCAGGTCGCGACCGACCTGCGTCTCTATCTGCGCGACGGCATCGACGTCGTGTCCGACGCCATTGCGCAACTGCAAACAGCCATCCTCGATCTCGCCGAGCGCGAGGCGGGCACGCCCACGCCGGGATTTACGCATTTGCAGACGGCGCAGCCGGTGACTTTCGGCCATCATCTGCTCGCGTGGTTCGAGATGCTCGTGCGCGACGCGCAGCGTCTCCAGGATTGCCGTAAGCGCGTGAACATCATGCCGCTCGGCGCCGCGGCGCTGGCCGGCACGAGCTATCCCATCGACCGCGCCTACACCGCGAAGCTGCTCGGCTTCGATGCGCCGGCGGAGAATTCGCTCGACGCGGTTTCCGACCGTGACTTCGCCATTGAATTCGTGTCGGCCGCGGCACTGCTCATGACGCACCTGTCGCGCATGTCCGAAGAACTGGTGCTGTGGTCGTCCGCGCAGTTCGGCTTCGTCGAGCTGTCGGATGCCTACTGCACCGGCTCGTCCATCATGCCGCAAAAGAAGAATCCGGATGTACCGGAACTGGTGCGCGGCAAAACCGGGCGCGTCAATGGCCATCTGGTCGCGCTGCTGACGCTCATGAAGGCACAGCCGCTGGCGTACAACAAGGACAACCAGGAAGACAAGGAGCCGGTGTTCGACACGCTCGACACGGTGCTCGGCAGCCTGCGGGTCTTCGCCGGCATGATTCCGGGCATGAGGCTCAAGCGCGAAAACCTCGCGCGCGCTGCAGGCAGCGGTTTTTCCACCGCCACCGACCTGGCTGATTATCTGGTGCGCAAGGGTGTGGCCTTTCGTGATGCCCATGAGATCGTGGGCAAGGCCGTGCGTCTGGCGATTGATACCAAGCGCGAACTGCCGCAGCTCGGCCTCGAAGAATTCAAGCGCCTGAGTCCGGTGATCGGCAAGGACGTGTACGGCGTGCTGACGGTCGAAGGTTCGCTAAATGCCCGTAACCATATCGGCGGTACCGCGCCGGCGCAGGTCAAGGCGGCGGTCAAGCGCGCCCGCAAGCGCCTCATCAGGCCCGGCAAGTAGTTTAACTTCCCGTTCGCCCTGAGCTTGTCGAAAGGTGAACGGGAGATGCTACAAATGACAGGCGATTCTTCCGTTCGTGGTTCGACAGGCTCACCACGAACGGACCTGATCAGAGTTTCCTTAGATCGCTTTCAGCTCCATGGAGATTTTGTCTTGGATACCCTCGAAGACCTGAAACATCGCCTGCGCGAATTCGCGCGCGAACGCGACTGGGAGCAATTTCATTCGCCCAAGAATCTCTCGATGGCGTTGATCGTCGAGGCTGCCGAGCTGGTGGAGCATTTCCAGTGGCTGACCGAGGCGCAGAGCAAGAAGCTTCCCGAAAAAACCCTGCACGAAGTCGGGCAGGAGATGGCGGATGTCTTCATCTATCTCAACCGCATGGCCGACCTGCTCGGCGTGGACCTGATGGACGCCGCCCGCCGTAAGATTGAATTGAACGCCAAGAAATATCCGGCGCACGAAGTGAAAGGAAAGGCAGATAAAAGATAAATCTTATTTTACGTATTTTGAATCATGCTTGGCGTCTTGGCGGTTCAATATTAGTTCATTAAACCTTCCTTACCGCGGTCCCATCCGTTGCGGACGATCCGGACGCGGTGAAATACCGCGATCAAATGCCGGACCACCATTTTCTCGACGCCAGTTATCCTTGAATTCCTGACGTTGCTCCGGCGTCATTTTCTGCCACTTCTCGCGCAATTCGGCGCGTTTCTCCGGCGGAAGACTATTGAACCACGCGTGCCGCTGGCGCAGGCGTTCCTGCTGTTCCGGCGGTAACTGGCGGAAGCGCTCATAGCGTTTGCGCGCTTGTTCGCGCTGTTCTGGCGTCATTTTCTGCCAGCGGGAGAATCGCTCGCGCGCCTGCTCGCGTTGCTCGGGCGTCATGGTTTGCCAGCGTTTCGCGCCTTGTTGCAGGTGTTCGCGTCGCTCCGGCGGCAAGCTGTCCCAGCGTTCCTGAAACGGCTTGAGAATTTGCTGCTCTTCCGGGCTGAGCTGATTCCAGGCGGCGGGGGTGTTGCTGTCCGCGGCCCAGAGCATGACCGGCCATAACAACAGCAGACTGAGGATCAAACTTCTATTTAGTTTCATGCGGTGGTTCCTCCGGCAAGTCCGGGAGTAATCCGGTATCAATGGCGCTCAGGACTTCCGTTCCTGATGCGCTCTTCGTGTCAACATCAACACTTCCGAGAAATTCAATCAAATTCATGTCGGGTGGTGGCGGAGATTCCGCCGCGGTGGCCGCCAATGAAATCAGCAGCATGAATCCGGCCGCACGCAGTTCAGCCGGCATCGGAGTCGTTGTCCAGCCAATCGTAAAAATCCAGATCGGCGAAAAATTCCGGGTTCTCTTGCGCTGTGAGCAACTCAATGTCGCTTACATTTGGCTGCAAGAGAATCGGATTCGGTGCGGAGAACCACAACAGGCCAGCGACGGCAAACACGATGGCGGCGGTGGCGAAGCCGCCCAGCGGCAGAAGCC
>NZ_JBAVEJ010000089.1:0-5998 GCF_049587675.1 Sulfuricaulis sp. | reverse complement strand
CACCGAGGCGGTGGTCAACGCGGCCCAGGTGCAACAGGACCGCGAGCGCCTGCGCGATGTTTTCAACCGCGACGACGTCAAGGCCCAGCTTCTCGCCCGCGGCGTCGATCCGGCGCAGGTGCAGGCGCGCGTGGACAGCCTGACGGACCAGGAAGTCCAGACCCTGAACGGCAAGCTGGATCAGCTGCCGGCCGGCGGTGACAGCTTTCTCGGGGCGCTGGTGTTCATCTTCATCGTACTGCTGATCACCGATATTCTCGGCTTCACCAATATCTTCCCGTTCGTCAAACATCCCAAGCGCTAAGCCATCTTCGCGTTGCCGATGAGTAACACTCAAACCCCCCGAATCATTTCGGGCGGTTTGTTATTTTTGATATTGCTGCTCTCCTCAGGCTGTGCCACGCTGCAAACTGACCGAGTTCGCGCCACGGCTGGCGCTTTCCCGCAACCGGTCGAGCTTACTACCGTACCGTTCTATCCGCAGGAGGAATACCAGTGCGGACCGGCGGCGCTGGCGACGGTGCTCAAATGGACCGGCGTTTCTGTCACGCCCGACCAACTGACGCAACAGATTTACCTGCCCGAACGCCGGGGTAGCCTGCAACTGGAAATGGTTGGCGCCGCGCGGCGCCACGGGCGCGTTCCCTACGTATTGCGGCCGGAACTCGAATCGCTGTTTGCCGAGGTGGCTTCCGGCAACCCGGTGCTGATTCTGCAGAACCTGAGTTTTTGGTGGTATCCGAAGTGGCATTACGCCGTGGTCGTGGGCTTCGACCTGCCGCACGACCGGATCGTACTGCGCTCGGGACTAGAATCGCGTCATGATATCCCCATCGAAATATTCGAACGAACCTGGCGCCGCTCCCATTACTGGGCGATGGTGGTGATGTCGCCAGACCGGCTGCCATTCACGGCCGAGGAAATTCCGTACGTGCAGGCGGTCGCGCCGCTCGAACGACTCGCGCGCTGGCCGGAGGCGGGCACGGCATACAGCACCGTGCTCAAGCGCTGGCCGAAAAGCCTTGGCGCGCGGATGGGGCTGGGCAACAGTCGCTACGCGCTCGGGGATGTGTCAGGCGCCGAAGAAGCGTTCCGGCAGGCGGCGCAGGATCATCCCAACGCCGCCGCGGCGTTCAACAATCTCGCACAGGCTCTGGCGGATCAGAACAAATGGCCAGAGGCGCGTACCGCCGCGCAGCGCGCCGTGGAACTGGGCGGGCCGCAGATTGACACCTTCCGTGAGACCTTGAAGCAGATCGAGGCGCAGTCGGAGCAGAATACGGCTCAGTGACGCGCCGCGGGCGGCTGCAATTCCTCGAACACGAGCTGCACGCCGACGCGCAGGTATTCGACGATCTCGATCAGCGCCCTGGCCTCTTCCTCATCCGCCAGCGAGCTATCCAGCTCGGCTTCGGAGATGCGGGTGATGTCGCGTACCACCTCGCCGGCATCGCCTGGCAGCATCTGCGACTCCTTCACGCCTCCGGCATACAGGCCGAAGAGATAACCGCGGCACCAATCGGTCAGCCCCTCGATCTGCTCGGCCAGGCTGTGGTCATCGCCGGGGAGCAGCGGCACAAAATCGCATTCCACCCCGCTCAGGTGTGCGTAGGCGGATCGGTGCATCGCCGCCAGCAATTGCGCCAGCGCCTCCGGCGCTTCGCGGTTTTTTCCTGCCTCGCGACCGAGGACCAGATCCTGCCAGGCCACGCCGGCGCCTTGCGGCGCGCACAGCACACCGGTAATGATCCCATGCGCCTCGGCCGCACGGGTGGTAACGCCGGCTTCGTGCAGCAGACGCGTTGCATGGTCGTAGGCGGGAAGATCGGGGGTGGTTTCCACAGTGCGCGAACGTGGTGCCAGACGGCGATCCGAATGGTGGAAAGAAAGTCTACACCCGAGCGCCCGGGGCCGGAAGCGTTGACCCGTGCCGGCGTCGGTCCTATAGTGGGCATATATGGCTAACGACGATCGCGCGGAAAGCACGGACCTCAAGATTCTGGAAAGCCGCATTGATGAACTCATCGAGACCTGCCGGCGTCTCAAGAGCGAGAATCACTCGCTCAAGTCCGAGCAGAACAACCTGAACGAACAGCACGCGCGGCTGATGGAGAAAACCCGTGTCGCCCGCGCGCGCATCGAAACCATGATCGACCGCCTCAAGGCGCTGGAGCGCAGCTGACGTGAAGGAATCGCGCGACGGAGTAACCGTCACCATTCTCGGCAAGGAGTTCATGGTTGCCTGCCCCGAGGACGAACGCGCCGCACTGACGGCGGCGGCCAGCTATCTCGACAAAAAAATGCGCGAGATCCAGACGAGCGGCAAGGTCATCGGTACCGAGCGCACCGCGGTCATGGCCGCGCTCAACATCGCGCATGAATTCCTCGACTTGCGCAACCGCGGTGGCCTGGCTATTGACACCGTGCAGAAAATAAAATTCCTCCAGACCAAGATCGACGCCGCGTTGCGCTGGGATGCACAAACCCGCCAATAGGTATATATTTGTAATGCGCCCCCTGCGGTGTGCGTGATTGCTCCAGTTATCCTCTGAACCTATAAGTGCTTTTAACGGGAGCCGGATTGTAGATGCTGTTGTGCATGCCCGCCTCGTTGCGGGAAGCCTGATGCATCTCTGAGGCACCCACTTGAACCTCACGGTTCAAGGCTACGGAGCAACACGGCATCTGCGGAGGGCGTCTTTCTTTTTTTCTTGACGATTTCCGTGCCCAAAGATAAATCCGACCTGCGCCGCACCCTGCGCACCCGACGCCAATCGCTGTCCGCCGAAGATCAGAAACTCGCGGCACGCGCGCTTGCCATGAACGTAGCCGGCACGCGCCTGTTCCTCGCCAGCCAGCGTATCGCCTGTTATCTCCCCAACGACGGCGAGATCGACACCCGCCTTGTCATCGAGCACATCCGCCGGCTGCGCAAAATCCTTTACCTGCCGGTGCTCTCGCCGCTGGCGCACGACCGGCTGTGGTTCGCCGAGGCCAAACCGAAGACCAAGCTGGTCCCGAACCGCTTCGGCATCCCCGAGCCGGCGGTGCCGGCACGCCAACTGGTGCGGGCGCAGGAACTGGATTTAATCCTCATGCCGCTGGTGGGCTTCGACGACCATGGCAACCGGCTGGGCATGGGCGGGGGTTTCTACGACCGCAGCCTGGAGTTCCTGCGCCACCGCACCCGCTGGCACAAGCCACAGGTGCTCGGAATCGCGTATGATTTCCAGCGGATCAACGGATTGACGCCCGATCCCTGGGACGTTCCCCTGCAGGGCGTCATCACCGACCGGGCGGTCTATCTTTACTAACAGTCATTAGATTTATTTCGAAAAGGTACCAGTCATGAATCTGCTCTTTATCGGCGACGTGGTCGGTCAACCCGGACGGCGCGCCATTTCCGATCAGCTCCCCACCCTGCGCCAACGCTTCAAGCTCGATCTCGTCGTGTCCAACGCCGAGAATATCGCCGACGGCGCCGGCATCACCAAAAAGACCGCGAATGAATTGTTCGCCGCGGGCGTGGACGTGCTGACCAACGGAAATCACGCCTGGGACAAGAAAGAAGCCCTCGAATACATCACCACCGAACCGCGCCTGCTGCGCCCGCACAATTATCCCGACGGCACGCCCGGCACCGGCTGGTTCGTGGCCACGACTGCCGCCGGGTACAAGGTCGGCATTCTCAATCTCATGGGCAACGTCTTCATGCACCCGCATCTCGCCTGCCCGTTCGCCGCCGCCGAGCGCGCGCTTGCGGCGAAACCGGACGACGTCAAGATGGTGCTCGTGGACCTGCACGCGGAAGTCACCAGCGAGAAAATGGCCATGGGCTGGTATCTCGACGGGCGCGTGAGCGCCGTCGTCGGCACGCACACCCATGTGCCGACCGCGGATGAGCGCCTCCTTCCGCGCGGCACCGGCTACATCACCGATGTCGGCATGACCGGCTGCTATGAATCCGTCATCGGCATGGACACGCAGAAATCGCTCAAGCGATTAGTGCAGAAACTGCCCGAGCGCTTCGAGGTGGCGGAAGGCCCCGGCACCATCTGCGGGGTGCTGCTCGACCTCGACGAAGGCACCGGCCTGTGCCGCACCATCACGCGCCTGCGGGTTGACGAAAACATCGCCCAGGCCACGATCAAGGTCGCCTAATCTTCGGGACTCCTGCCGGGATGGAACTCACCCTCGTCATCGGCAACAAGAATTATTCCTCCTGGTCGCTGCGGCCGTGGCTGGTGCTGAAACAGGCGGGTATTCCTTTTCAGGAAGTTTCCGTCTCGCTCTACACCGAAACATCGAGCGCCGAGATCCGAAAGTATTCACCCTCGGGTAAAGTACCGGTGCTGATCGACGGCAAAATCACGGTGTGGGAATCGCTCGCGATCGGCGAATACCTCGCCGACAAATTCCCGCACAAGCATCTGTGGCCAGCTGACCCGGCGGCGCGCGCCGTGGCACGATCCGTGGCCACCGAGATGCACGCGGGCTTTTCGGCCTTGCGCCAACACATGTCCATGAACTGCCGCAAACACCTGCCCGGCAAGGGCCACACTCCAGAGGTGCTGAAGGACATCGCGCGCATTTCCACTCTCTGGAACGATTGCCGCGCGCATTTCGGCAAAGGCGGCGGTTTCCTGTTTGGAAAATTCAGCGTTGCCGACGCCATGTACGCGCCGGTGGCGCTGCGCTTCGTGACCTACGCGGTCGAACTCGACACAGTCTGCGCAGCCTATGTCCAAACCATCACCGCCCTGCCGGCGATCCAGCAGTGGGTCGCGGACGCGCGCGCCGAGACCGAGGTCATCCCGCCATTCGAGCCGTACGCATGAACTACTGGCTGATGAAATCCGAGCCAGAGTCGTTCAGCATCGCTGACTTGAAATCGCGCCCGAAAAAAATCGAGCATTGGGACGGCGTGCGCAACTACCAGGCGCGCAATTTCATGCGCGCCATGAAAAAAGGCGACCTCGCGTTTTTCTATCACTCGAGCTGCGCAGTGCCGGGCGTCTATGGCATCATCGAGATCGCGCGTGCGGCCTACCCCGATGCCACCGCCTGGGACCCGGAAAACCATCATTACGACTCGAAGAGCACGCCGGAACGGCCGTTGTGGGACATGGTGGACGTGCGTTTCAAACGCGTATTCAAGCGGCCCGTCACGCTCTCCGCCATCAAGGCACAGGCGACGCTGAAAAACATGCGACTGGTTCAGCGCGGCAGCCGGCTGTCGGTCATGCCGGTCACCGCCAGGGAATGGAATACCATCATGAATTTGGAAAAAATTGTCGAATCAACTCCGGAGGAATGAACATGAAAAAATTATTTGCCGTCCTGCTCGCCCTGACCGTTACCCTGCCTTTCGTGGCCTTCGCCGCCGCCACGGACAATCCGCGCGTGCGCATGACCACCAGCCTCGGTGTGATCGAGATCGAGCTGGATGCGAAGCACGCACCGGACACGGTGAAAAATTTCATGAACTATGTCGAGACCGGCTTCTACAAGGACACGATTTTCCACCGCGTGATTCCCGGCTTCATGATCCAGGGCGGCGGCTTTCGTCCCGGCATGGACGAGAAGGTCAAAGGCCCGGCGATCCGCAACGAAGCCGACAATGGATTAAAGAACCTCGCCGGCACCATCGCCATGGCGCGCACGCCTGACCCGCACTCGGCCGCGGCGCAATTCTTCATCAACACCGTGGATAATCCCGCGCTCGATCACCGCGATAAAACAACGACGGGCTGGGGTTATACCGTTTTCGGGAAAGTGACGAAGGGAATGGACGTGGTGAAGAAGATCGAATCGGTCGCGACCCATACCGTGGGACCGTTTCAGAACGTTCCGGTGAAGGATGTAGTAATCGAGAAGGTGGAGTTGATTAAAAAATAGCTGTCATGTCCGCGAAGGCGGACATCCAGGTAGTGAATGGTCAATAGCCGCCGAAAGGCGGCTATTGACTTTGAAAAGCTAATTGCGGGTGGCTCCGCCC
>NZ_JBAVEJ010000088.1:0-37675 GCF_049587675.1 Sulfuricaulis sp. | reverse complement strand
GGTAACCCAGGGTGCAGGGGCGGAGCCACCCGCAATAAGCTGTTGAGATCGCGCGCAAGGCGCGCGATACCATTCAAGGCCTGGGTCCCCGCCTTCGCGGGGACGACGCCTGGATTCCCCGCCTCCGCGGGCATGACAACAAATACAGGAATGACGTCAGAGGTGTGTATGCCCCAGCGCCGCGACCAACAATCTCAATGCCTGCCCCCGATGACTCAATTTATTTTTTACTTCCGGCGGCAGCTCGGCCGAGGAACAGTTATGCGTCGGCACGAAGAAAATCGGATCGTAGCCGAAGCCATTCGCGCCGCGCGGTTCGAGCAATAGACGTCCTTCCCACGTACCCTGGCAGATGATGGGCGTGGGATCGAACTCGTGGCGCAGGTAAACCATCAGGCACTGGAAACGCGCAGTGCGTTCGGCTTCCGGGATGCCGACGAGATCGTCGAGCAGCTTGCGCAGGTTCTGTTCGTCGCTCGCGTTCTTGCCGGCGTAGCGCGCGGAATAGATGCCGGGCGCGCCGTTGAGATAATCCACCTCGATGCCGGAATCGTCGGCGATCGCGGGCAAGCCGGTGTGGCGCGTGGCGTTGCGCGCTTTCAGCAGCGCGTTTTCGACGAAAGTCAGGCCGGTTTCTTCCGCATCCATAACCTTGAAGTCGGATTGCGGAACCACGGAAAGATGCAGGCCCGCGAGCATCTGGTTGATCTCGCGTACCTTGCCGGGGTTGCTCGATGCTAGAACAATGTGTTTGGTCATTGTGAAGCAGAAAATTTCACAGGATTAAAAAAAGATTAAAACTGATGAAGCTCTGAATATTCGACGTAGGGTGTGTCCCACGCACCATTTTTTTGTCGATCGGTGCGCAGAGCTTGCAGCCCGGGGTGCAACAAAACCCGTTGCACCCGTTCGGCGGCGCCAATGTCCACTGGACATTGGCGAAAACTCCGCCTTACCCTACATTTTTAAATTAATCAGTGGTTCTCTTAGATTCCCAAAGCTTTTTTCTGGTGGTCGATGAGGTTGCGGATGCCGGCTTGCGCGAGCTTGGTCATCGCCAGCATTTCCTCGAGACTGAAAGTCTGGGATTCGGCGGTGCCCTGGATTTCGATGAAGCCGCCGGCGTCGTCCATCACGAAGTTCATGTCGGTCCCGGCGTTGGAGTCCTCGGCGTAGTCGAGGTCCAGCACCGCTTCGCGACCGAAGATGCCGGTGGACACCGAAGCTACCAGGTGTTGCAGCGGATTCGCATCGAGCAGCTTGCGCGCACGCAGATGGTTGATGGCGTCCACCAGCGCCACGCAGCCGCCGGTGATGGACGCGGTGCGCGTGCCGCCGTCGGCCTGGATCACGTCGCAGTCCACGGTGAAGGTGCGCTCGCCCAGTTGCTTCATGTTCACGGCCGAGCGCAGCGCGCGCCCGATCAGGCGCTGGATTTCCATGGTGCGTCCGCCCTGCTTGCCCGAGGCCGCCTCGCGGTGCATGCGGCTGCCGGTGGAACGAGGCAGCATGCCGTATTCCGCCGTGACCCAGCCCTGGCCCTTGCCCTTGAGGAAGTTCGGCACTTTTTCGTCGACGCTGACGTTGCAGATCACGCGCGTTTCACCGAACTCGATCAGCACCGAGCCTTCGGCGTGTTTGGTGTAGTTCCGGGTGATCCGGATGTCGCGTAATTGATCGGGACGGCGTCCGCTGGGTCGCATAGATTCTCGGCTTTGGGAGTAAAAAGACCGGCGGAGTTTAGCAGGTTCAGCCCTTGGGCTCGAACTTCTTGAGGAAGTCCTCGATCTCCTGGATGCGGCTTTCGAGCGGTTTGTTCTTGTCATCCGCGGTTTCTTCGGAAGCCACCGTGGATTTTCTCGGCGGCATTTTGGCAACATGGGGAAGATGATGCCTGGCTTCTTCGCGCAGCATCGCCTCGTTGATATTCGCCACGGCGTTGCCTTGCAGCGGCGGGTTTTTGGTGATCGCATCCTCCCAGCGCAGGCACACGGCGCTGACGTTGTCGCAGGCCTGCTGTTTTTTCTTTTGCGCCGCTAACAGCATTTCCTCCACCGCCTCATCAAGCGCCTTGGCCTTGAGGTAGTGCGCGATCTCCTCGGGCGCGAGCGCTTCCCACAGGCCGTCGGTGCAGGCGAGCAGCATATCGCCGGGTTGCAGCAAGGTCTCTTCGCCCATGCTGATCGTGGGCGTGATGGCGGCGCCGAGGCAGTTGAGCAGGTGGCTTTTCTGCGGATGGTCGAGCATTTCCTTCTCGGTGAGCAGCCCGCCCTGGTGCAGTTCCTCGATGGTCGTGTGATCCTGCGTGCGCAGCAGGAAACGATTCTGGCGGAACAGGTACAGGCGGCTGTCGCCGACATGCGCCCAGTAGGCATAACCGTTCTGCACCAGGCAGGCGACACAGGTGGTGCGTGGCTCGATCGGCGGCTGGCTGTCCTGGCCGCGCGTGATAATCGCATGATGCGCCTGGAGGATGCCGAGCGCGAGGAACACCGAGGGGCGCTGCACGACCGGATGACGCAGCGTCTGGAAGGTATGCAATAGCGTTTGTACCAGGATCTCCGCCGCCACCTCGCCGCCGCGATGTCCGCCGAGGCCATCGGCCACGGCCATGATCACGGCGTTGTCGCGTTCGGCGTAGCCCACCCGGTCTTCGTTGACGCGCCGCGCGCCGCGCAGGCTGAATTGCGTGATCTGGTATTTCATGGCGTCATTTACGTCCGCGCCAGAACTTCGGGGTCAGGCGATCGAGAAAGGATTCCGGCGGCGGTTCCGGCGTTTCGGCCGGTTCCTTGTTGAGGAAATCGAGCAGGTCATCCACTTTCTGCGGACGCTGGATCTGGTCCATCTGCAGGCACCAGTCCACGGCTTCGAGCAGCGGGCGCGAATAGCGCCCGGCAAACTGGCGTACCGCCGGCTTGTAAGTGTCCCTTTCGGCGCGCTTGAGCGCCGGTGGCGGCGCCTTGCCGCACATGCACGCCCACATGGTGGCGCCGAAGGCGTAAAGATCGGTCCATGGACCGATATGTCCGCGCGTGTGCTGCTCGTACGGCGCGAAGCCGCGCGTCAGCGTATGCGGACCGCGGCTGCGTTCGTTCACGGACTGCGATTGCGCCGCGCCGAAATCGAGCAGCAACGGCGACCCGCCCGGTCGCAGATAGACATTAGCCGGCTTGATGTCGAGATGCAGCAGGCGATGGTTGTGCAGCTCGCGCAGTCCGACGAGCAGTTGCGGGAAGACGGTGCGGATGAATTTTTCGCTCATGCGGCCGTCGTGGCGTTTGATGTACCAGCGCAGGTCCTTGCCTTGTTCGTAGTTCATCACCATGTAAACGGTGTTGTTATCGCGGAAGAAGTCGATCACGCGCACGATGTTCGGATGGTTGATCTTGGAGAGCGCGCTGGCCTCGTCGAGAAAGCGTTTCAAGCCGGTGTTGAAGGTCGTGGCCGTGTCGACCGAGAGGCTCTCGACGTTTTCGCCGTCGCGCCGCGTGGCCTGTTCGCCGGGGATGTATTCCTTGATCACCACCAGCTGTTTCGTCCGGGTGTCGCGCGCCAGATAGACAATACTGAAGCCGCCACCGCCAAGGATCTTGGAGATGCGGTACTGGTGCAGCAGGTAGCCAGAGGGTAGGGCTTCGGTGCTTGTCATGAAATCCGGTTCGGTGTTGACCGGCGGGCTTGGCCCGCGCTCGGTGTTTCCAACTCTGATTATATATGGCCGGAACCGCGGGTCGGGGAAATTGGACTGCCGCGGTCCGGATTTGCTCCCGGCAAACCCGCGGTTTACCATCCGCGCTGCCATGAACCCCGCCAAATCTCCATCCCCGACCGCCAGCATGACCGCCTTCGCCCGCCGTGAGGCCGCGACGCCGTGGGGTGCACTGACCTGGGAGCTGCGTTCCGTCAACCACCGCTATCTCGAGATCGCGCTGCGCCTGCCGGAAGAGCTGCGAGTGCTCGAACCGCGTGTGCGCGAGCTGATCAATGCGCGTCTGGCACGCGGCAAGGTGGACGGCACCCTGCGCTTCCAGGCGGGCGAGGCGGCGGCGGGCGCGATCGAGCTCAACGAGGACCAGGTGCAGCGGCTGCTGGTTTCCGCCGGCCACCTGCGTGGACTTTACACCGACCTTTCGCCGCTGCGCGCCATCGATATCCTGCGCTGGCCGGGCGTGCTCAAGGTTCCGCCTCTGGATGTCGACAGCCTGGGCGCCGCGGCGCTCGAAGCACTCGCGGCCGCGCTCGACGAACTGGCCGCCACGCGCACCCGCGAGGGCGCGCGCCTGCAGGAATTCATGTTGCAGCGCTTGCAGGCCATGGAGCAGCTGGTGGTCAAGGCGAAGGAACTGATTCCGGAGGCGGTGCGGATATTTCGCGAACGTCTGGAGACGCGTCTGAAAGAAATCAAGCAACAGCTCGACCCCGCGCGCCTCGAGCAGGAGATCGTCCTGTTCGCGCAGAAGTCCGACGTAACCGAAGAAATCGACCGGCTCACGGCGCACTTCGCCGAAATCCGCCGCGTGTTTGGCCAGGCCGGTCCCGCCGGTCGGCGCCTCGATTTCCTGATGCAGGAACTCAACCGCGAGGCCAACACGCTGTCGTCCAAGTCCACCGACACGCGCCTGACCAATGTCGCCGTGGAACTCAAGGTGCTGATCGAGCAGATGCGCGAGCAGGTCCAGAATATCGAGTAACTATAAATTTCACAGAATTAACAGGATTCATTTTATAAATACAAATTTATCTTTAATTCTGTGAATCCTGACCAATCCCGTTAATCCTGTCTATTTTTTGTGATGAATAAGGGAAGACTTTTTATTTTCTCCGCCGCCTCCGGCACCGGCAAGACCAGCCTCGCCAAGGCGCTGGTCGAGCGCCTGCCGGATCTGGCGTTCTCTGTGTCGCACACGACGCGCGCGCCGCGTCCGGGCGAGCAGCATGGGGTGCATTATTATTTCGTGAATCAGCAACAGTTCGACGAGATGGTGGCGGCCGACCGGTTTCTGGAACATGCCAATGTCTTCGGCAATTCCTACGGCACATCGCGCGCCGCGACCGAGAATCTGTTGCGCCAGGGCAAGAACATCATTCTCGATATCGACTGGCAGGGCGCGCGCGCCATCAAGGAAAAGATGCCGGAGTCGGTCAGTGTTTTCATCCTGCCGCCGTCGCGCGTGGTGCTGGAGGAACGTCTGACCAACCGCGGCCAGGACACGCCGGAAGTGATAGCCCGGCGCATGCGCGAAGCGGTGTCGGAAATGAGCCACTATCAGGAATTCGACCACATGGTGGTCAACGATGATTTCGAGACTGCCCTGAAGGACTTGCAGGCCATCATTCGCGGAGACGGTACCCCCCGGCCGGTCCAGGTCGATATCCAGGCACTGCTTGCCGGGGCCTAGGGAAGCTCAGATTTAAGTCATTCCGTTCGCCCTTAGCTGGTCGAAGCGTGTCCTGAGCCAGCCGAAGGGGGTGAGCGGCAAACACTGTAATTACAGGACCGCCATCTGTTCATGGTTCGAGGGCCTGTCCTGAGCTAAATCGAAGGGCTCACCCGAGCGAACTTAATCAGAGGTTCCCTGGCTGGAAAAACCCGCCGCATATCAGTAAGATGCATTGAGCTGCATGTCCCTGACCGCCCGGTCCGCTGGCTCGGGCGCGAGCTTTATATAGTATTAAACCCTGCGGCACCGCCGCGTTTCCTGTCAGATGACCGAGGTATAGGTATGGCCCGTATTACTGTAGAAGATTGCCTGGATAATGTTGATAACCGTTTTCAGCTCGTGCTGGTGGCCACGCGTCGTGCGCGCCAGTTGCTCAATGGCGCGGAAGCCTGCGTCGAGCGCGAAAACGACAAGCCCACAGTGCTCGCCCTGCGCGAGATCGCCGGCGGTTTCGTGACCAATGCCATCCTGGACGAGGAAGCGCCGCAAGCCGGACTTGAGGCCGATGAAGACACAACCGACCAAAACCAAACCGGCGGGATCGACGTTGCCCCCGCCGCCGGCAAAGAGGGCGGAACCGAAGCCTGAGTCGGTGCCGTCCGCCGTTGCGGCGACGCCGTCACCCGGCCAGCGGTTTCAGATCAGCGACCTGTGCGCGGTTCTCGAAACCTACCTGGATCCGAAGGACGTCGCTGACGTCTATCGCGCCTACCTGTTCGGCGCCGAGGCCCATGAAGGGCAGATCCGCGTCAGCGGCGAGCCTTACATCTACCACCCCATCGAAGTCGCCCGCATCCTCGCGGGCATGCATCTCGACGCCAAGAGCATCACCGCCGCGATCCTGCACGATGTAATCGAGGACACGCCCACGGTAAAGGAACGCATCGCCGAGGAGTTCGGCGAGGACATCGCCGCGCTGGTGGACGGCGTTTCCAAGATCACCCGCATCGAATTCCAGTCGCAGGAGGAGGCGCAGGCGGAGAACTTCCGCAAGATGCTGCTGGCCATGGCGAGCGACATCCGCGTCATTCTCATCAAGCTCGCCGACCGACTGCACAACATGCGCACCATCAGCGCGTTGAATCCCGACCGCCGCCGCGCGATCGCACGCGAAACCATCGACATCTACGCGCCCATCGCCAACCGTCTCGGCGTGCGCCAGTGGGCGATGGAGCTGGGCGATCTGGCCTTTGCCGCGATGCACCCGATGCGCCATCGCATTATCGCCGAGGCGGTGCGCAAGCGTCTTGGCAACCGCAAGGCGATTGTCGAAAAGATCCGCACCGCCATTCTCAACCAGCTGGAACGCGAAGGCCTGCCTGCGGAGGTCGTCGGTCGTGAGAAGACCCTCTACAGTATCTACGCCAAGATGGAGCAGAAGCACCTGTCGTTCGACCAGGTCTACGATATCTATGGTTTTCGCGTCGTCGTGGACAAGGCGGACAACTGTTATCGCGCGCTCGGCATGATTCACAATCTGTACAAGCCGATCCCCGGCCGGTTCAAGGATTACATCGCCATTCCCAAGGCCAACGGCTACCAGTCGCTGCACACGGTGGTGTTCGGTCCCTTCGGGGTTTCCATCGAGGTGCAGATCCGCACGAGCGAGATGAATCGCGTGGCCGAGGCCGGCGTGGCCTCGCACTGGCTGTACAAAAGCGGCGATACAGCCGCCGACCCGATGCAGCAGCGCGCCTTGCAGTGGCTCAAGGACCTGCTGGAAACCCAGCAAAAAGCGGGGAACCCGAGCGAATTTCTCGAGCACCTCAAGGTTGACCTGTTTCCGGACGAGGTGTACGTGTTCACGCCGAACGGCGAGATCAAGAAACTGCCGCGCGAGGCCACGGTCATCGACTTCGCCTACGACGTGCACACCGACGTCGGTAACCGCTGCATCGGCGCCAAGGTCAATCATCAACTGGTGCCCTTGCGCACCACCCTCCGCAACGGCGATCACGTCGAGATTATCACCGCGGAATGGAGCCATCCCAATCCCGCCTGGCTCACTTACGTTGTCACCAGCAAGGCGCGTGCGCATATCCGCAGTTTCCTCAAAAACCAGAAGTTGAACGAATCGGCCAAGCTCGGCGGGCGGCTGCTGGAGCAGGCGCTCAAGGATCTCGGCACCGATCCGTCACAACTGACCGAGAAAAGCCGTCAATCCTTGCTGAAATCCCTCAAGCTCCTCAACTGGGACCAGTTGCTTGGCGAAATCGGACTCGGCAACCGGCTGGCAGCGGTGGTGGCGCGTCAACTCGTGCCGGAGGCGCCCAAGGTCGAAACCGGGGAGGAGCATCGTTTCTTCGGACTGTTCAAGCGCCGGCCGGCGCGCGACAAGGCGCCGACGCTCGCCATCCGCGGCACCGAGGGCGTGGTGGTGACCTATGCACGCTGCTGCCGGCCGATACCGGGCGATCCGATTCTCGGTTTTCTGTCCGCGGGGCGCGGGATCGTGGTGCACACCGAGGATTGTCCGAACGTGGCCAAGTTCCGCAAGCACCCGGAACAGTGGATCGACGTGCAGTGGGAAAAGGACATTCAGACCGTGTTCCCGGTGAGCATCCGGGTCGAGGTCAAGAACCAGCGCGGCGTGCTCGCGGCGATCGCCGCGGCCATCGCCGAGCAGGGCGCTAACATCGACACCGTCACGTTCGACGATCGTGACGGCCAGTACACCACCATGGACTTCACGCTCGAAGCGCGCGGCCGCGGGCATCTGGCTCAGATCATGCGTCGCATCCGGGCGATCGAATCGGTGGTGCGGATCAACCGCAAGAAAGGTTAATTCACAGGATTAACAGGATTCAAAAAAATTATAAATGCAGCGCATTCCATGTTGGTATCACTGAATAATCCTGTTAATCATGCCTATTTATTATTTTGGAATTTAACGATGAAGAAAGATGTGATCAAAACCAACAAAGCACCGCAGGCCATCGGCCCTTATTCCCAGGCCGTCAGGGCCGGTGATACCGTTTATCTCGCCGGTCAGATTCCGCTGATTCCGGAAACCATGACGCTGGAGAGCGGCGACATGCGCGCGCAAATCCAGCGCGTATTTGAAAACCTGGGCGCGGTGGCCAAGGCTTCCGGCGGCAGCCTACAGGACGTGGTGAAGCTCAACGTGTTTCTCATCGATCTGGCGTATTTTCCGCTGGTGAACGAAGTGATGGCGCAGTATTTTCGCGAACCCTATCCGGCGCGCGCGGCGGTCGGCGTTGCCGCGCTGCCCAAGGGCGCGGCGGTGGAAATGGATGCTATTATGGTTCTGGAAAAAAAACCTTCACCGCAAAGACGCAAAGGACGCAAAGAAAAGCGTTTGAGAGTTAAAACCAAAAAATCTTCTTAACAAAACAAATTCCGATCTGGTTATTCTGCTTTCTAATCAAATTTAAACCTTTGCGCTCTTTGCGTCTTTGCGGTGAGTTTTGGTATTTATGGATATTGCCTCACTGCCGGTGACCAGTCTCAAGGGAGTCGGACCCAAGCTCGCGGAAAAGCTTAAACGCCTCGGCCTGTACACCGTGCAGGACGTTCTGTTCCATCTTCCCCTGCGTTACCAGGACCGCACGCGCGTTCTGCCCATGGGAGGCCTGCGGCCCGGGATGGAGGCCGTGGTCGAGGGCGAGATCGAGCTGGCGGACGTGGTGTTCCGCGGCCGGCGCAGCCTGATCTGCCGCGTGAGCGATGGCACCGGCCATCTGCATTTGCGGTTTTTTTATTTCACTGCCGCGCAACAGGCGAACCTCACGCGCGGCCGCCGTCTGCGCCTGTTCGGCGAGGTTCGCTTTGGTCCCGCGGGTCTCGAGATGATTCATCCCGAGTACGAATTCACCGATGGCGCACAGCACGCCAAGGTGGAGGAAAACCTGACGCCAGTATATCCGGCCACCACCGGTGTGCATCAACTGAGCCTGCGCAAACTCGCGCGCCAGGCGCTGGAAAAATATCTCGAAAAAATCGAGGAACGGCTGCCGCCCGCCGTATTGCAGGAGCTGCGTCTGCCCACACTGACCGAGGCGCTGGCGCTGGTGCATCAGCCGCCGCCGCACACGTCGGTGGAGTTGTTGGCGCAGGGTAAACATCCGGCGGTCACGCGCCTCGCCTTCGAAGAACTGCTGGCGCATCACCTGAGCCTGAAGCGTCTGCGCGCGCAAGTGCAGACGGAAAGCGCGCCCGCCATGAGCGGGGAAGGCAAGCTGATGCAGCAGTTGCTCGCGCGTCTGCCATTTCAGCTCACGCACGCACAACAGCGGGTGCTGGATGAAATCCTGGCCGATCTGAGCAAGTCGTATCCGATGCAGCGTCTCGTGCAGGGCGACGTCGGCTCGGGCAAGACCATCGTCGCCGCCTGCGCGAGTCTGGGCGTCATCGAAAGCGGCTTGCAAGTGGCGGTGATGGCGCCGACCGAGCTGCTCGCCGATCAGCACCTGCGAAATTTTTCCGCCTGGCTCGAGCCGCTCGGTGTTGTCGTGACCGGTCTCTCTGGCAAGCTCAACGGCCGTGCGCGCCAGGACGCGCTCGAAAAAATCGGATCGGGCCAGACCGACATTGCCGTCGGCACCCAGGCGCTGTTTCAGGAAGACGTTGAATTTGCCGACCTGGGACTCATCATCGTCGATGAGCAGCACCGCTTCGGCGTGCATCAGCGCCTCGCGCTGCGCGAGAAGGGGCGCGTGGGCTCGCGCCGTCCGCACCAGCTGATCATGACGGCCACCCCGATTCCGCGCACCCTGGCCCAGAGCCTCTATGCGGATCTCGACGTGTCGGTGATCGACGAGCTGCCGCCGGGACGCAAACCGGTCGAGACCGTGGCGCTGCCGGCCGTGCGCCGCGCCGATGTCGTCAGCCGCATCCACGATGCCTGCACCGCCGGCCGCCAGGCCTACTGGGTTTGCCCGCTGATCGAGGAGTCGGAGACACTCGAACTGGAAACCGCAACCGATACCGCGCAGGCGCTGCACGAAGCGCTGCCTGAACTCAAGGTGGCGCTGATCCACGGGCGCATGAAGCCGCCGGAAAAGGAAAAAATCATGGCCGCGTTCAAGCGCGGCGAGATCAACTTGCTGGTCGCCACCACCGTCATCGAAGTGGGCGTGGATGTGCCCAACGCCTCACTCATGATCATAGAAAATGCCGAGCGGTTGGGGCTGTCGCAATTGCATCAACTGCGCGGCCGCATCGGCCGCGGCCAGGTCGAAAGCCACTGCGTACTGCTGTATCAAGCGCCGCTGTCGGAGATGGCGCGGGCGCGGCTCGCGGCGGTGCGCGAGACCAGCGACGGGTTCGAGATCGCGCGGCGCGACCTGGAGATGCGCGGCCCGGGAGAGGTGCTGGGCACGCGCCAGGCCGGCATGCCGCAATTTCACATCGCCGATCTGCTGCGAGATCATGCCTTGCTTCCGCGCGTGCAGCAGTTGGCGGACCTGCTCCTCAAGGAGCATCCCGAGAGCGTGGACCCCATCGTGCGGCGCTGGCTCAGTGGTGCCGAAACCTACGGCAACGTCTGAACATCCGGAACGCTAGAATTCGCGCGCCAGCATCACCGTCAGGAAATCCTCTCCTGTGTTCGGCCCCTCAGCAAGCCGGCGCCCAGAAAAATAGCCGACTTGAGCCATGCGCGCGGGATAGACGCCGAAATGTTCACTTATTTCTCCGCAAAATGATTGTTGTTCTTAAATTGCGCGTGGCGTGGCACAGTCTCTTCTCTATAAGATTTCCCAAAGGAAGGTGGGATGTTACAGCCTCCTGTTTCCGCTGACCGGATAGGCCGTTTCTGCTACGATTCGGCACCCATAAATCATTGATAACATTGCATGGCAATTGTGAGCCCGGTGTCGCCACGATGCACGGAGCCGCTGTGGCGACCGGTCCGGCGGCTCAACCGCGCCGGGATCCCGGAAAAATACCTGCCGTGGCTGCTGGATCCGGCCTCGCTCACCGAGCGCCTGATCGGTCATTGCCACCAGCACTTTCATGTCCAATTGCTCGACCAGCGGCGTGCGCGTCCGCTGTGCAGCGAAGCGCGCGCGGTCGGCATGCGGCACGGTACGCGTGCCGTGGTTCGCCAAGTGCAGCTGATGTGTGGCGATTCGCCGTGGGTCTACGCGCGCACGATCATTCCACCGCCGACGCTGGCGCGCAAATTCCACCGCTTCGCCCGTCTCGGCACGCGTTCCCTCGGGGCGGTGCTGTTCGCCGACCCGTCGATGCAGCGCAGCGAGGTGGAAGTCACCTGTCTTACGCCCGCCGATTTAGTCTACGGCCTGGCGGCGCGCCATCTGCGCGCCAAACCTGAGGTGATCTGGGGTCGGCGTTCGCTGTTCCGGCTCGGCGGCAAGCCACTGCTGGTGTGCGAGTTTTTTCTGCCGGACATTCCTGAATTCATGGAATGATGTTCGTGGAACGGCTCAAGGACTATGCGCGGCTGATGCGCCTGCACCGGCCGATCGGTATCCTGCTGCTACTCTGGCCGACATTGTGGGCGTTATGGATCGCCGCACACGGCCAGCCCGATCTGCACGTGCTTGCCGTGTTCGTGCTGGGCGTGGTGCTGATGCGCTCTGCCGGTTGCGTCATCAACGACTACGCCGACCGCGATTTCGACCCGCACGTGGAACGCACGCGCGACCGGCCGATCGCCGCCGGACGCGTGAGTCCACGCGAGGCGCTAGCGCTGTTTGTGGTGCTGTGTTTCATCGCCTTCGCGCTGGTGCTCACGCTCAATCGCCTGACTATCCTGCTTTCCTTCGCCGGCGCGTTTCTCGCCGCGTCCTATCCGTTCGTCAAGCGTTTCACGCACCTGCCGCAGTTTTATCTCGGGGCGGCATTTGGCTGGGGTATCCCCATGGTGTTTGCCGCCCAAACCGGCGGTATTCCGCCCGTAGGCTGGATACTGTTTGCTGCCAACGTGTGCTGGGCGGTGGCTTATGATACGGCCTACGCCATGGTGGACCGGGACGACGATCAAAAGGTCGGAGTGAAATCCACCGCCATCCTGTTCGGCCGCCACGACCGCGCGATGGTATTGCTTTTCCATGTTCTCACGCTGTCGCTGCTGGCGTACTCGGGCGCGCTCGCTGGCCTGGGTTTGCGGTATTATGCCGGCCTGGCGGCAGCATTCGGGTTCGCGCTGTATCAGCAAAAGCTGATGCACGAACGCACGCGTGACGGCTGCTTTCGCGCTTTTCTGAACAACAATTGGTTCGGCGCCGCGGTGTTCACCGGGCTGGTGCTGCATTATCTGTGGGAGACAATGGCATGAAACTGTATGGGTCGCTGACTTCGCCCTACGTGCGCAAGGTCCGCATCCTGATCCGGGAAAAGAATCTCGCCTGCGAGTTTGTCGTGGCCGATGCCTGGGCTGCGGACAGCCCGATTCCTGCGCTCAATCCGCTCGGCAAGGTACCGGCGCTGGTGCTCGACAATGGCGATGTTCTTTTTGATTCTCCGGTGATCGTCGAATATCTCGATTCGCTCAAGACGCCGGCGCTGCTCCCCGTCTCGGGCGTGGCGCGCTGGGAGACGCTGCGCTGGCAGGCCCTGGCCGACGGCATGCTGGACGCCACCGTGAGCCGCCTGCTTGAATTGCGGCGGCCCGCTGAACAACAGTCGGCCGAAAACGTCCGGCGTCAGGAAGACAAAATCGCGCGCTCGATTGAATACACCGAGCAGCGCCTGAGCCGGGAGTCGTGGCTCATGGAGAATCGTTTCACCCTGGCCGACCTGGTCATGGCGGTGGCGCTCGAATACATCGACTTCCGTTACCCGCATAACTGGCGCGGCCGCCATGCGCGGTTGGCGCAGTGGCTCGCCGGCGTGAGCGCACGCCCGTCGCTGATCGAAACCCGGCCACCCGGCATGGAAAAGAAATAGGAATCAGAACGGAATTCCTGACATGACCCTGGGCGTTCTTCTCATTGCGCTGCTCGTTATCCTGATCGGTGCGGAAACCTTCACCAATGCCCTCGAGCACCTGGGAGAGCGGCTTAAAATCTCCGAAGGCGTGACCGGCTCCATATTCGCGGCGGTGGGCACGGCCCTTCCCGAGACCATGGTGCCGATCGTGGCGATCCTTTCCACCGCGAGCACCCAGGAGGTGCGCGAGGAGGTGAGCGTGGGCGCGATCCTGGGAGCGCCGTTGATGCTGTCCACTCTCACGCTGTTCCTGATGACGGTCTTCGCCGTACACAAGCGCGGCTGGCAGGACGAGTTCCATCCCGAGCGCTCCGGACTGACGCGCGACCTGCAGTGGTTTCTGCTGGCTTTCGCCATGAGTGCGGCCGCGATATTCGTCCCGCATCAAGCGACCTGGATGCGTGCATTGATCGCGCTATCGCTGGTGCTTGTCTACTTCATCTACCTCATGCTCACCATCCGCGCCTCGGCCAGCCTGGTTGCTGACGGACATGCCACCAAGGCGGGGGAGCCGCTGTTCCTGGTGCGGCTGATGGGGCGCATCAACGTGCCGGAAAACCTGTTTACGGTGCTGGTGCAGCTGGGGATGGGATTGGCGCTGATCGTGTTTGGTGCGCATGGTTTCGTGCAGGGCGTGGAGCAGTTGTCCGCCTGGCTCGGCATCTCGGCACTGGCGCTGGCGCTGCTGATCGTGCCGGTCGCCACCGAATTGCCCGAGAAGATCAACAGCATTATCTGGATCCGCAAACGCAAGGACACGCTCGCCTTCGGCAACATTACCGGCGCCATGGTGTTCCAGGGCTCGCTCCTGCCCGCGCTCGGGATTCTGCTGACGCCCTGGGAGCCGCGCCGGGAGGTGATGGCGGGGCTGGCCCTGACCATCGTCGCCAGCGCCTATTTGTTATTCATGTTGCGCCGCGGGAAACTTCGCCCCAAGCATCTTTTATTCAACGGATTTTGTTATCTCGCTTATCTGATCACCGTGCTGATATAGCCACCGGATTCCGTGGCGCTGGACGCCATCCTCGTGCTGGTCGGCGGGCAATGGCCTAGAATAGGCCGCCTGGATTTTGAGGTTGGAACGGCGGTAATTATGGCGGAAAAAGACACAACCCCGGCGCGTTACGCGGTGATGGGCAATCCCGTCGCCCACAGCAAGTCGCCGGTGATACACAAGCAGTTTGCGCACCAGTTCGGTCATAACATCGAATACACCGCCTTGTGGGTCGATACCGACGGTTTTGTCGAGGCGGTCGAGCAGTTTCGCGCCGAGGGCGGCAAGGGGCTCAACATCACCGTGCCGTTCAAACTCGAGGCGTATCGGCTCGCGGACAATCTGAGCGATCGCGCGAAGCTCTCAGGCGCGGTCAACACGATCCGTTTCGAGCCCGACGGAAAAATATTCGGCGACAACACCGACGGCACCGGCCTGGTGCATGACCTGACGAAGAACCTGAACATTCTCCTGCGAAGCAAAAAAATTCTGGTGCTGGGCGCGGGCGGCGCCGCCCGCGGCGCGCTCGGGCCGCTGCTCAAGCAGAATCCCGCCGTGCTCGTCATCGCCAACCGCACGGTTTCCAAGGCGAAGGAACTTGCCAAGACCTTCGCGCATATCGGCAAGGTCGAGGCCGTTGGCTACGACGATCTTGTCGGCAAGCGCTTCGATGTCGTGATCAATGGCACGAGCGCAAGTTTGAAAGGCGAGGTGCCGCCGCTGCCGGTGAACCTGTTCACCTCCGGGGCGGTCGCCTACGACATGATGTACGGTGACAAGCCCACGCCGTTCCTGGAGTGGGCTATGCTGCACGGCGCCGCAACCGCCGCCGACGGCCTCGGGATGCTGGTGGAGCAGGCAGCGGAATCGTATCTGCTCTGGCGTGGCGTGCGGCCGGAGACGAAACACGTGATTGCCGCCATGCGGAAGGGGGGTTAATTTTTTGGCGGCATGAATTTCTTGATTCTCTGTGGCGGGTTGTCATTCAACCGGCCCGGGATCCAAGTCATCAGCGGCCGCCATCATGAACTATCGTGCCGGGTCAATAATTGTCACTAACACGCGCGAGAGCACCGGGCACCATGTCGGTGTCGCACCCACCGGTGATATCCATTTTGCGCAATACGTGGTAAACCGCGCCCTGTGTCACACCCAGACGCTGGGCGATCAGGGAATTCGATAAGCCCTGGCGTTTGAGTTTGATGACTTTCTCGGGATCAAGTTTGCGGAACGGTCTCGACATGTCTCCCCCTGGTTCAGGCAATGAGTGAAATTCGCCATACATGTTCAGCTTGATTCGTACTTCACGTCCGTCCGCTGTTACGGTTTTTATCAAGCTGATTCGAAACGTCCGCGTGCCGGTGCGGTTTCGTCGGCAGATAGCGGCCCGGGAAAAGCACTTCCAGCGGAATGCCGGTGATATCGGAAACGCGTTTTTCGACGCGGGCGCTGATGTATTTGCGCGTCAGCACCTGTTGCACGGATTGCGGTCCGAACAGACCCAGTTCTTCGGCCACCCGGGTAAGGGTATAGCCCTTTTTGGCAAGCGCGTATTTCATATCCAGGTAATCCATTCTTGTTCTTCCCTGTGTTAGGATTTAGCTGAAGTTATTCAGCATTACATTTTCATGTCCTTGTCAAGAAAGCATGGTGCAAAAAATTACACCTGTCAATACAGGTAGTGTAAAAAGTTCATCACCGGGACGACTGAGGGAAGAGCGCACCCGACTCGGCCTGAGCCAGACGGCACTGGCTGAATCGCTGGGAGTGACCAAATGGACGGTGATCAACTACGAGAGACCGGGCGGCCGCGGCACGCCGATTCCGGCGGACCTGCTTTCCGCCTGCGCCCGGCTGGGCATGGACGTGCAGTACATCCTCACCGGCGTGGCTTCGACCAATCTGAACCGCGTGGCGGAAGAGGCCGGGGCTTACCGGGTGGAGCGGAAGGGACCTGCCGCGCTGTCGAAGGAAGAGCAAAAACTGCTGGAAAAATACCGCCGTCTCAAGCCGCAACAGCGCAGTCACGCGCAGGCGATCGTATCCACCCTGGTTTCGACGGAGGGGGGGGCGGGGAAAAGAAAACCGGCGCGGCGGAAACCGCGCGCAAAACGCTGAGACGGAAGGGCGGCCTCGCTTACTTCAGGTAATCGTTTTTCAGGTTCACGTAATGCCCGGCCGAGTATTCGAACCAGGCCTTTTCTTCCGCGGTCAGCTCGCGCACCCGCTTCGCCGGGCGGCCCATCCACAGATAACCGCCTTCGAGTTCCTTGCCTTCCGTGACCAGGCTGCCGGCGCCGAGGAAGGCACCGGCGCGCAGGATCGCGCCGTCGAGGATGGCGGAACCCATGCCGATGAGGCAACGTGACTCGACGGTGCAGCCGTGAATGATGCACTGATGGCCGATGGTGACATCGTCGCCGACGATCACCGCCCAGCCGCCCGGCACGCCCTCGTAATCATGCGTGCCGTGGAGAATGCTGCCGTCCTGGATGTTGGTGCGCGCGCCGATGCGGATGTAATTCACGTCGCCGCGCACCGAGCACATGGGCCAGATAGACGTGTCCTCGCCGACGACGACATCGCCGATAACGGTTGCCGCCTCGTCGACGTAAACCCGGGGCCCGATTGTGGGCAGGATGTTCTTGTAGGGACGGATGGCCATGGCCGCGATTATAGAAAAAAACCGGCGCGCTACGCCATCCACGACAGCGGCGGTTCGTCCAGCGCCGCGGCCTGCTGCTTGAGCGCGAGCACCTGCTCCTCCCAGTATCGTCGCGTGTTGAACCAGGGAAAGTTGCGCGGGAACGCGGGATCGTCCCAGCGCTCGGCCAGCCAAGCCATGTAGCGCAACATCCGCAGCGTGCGCAGCGGCTCCACCAGGCGCAGTTCGGCGGGATTGAATTCCATGAACTCGCCGTAGCCGGACAGCACGTCGGCCAGTTGGATTTGCATTTCCTCGCGCTCGCCGGAGAGCAGCATCCACAAATCCTGAACCGCCGGGCCCGTAAGGCAGTCGTCGAAATCCACCAGATGCGGGCCAGTGTCGGTCCAAAGAATGTTGCCGAGGTGGCAGTCGCCATGTAGCCGTATCCACGCGGCATCGTCGGCGGCGCGAAACGCGGCTTCGATGGGCGGGAATAGATAAGTCGTGATGGCGAAGAACGACTCGCGCAATTCCTCCGGGACGATATCGTGCTCTTTCAGATAGCGCACCGACTGGTGGCCGAATTCTTCGATGCCGAGGCGCGCCCGGTGACGGAACGGCTCGGCCGCGCCCAGCCGGTGCAGTCGGCCGAGATAGCGTCCGAGCAGGGCACGGTCCTCGCGCGAGTTCAATTCCGGCGCGCGTCCCGGCTGCCACGGAAAGACGGCAAAACGAAAACCGCCGTGATGATTGAGCGTCGCGCCATCGCGGCGCGCCAGCGGCGCCACGGCGGGGATTTCGTGTTCGGCCAGCTGCTGCGCGAAGATATGTTCTTCGAGGATGGTGGCCTCGTCCCAGCGGCCGGGTCGGTAGAACTTGGCCACGTACGGCGCGCCGTCCTCGGTATCCACACGGTAGACACGGTTTTCGTAGCTGTTGAGCGCGAGCAGCCCCCCGGTACAGCGCATGCCATAGGTTTCCACGGCCTCAAGGATGATCTCGGGCGTCAGCGCGTCGTAGGGGTGGGATGCAGAGTGGGGGGCGGTCATCAGGTCGGCACGTTATAATAGTTCTGCATGGAAAACACCTCTCTCGCCTCCAACCCCCTGCTCGATCTCACGCAACCGCCCCGTTTCAGTGCCATTCTGCCGGAACACGTCGGCCCGGCGCTGGAGCAGGTGTTGGCGGAAAATCGCCGAGCGCTGGAAAATCTGCTTGCGGCCGCGACTGTCCGCAGCTGGGACAGATTCGCCCAGCCGATCGAGGATATGCGCGAGCGGCTCGTGCGCATGTGGTCGCCGGTGTCGCACCTGCATGCGGTCATGGACAGCGAAACGCTGCGCGCGGCGTACAACGCTGGTCTGCCGAAGGTCACCAACTACTTCACAGAACTGGCGCAGGACGAGCGGCTTTACGCCGGTTACAAGACCATCGCCGCGAGCCCGGAATTTTCAAAACTGACCCAGGCGCAAAAAAAGATAATCGAAAACACCCTGCGCGATTTTCGCCTCGCCGGCGCGGAACTGCCGCCGCAGGAAAAGGCGCGCTTCAAACAGCTGCAACAGGAGATTGCGGCACTCGCCAGCAAGTTCACGGAAAACGTGCTCGACGCCACCCAGGCCTGGGATTTGCGTCTCAGCGACGAACAGGATCTGGCCGGTTTGCCCGAGACCGCGCGCGCCATGGCCAGACAGGACGCACAGGAAAAAAATCTGGAAGGATGGCGCTTCATCCTCGAGGGACCGTCGTTTATCGGCTTCATGACCTATGCCGACAACCGCGAACTGCGGAGACAGATGTACGAGGCCTTTACCACACGCGCGAGCGATCAGGGACCAACGGCGGGGAAATGGGACAACAGCGAACTGATCGTGCGCCTCTTGAAGCTGCGCCGTGAGTCGGCGCAGTTGCTCGGGTTTACGAACTACGCAGAGTACGCCTTGCAAACGCGTATGGCCAAGACCGTCACCGAGGTGATGGACTTTCTGAATGACCTCGCAGTGCGCGCCAGGCCCGCGGCGTGGAAGGATTTCGAAGAGCTCAAACGCTTCGCCCGCGAGACGCACGGCGTGGAGCAGCTTGAGGTTTGGGACGTCGCGTACTATTCCGAGAAGCTTCAGCAAGCCAAGTACTATTTCTCGCAGGAAGACGTCCGCCCCTATTTTCCGGAAACCCGGGTCGTGCCCGGCGTCTTTGAGGTGGTCGGACGGTTATATGGCCTGAAGATTACTGAGGTCAAAGGCATCGAGGTGTGGCACCCGGATGTGCGCTTCTACGAAATCCGCGACGCGGCGGGTGAGGTGCGCGGGCGGTTTTACATGGACCTGTATGCCCGGGCCAACAAGCGCGGTGGCGCGTGGATGGACGAGTGCATCAATCGCAAGCGCATCACCGGCGGCGTGCAGGTGCCGGTGGCCTATCTCGTGTGCAATTTCTCGCCGCCGGTCGAAGGTCGTCCGGCGCTGTTCACCCACGACGAAGTCATCACGCTGTTTCACGAATTTGGACACAGCCTGCATCACATGCTCACCCGGGTGGACTACGTCGGTGTTGCTGGCATCAACGGCGTGGCCTGGGACGCGGTCGAATTGCCGAGCCAGTTCATGGAAAACTGGTGCTGGGAACGTGAAGCGCTGGATCTCATTGCCGGGCATTACCAGAACGGCGCGAAGATACCAGCCGATCTTTATGCGAAAATGATTGCCGCCAAAAACTTCCAATCGGGGATGCAATTCGTGCGGCAGTTGGAATATTCCCTGTTCGACATGCGCCTCCACAGCGGCTACGAACCGGACAGCGGAAAAAGCGTGCAGCAGCTATTAGATGAAGTGCGGTCGGAAGTGGCCGTGATCATCCCCCCCGCGTTCAACCGTTTCCAGAACGGTTTTTCACACATTTTCGCCGGCGGCTACGCCGCCGGTTACTACAGTTACAAATGGGCCGAGGTGTTATCGGCGGACGCGTTCAGCAAGTTCGAGGAGCGTGGCGTATTCGATCGTGCCACCGGTCTCGAATTCCTGCAGAATATTCTGGAGCAGGGGGGATCGCATGAACCGATGGAATTGTTCGTGAATTTCCGCGGCCGTGCGCCGAAGATCGATGCGCTGCTGCGGCATTCCGGTTTGACGGTTTGACGGGAGGAACCATGACAGGAAGTCATCGCGCTCTGCTGGTGGTGGCGATGTTGGGTATTTTCACCACCGCCCGGGCGGAAACCTTATATGTCGCCGAGCACATGCGCATCGGCTTGCGCGCCGAAGCCACGGAAACCGGCGCGGTGGTGAAAACCATCGAGACCGGTACACCCCTGGAGGCGATCGAGCGGGTCGAGAATTTCGTGCAAGTTCGCGATCTGCAGGGGACGGTGGGTTGGGTCGAGGCGCGTTTTCTCACCCCCGACGCCCCCGCCCGATTGCAACTGGTCAAGCTTCAGGAAGATCTGGCCAGGAGCAAGTCTCAGGCGGCGGAGGCGCAGGCACAGCTCAAGAAAGCCCAGGCCACCGCGACAGAACAGGCGGCAACAATTAAAACACTTGAGCAGAAAGTCGCGGACAAACCTGTCATGCCGCCAACGGTGACCCCGGTGCCGGTACCGCCACCCGTCGTGCCGCCGCCGGTCGGCAAATCATCGAAGGACGCCGGTTTTAGCTTCAGCTACCTGTGGCTGGGAATTTCCTTTGCTATGCTAGGGATTGGTTTCGCCGCCGGTGTTAAATGGCTGCGCGAGTCCATACGCAAACGATCAGGCGGCATGTATTTGAGGATTTAAACCATGAGACGGATAAACCTGTTGCTTGTCACGGCGCTGATGGCGATCGGAATTCCCGCGGCGCAGGCGGACACCCTGTACAAATGGGTGGACAGCCAAGGTCGTATCTCTTATCACGATCAGCCGCCGCCGGAGGGCGCTGGCTATCGCGTCGAAGAGAAAGTGCTCGGCACCGGCACTGGCAACAAGCACAAGGAGGAAGATAAGCTCGCCAAGGTCGTGGAGAAATTTCCGGTTGTTCTTTATTCGGTTCCCGACTGCGGTTCCTGCGACCTCGCGCGCCTTTATCTGCAGAAGCGCAAGGTGCCGTTTACCGAGCAAAACCTGAATACCGATCCGGAACTGCAGCAGACCCTCAAGAAAAAAATTGGATCCTTGTCGGCACCCACGATCTTGATCGGTGAGAAAGTCATGAAGGGTTATGTTGAATCCGTGCTGGAAGGTGAGCTGGACGGGGTCGGCTATCCAAAAATCGAGACAACTGAGCCCTCCGCGAGCGAGAGCCAGGGAAATGATAAGGCCCCGGCTTCAAGCGATTCCGGTTACCGCCCCGCCCGCCGTTATTAAACCGGCCTGAAGCCGAAGGCCGGATACCCCTGTCCATGAAAATCGCGACATGGAATGTGAATTCCATTCGCGTGCGCCTGCCGCAGGTCCTGGCGTGGCTCCAGAAAGAGGCCCCGGACATCCTGTGCCTGCAGGAAACCAAGATTACCGACGTGGATTTTCCCGTCGCGGCGTTTCGCGATATCGGCTATCAGGCAGTTTACACCGGCCAGAAAACCTACAATGGTGTCGCCACGCTGAGTCAAACAACGGCCGAAAAAATCATCACCTCACTGCCCAATGCGGACGGTGTGCAGAAGCGCCTGCTCGCGGCAACTATCGACGGTGTGCGTGTGGTTAACGTGTACGTGCCGAACGGCGAGGAAGTCGGGTCGGAGAAATACTCCTACAAGCTTTCCTGGCTCGTGGCGCTGGAAAAATACCTAGCCGAAGAATTGAAAACTCATCCGAAGCTGGCACTGCTGGGGGACTACAACATCGCGCCGGACGAGCGCGACGTGCACGACCCGAAACGCTGGGAGGGCCATGTGCTTTTCAGTGAGAAAGAGCGTGCCGCGTTTCGGGGCTTATTCCGGCTTGGTTTGCTGGACGTATTTCGGAAGTTCGACCAGCCGGATAAATGCTTCAGCTGGTGGGATTATCGCGCGGGGGCCTTCCACCGCAATCACGGTTTGCGTATCGATCACATCTTGTGCAGCGCCGTCCTGGCGTCGGAATGCCGCGGCTGTCGTATCGATATCGAACCCCGGAAACACGAACGGCCTTCCGACCACGCCCCGGTCGTCGCCGAATTCCATGCCGTATCCTAAGCGCCTCCTGTCCGTTTTTGTCGTCGCCTTGCCGGTGTTCGTGACAGTATTGATCCGTTCGGGCGACGTGGCCGCGGAACTTCGGCAATACGCCGATTCCCGTCCCCTGATGGGCACGTTGGTGAGCATGACAGTCGAGGGGCCCCGGCGCGAGGTTCTGGAACAGGGTGTAAACGACGCGTACCGCGAGATGTCGCGCCTGTCGGACATGATGAATCATTACAATCCCGACAGCATGGTGAGTCGGATCAACCTTCAGGCCGGCGCTCAGCCGGTGACGGTTTCGCGCGAACTGATGGAGGTGCTGGTCATGGCGCGGCGGGTATCGGAGCGCAGCGATGGAGCTTTCGATATCACAGTCGGCTCGCTCAAGCTCTGGCGCTTCGATCCGGATAATCCCGTCATGCCATCGCCGGACGAGATCCGGCAGGCATTGCCGCTCGTGAATTTCCGCCATGTCATATTGAATGAAAAGAAGCGGACCGTGCTGCTCAAGCAACACGGCATGCGCCTGGATTTGGGCGGCATCGCCAAGCTTTACATTCTTGACGCCGGCATGCAGGCGCTGAAGCAGCACGGCATCGTACACGCAATGATCAACGGCGGCGGCGATGTTGCCGTCATGGGGAGTCATCAGGGACGACCCTGGCGTATCGGCATTCGCCATCCCCGGCGCGGGGATGTGCTGCTTGGCACCGTTGAATTGACGCAGGGCTGGGTGGTGACCTCCGGTGATTACGAGCGATATTTTTTCAGGGACGGAAAACGTTATCACCACATCCTCGACCCGCGCACGGGTTATCCCACTGAAGGCCCGCAACAGGTGACACTGGTGGCAAACGACTTCGAACAGGTCAACGGTTATACCCTCGCCATCATGGTCCGCGGGACGGCGTGGGGCCGTGCCCTGATTTCGCAGACACCCGGGCTCTCCGGCCTTATCGTCGATCAGGCGGGTCAGCTGTGGAGTTCGCCCGGCATGGAAAAACTCTGGCTTGCCGCTCCAACTGCGCAGGGCCAGTAAATATAATTCAGATCAATGGGTTAATACGGTTTTCCGGCAGCGAAGACCGCAGGTCTATGACAACTGAATCTAATTGAGAACGATTGGCATTAAGATTAAGATTATGAAACAATCCGTGGCGTGACATTAAAACCAGAGAAAGGGTAGAGATCATGATCGTCAAACATTGGGTAATGGTGCCGGCGCTGTTGCTGTCGTTGGGGATCGCGCTGCCGCTGCACGCTGAAAACCTGCCGGCCTTCAATCTCACCATCAAGGACGGCCGTTATACCCCAGAGCAGGTCGAAATCCCGGCTGGCCAGAAGATCAAACTGGTCATCAAGAACGACGGACCCGGACCGGAAGAATTCGAAAGTTCGGATCTCAACCGGGAGAAAATCATCAAGGCCGGAAAAACCGCGGAAGTCTTCATCGGTCCGCTCAAACCCGGGACATATAAGTTCATCGGCGAGTTTCATCCCGAGACAGCCCAAGGCCAGATCGTAGCCAAGTAAGCTCAAATCAGTTCAGGAGTTCAGCGTCATGTTGGCAACTACCATAATCGTATTCCGTGAAATGCTGGAAGCGGCGCTCATCATCGGTATCGTGCTCGCCGCCACCCAGGGGCTTGCCCGGCGCGTCAGCTGGATCAGCACGGGGATCATGGCCGGTGTGGCTGGAGCGGGTTTGGTGGCGTGGTTTGCCGACGCGATTTCCTCCGCGCTTGCCGGCGTCGGGCAGGAAGTTTTCAACGCGGGAATCATGCTTTTCGCGGTTGTCATGCTCGGCTGGCACAACGTGTGGATGAAACGCCATGGTCGTGAAATGGCGCAACACATGCGCGACATGGGCGAGGCCGTCATGCTGGGCAGCCGTTCGATGACCATGCTGGCGGTGGTCATCGGTCTTGCCGTATTGCGCGAAGGATCGGAAGTCGTGTTATTCCTCTATGGCATCGCTGTCGCCCAGCAGGATTCACCCGGACTGATGTTGTCCGGTGGGCTGATCGGGTTGTTATCGGGTGCGATGACGGGTCTGCTGATGTATCGCGGCCTGCTTCGAATCTCGAGCCGGCACTTGTTCACGGTGACGACATGGATGATCACGCTGCTCGCGGCCGGCATGGCGGCACAAGCAGCCGGGTTTCTGACGCAGGCGGACCTGTTGCCGCCGCTGGTGCAGTCCATGTGGGACACCTCAGGCATAGTGGCGCAGAACAGCATTCTCGGGCGGGTGTTGCAGACCCTGGTCGGCTACGCCGATCATCCGAGCGGGATGCAGGTTTTGTTTTATGCTGCCACGCTTGCCGGCATCGCCGTGCTCATGCGTTTTTACGGCAGCGCTCCTTCCGCTTCCGCAAAAGTCCAGTCGGCAAATGCCGTCGGAACCTAGCCGAGAAGAAACATATTTAATTTATTCCGCCGGTATTTTTTTGCCATCTAAATGTAAATAATTCTCATTACGATATATACGAAAAAAATCATGAAATTCAACAACATTAAATCCATTCCATGGCTCGCGAGCCGCATGCTTTTGGGAGGCACGGCACTATTGCTCAGTCATGCCGCACACGCTCTCAATTATTTCGAGCTCGAAGTCTATCCGTACAAAACCGCCGCCCAAGGTGAAGTGGAGCTGGAAAACTTCACGGCCTACACGCTTCGGGGAAGCCAGGACATGCCGGTGCCAGACAACAACAAGGGACTGACCCGCACTTCGTTCGAAGCCAGTTACGGCATCACCGAAAAAACCGAAATCGCCGGCTACGTCGATTATTCGCGCGCCCGCGGCCAGAACGATTGGGATTTCAAGGCGAGCCGCTGGCACGCACGCACACGGTTTGCCGAAAAAGGCGAACTGCCGGTGGACCTCGGTTTGTACGCCGAAGTCGAATTCCCGCGCAACGATGACAATGATGCCGAACTGGAGTTGCGCGGCATTATCGAGAAGGATTTCGGCAAATGGACGCTCGACGTAAATCCGATATTCGAGAAAGTCCTGAAGGGTGCGGAAGAGGATATCGGCTGGGAGCTTCAGTACGCGGCTTCAGTGATCTACCGGTTCGATGAACGTTGGCATCCGCGCCTGGATTTTTTTGGCGACTTTGGGACGTTGCGTGATTTCGAAGGCCGTGATGAACAGAAACACCTGATATCTCCCGCCGTGGACATCATGTTCGGACATGGATTGTCTGCCAGTCTCGGTGTCGCTTTTGGACAGACCCAGGCGAGCGAGCAGCAACTGGTGCGGGCCCGGGTTGAATGGGAATTTTGAGAATCGGGTCTGGGCGCTACGCGCCGGAACCGGAACGGCAATGAAAAGCGAGGAGCAAAACAATGCATATGTTTAGTCGGTCAGTTGTCATTGGAATAGCGTTAGGTTTCGCCGGTCTGCCGGCGACGTCGGGTGCGGTGGAATATCCCATCGGTCAGCCGCAACAACGCAGCGGCATGGAGATTGCTGCGGTCTATCTGCAGCCGGTTGAAATGGAGCCGGAAGGCATGATGCGTAAGGCCGCCGAATCGGATATGCACATGGAGGCTGATATCCATGCCTTGGGCGACAACCCGAACGGATTTGGAGAGGGCGCATGGATTCCGAACCTGCTGGTGAAGTACGAGATCAGCAAGGTCGGCGCCGAGTGGAAGGCGTCGGGCGATTTCATGCCGATGGTGGCCAATGACGGTCCGCATTACGGCGACAACGTCAAGCTCGTCGGCCCCGGCAAGTACCATCTCAAGTACACCATCTATCCTCCGAACGCCCCGGAAAACCCTTATGGCAAGCACTTCGGACGCCACACCGATCGGCTCACCGGCGTGCGCCCCTGGTTCAAGAGCTTCACGGTCGAGTATGACTTCACCTTCGCCGGTATCGGTAAGAAGGGAGGCTATTAATGAAGCCCTGCTCGCTACGCTCGCTCGTCCTGCCTAATGACGAGAAGCCCTACTCGCTGCGCTCGTTCGTTCTGCCATATCGAAAGATTGTGCCGCTGTTACGTCGCGGCGCTTTGGCCGGCGCCATCGGTCTGGCACTCGCCGGCGCTGGACCGGCGTTCGCTGCCGATCCCTCGAATACGGAACTGCTCGAGCGCATCAAGCGGCTCGAGAAAAAGAACGAGGACATGGAGAAGGCGTTGGAAGGCAGTCGCGTCAGCGAAAGCGAACCGGAACTCGCCACGCGTCTGAAGGCCGTGGAATTCCAGACACTCTCGATGCAGAAGCAGGCGCGCACGATCGAATCGCTCGAAGGAATTACCGCAGGTGTCTCGTTCACGACCGTGGCGCAAAACGCCAGCGGCAGTGCCACCACCGACGGATCGAGCGAGAGCCAGTGGAACTACCGCACCGACGTTTCCGTGAGCCTACCCGGCGGCGAGATCGGCAACGCCGAAGGCAAGCTGTTCGCGCACTTCCGCATGGGCCAGGGCGACGGGCTTACGCGCATCCTGCCCACGTTCGGTGGCGTCAACGCGACCGGTTTCCACGTCCAGGGGGCGCGACCCGAAGACGACGCCACCGTGTTGCTCGCGCAAGCCTGGTACCAGCTCGACGTGCCGCTGCCGCTCGGCGGTTTCAAGCCGCAATCGCGCGAAAGTCTCAGCTTCAATTTCGGCAAGATGGATCCGTTTCTGTTCTTCGACCAGAACGCCATCGCCGATGACGAGACCACGCGCTTTCTTAACACCGCGCTCGTGCACAACCCGCTGCTCGACGCCGGTGGAGACGTGGGCGTGGATAGTTTCGGCTTCACGCCGGGATTGCGCTTCGCCTATCACAACGAGACGGAAAGGCCACTCACCTGGGACGCCTCGCTCGGCGTCTTCGGCGCGGGTAGTGGCGCACAGTTCTCGAACAGTTTCGAGAAACCCTTCGTCATCGCTCAACTCGAGACAGCACAAAAGTTCTTCGGCGGTCTGAACGGCAACTACCGTATCTATCTCTGGCGCAACGGCCAGGCCACGCCCTACGCCAACGAGGCGGACACCATGACCGAGGTCCATACCGGCTGGGGGCTGAGCGTGGACCAGCGCGTCGGCGACGCCACGACGTTGTTCGGCCGCTACGGCCACCAGACCAAGGGCAAGGTGCGTTTCGACCAGGCGCTCACGCTGGGCACCGAGTTCGGCGGAAGTTATTGGGACCGAGGTGCGGATGCCGTGGGCGTGGCCGTTGGACAAATGCGCACCAGTGCCGACTTCCGCAACGATGCGCCGACCCTGGATGCCGACGCCGACGGCAACGCCGATTTCGGCTATGCGGCCAGCGGGGACGAGAGGCTCATCGAGCTGTATTACCGATGGCGCATAAACAAGCAGTTCGATCTGTCGCCGGACCTGCAGCATGTCAGCCGCCCCGCCGGCGACGGCGCCAAGGACATGAACCTGATCGGTCTGCGCGCCCAGCTCACATTCTGATTCACGACAACCCCGTTCTGTAAAAGGAGGAAGCGCATCATGAATACCGAGCACGATACCGGAGTTAGACAGATTCTGGCCCATTGTACCGTGTGCCAGGTCGAACGCTGCGCCGACTGCGAAACGGTACATCTGCACGTCGGTCACACCAGCCTGCGCCTCACCATGGCAGCGTTCCTGTCGCTCTGCGCCACGCTGCTCGAAGCGGCGCAAACCGCCACCCAGGGCGCGATCCTGCCCGCGACGCCGCGCCGCGCGGCGAACTGAGGTGCGCCCATGATCACACTTCGCACCCAGTTCATCGTCGCCACCGCGCTGTGGCTCGCCGCCGGCTCCGGATTCGCGGGGGCCGAGGAATTGCTTACGCTCAAGCTCACGGCCAAGGGTGGACGCTTTTACCCGGAGACCATCGAAGTGCCCGCCGGCACGCGCTTCAAGATCATCATCACCAACGAGGGGCCGGGTCCGGAAGAGTTCGAATCCGATAACCCGCGCCGGGAAAAGGTGCTGGGGGCGGGGGCGACCTCGTTTCTGGTGTTTCCCGCGCTCAAGCCGGGCGTTTATCCGTTCTATGGCGAGTTTCATCCCGAGACGGCGAAGGGCCGGATCGTCGTCAAGTGATCTGAAAGGCGCGGTGGATATTTGAACATGGATACGCAAGTCGAAAACGTCATCGTAAGTCCGGTCACGTTCATTCGCCGCAAAACCGGATGGTTGCAGTCTTTCGGCGATGCCATGCAGCGGCATCGATCCGTCATTCAGGCCATCCAGTGGGCGGTGGTCGTGGTTTATTTTGCGCTGGTGATTATTCCGGCGTTTCTGCCGTTGCCGCCGGACTCGGCGCACGTATATGACAATCTCACGCGTCTGGCGCAATTTGCATTCTGGGGCGTGTGGTGGCCGTTCGTGATGGTGTCGATGATGCTCATGGGTCGCGTGTGGTGCGGCGTGTTTTGTCCGGAAGGCTCGCTCACGGAACTCGTCAGTCGCCGCGGTCTGCAATACCCGATCCCGCGCTGGATTCGCTGGGGCGGCTGGCCATTCGTGGCCTTCGTCATGACCACCGTTTTCGGCCAGCTGCTGAGCGTGTACGAGTATCCCAAGGCCACCCTGCTGATCCTCGGCGGCTCGTCGCTCATGGCGCTCGCGGTGGGCTATGTGTACGGGCGCGGCGCGCGCGTGTGGTGCCGCTACCTGTGTCCCGCCAACGGCGTATTCGGGTTGCTGGCGCGTCTGGCGCCGGTGCATTTCCATGTGGACCGCGCGGCATGGAGATCAAAACCCGCCAGCACGCCCGCGGCCGCGTGTGCCACGCTCATCGACATTCCGCGTATGACCGGCGCTTCCGCCTGCCACGCCTGCGGCCGTTGCAGCGGGCATCGCGACGCGGTGCAGTTGGCGGCGCGCTCGCCCAACGCCGAGGTGCTGAGGCTTTCACCCGGCGCGGTTTCACGCTGGGAGGTGATCCTGCTGCTGTTCGGCGTGCTCGGCGTGGCGCTCGGGGCGTTTCAATGGAGCGCGAGTCCCTGGTTCGTGGCGCTGAAGCAATCCATCGCCACTTGGCTGGTGGCGCATGACTCCTATGCATTACTGGCCGATAACGCCCCGTGGTGGCTGCTCACGCATTACCCCGAGGCGAACGACATCTTTACCTGGCTCGACGGATTGATGGTGCTCTTTTATATCGGTACGGTGGCGCTTGTTACCGGCGGTTGGATACTGGCCTCGCTGTGGGTGGCGGAAAAATGGCTGAGGCGGCCGGGTGAATGCTGGCGTCTGGCCTATGCGCTCATTCCGCTCGCCGGGATCGGCGCCTTCCTCGGCCTGAGCATGCTCACGGTGACGTTGCTGCGGGCCGAGGGTATGGTGCTCGCATGGGTTCTCCCGGTACGCGCGGCGTTGTTGGTCGCGGCGGTGGGCTGGAGTGCGTGGCTCGCGTGGCGCATGCTGGCGAAAACCGGAACGACCTATCGACGGCGCCTGTTGGCGTTCGGAACCGTGCTCGCCGGCATGGCACTGCCCGCCGGCATGTGGTTCATTCAGTTCTTTGTATGGTGAGCACTGAAAGACAGCCAGCGATATTTCATTGATCGTTATTTTTTAAGGAGAGTGAGATGCGTTTCCTGAAACAGGCCATGGTGTTGCTGATCGTAATGCTCGCGTTTCCCGCCATGGCGGCGGACGAAATCGTCGTTTATTCCGCGCGCAACGAACAGCTGATCAAGCCGCTGTTCGACGCCTACACCGCCGAGACCGGCACGCAGATCAAGTTCATCACCGACAAGGAAGGTCCACTGCTGGAGCGGCTCAAGGCCGAAGGCGCGAACACGCCGGCGGACATGCTGATCACAGTGGACGCCGGCAACCTGTGGCTCGCGGCCAAGGAAGGTGTGCTTGCCAAGGTGAATTCGAAGGTGCTTATGGCCAATATCCCGGCGCATTTGCGCGATCCGGATAACCGCTGGTTCGGTTTATCGGTGCGCGCACGCACGATCGTTTACAGCACTGTACGCGTGAAGCCTTCGCAGATCTCGACTTACGAAGCGCTGGGCGATGTAAAGTGGAAAGGCCGGCTGTGCCTGCGTACCTCGAAGAAGGTATACAACCAGTCCCTGGTGGCGATGATGATTGCGCGCCTGGGTGAAGCCAAGACGGAGAAGATCGTGAAGTCCTGGGTCGCGAATCTGGCGACGGATGTATTCCCGGACGATACCAAGCTGATGGAAGCCATTGTCGCCGGCCAATGCGACGTCGGCATCGTCAATACCTATTATTACGGCCGGCTCAAGCAGAAGCAGCCCGAAGCGCCGATCGCGCTGTTCTGGCCGAACCAGAAGGACCGGGGCGTGCACGTCAATGTTTCGGGCGCTGGGGTCACGACGCATGCCAGGCATCGTGCCGATGCAGTGAAATTCCTCGAATGGCTGTCTTCAAAGAAGGCGCAGAGTCTGTTCGCGGACGAAAACCTCGAGTACCCGGTCAATCCTAAGATCAAGCCGCACGCGAGCGTCGCGGCATGGGGCAGATTCAAGCAGGACACTATTAATGTGTCGAAAGCCGGGCAACTCCAGGCGCAGGCCGTCATGCTGATGGACCGGGCGGGGTATAAATAAAGATTCCGCGTGGCGGGTTTGGGCTGACATAAATGAAGCCCTACTCCGCTTCGCTCCGTTCGTCTTGCCCTATGACGAGAAGCCCTACTCGCTGCGCTCGTTCTTCCTGCCATAATCAATAAAAGGCCCGAACCGACATGAGCGCCACCGCAGAAAATCTCCGCCAAGCACCGCCGGAAAGCGGCATTTCCACCTGGCTCAACGTCAACGTCCGTCTGTGGCGCCTGGCGAGCTTCATTATCGCCGGCGTGGTGGCGGCGCCGATCCTGATCGTGACGCTCGCGTGGCTCACGCCCGCCGGTGATGTCTGGCGGCATCTGGCCCATACCGTCCTCGGTGAGCTGTTGCGCCATACCGCGGTGCTGATGTTCGGTGTCGGCTTGGGTGTTTTTGTGCTGGGCGCCGGACTGGCCTGGCTGGTAGCGATGTGCGAGTTTCCCGGCCGGCGGATTTTCGACTGGGCGCTGATGCTGCCGCTCGCCGTCCCCGCCTACGTGCTCGCCTTCGTGTCCGTGGCGCTGCTCGACTTCAGCGGTCCGGTGCAGGGAATGATGCGCAGCATGTTTGGAAGCAGCGCCTGGTTTCCGCCGATCCGCTCCGCCGGCGGGGTCATCGGCGTCATGGTGCTCGCGTTTTATCCCTACGTGTACATGCTCGCCCGTGCCGCGTTTCTCGCCCAGGGACGGCGCATGCTCGAGACCGGGCGTGTATACGGTCTGACGCCCTGGGCCGCGTTTGGACGCGTGGCTCTGCCCATGGCTCGGCCGGCACTCGCCGCCGGCGTGGCGCTGGCGCTGATGGAAGCGCTGGCGGATTTCGGCGCGGTCACGGTGTTCAACTACGATACTTTCACCACGGCGATCTACAAGGCCTGGCAGGGTTTGTTCTCGCTGCCCGCCGCGGCGCAGCTGGCATCGTTGCTGCTGTTGTTCGTGGCACTGGCGCTCATCGGCGAACAGCAGTTGCGCGGCCGCGCGCGCTATCACGTCGCGTTACGGCAGGAGCGCGTGGAACGCTACCGGCTAGCCGGTTCCCGCGCATGGCTTGCCACCACCGCCTGCGGCATCGTTTTGCTGTTGGCATTCGTCATTCCGCTGGGGCAATTGCTGCGCTGGGTGTGGAGCACCGCGCGCATGGATCTGGACGCGCGTTACCTGCGGTTCTTTTTCAATACCGTTTTCCTCGGCGTTACCGCCGCGGTGGCGACCACCATCTGTGCCTTGCTGCTCGCGTACACCTATCGTCTAAAGCCCGACCGGTGGGTGGCGGGCGCGGTGCGTTTCGCGACGCTGGGGTATGCGCTCCCCGGTTCGGTGCTGGCGGTGGGTATCATGCTGTCGTTTGTCTGGCTCGATCAGCACCTGGCCCAAGCGCTTCAGTCCGGCCTGGGGATCGCGGCGGGGCCGTTACTGACGGGAACCCTGGTGGCCTTGTTGCTCGCCTACGGTGTGCGTTTCATGGCGGTGGCCTATGGTCCGATCGACAGCAGCTTCGAACGCATCAAGCCCTCGCTGTGGCAGGCGGCGCGCAGTCTCGGCGCCAGCAACCGCGAGATACTCTGGCGCGTCTCGGTCCCTTTGCTGCGCAGCGGATTGCTGTCGGCGGGACTGCTCGTGTTCGTCGAGGTGATGAAGGAAATGCCGGCGACCCTGTTGCTGCGGCCCTTCGGCTGGGACACGCTGGCCACGCGCGTCTTCGAGATGACCTCCGAGGGCCAGTGGGAACGTGCCGCGCTGCCGGCGGTGACGCTGGTGCTGGCGGGACTGATCCCGGTCGTCATGCTGGTGCGACGCTCCACGTCCCGGATTTGACCCGGTTGCCGGGCGCGTTGGTATTTCCCGCACCGGACTCAAGCAGTGTAATATCTCTCGCAATTCGGGGTCGGGGCGGGAACAGTTACCGCCGACCACCTCAAAAAAACATGAAATACCTGTTGACCGCTATGGGATGCTGTACCGCGATGCTGGTCGCTTTAAGCCTGGGCGCTGAAGCGGCTGACGGTTCGTCGGCACCGGCCTCCATCACCTGCGCCGACCCGGCCGCGAATATCGAGTTGGCGCTGATTTCGAAAACCGGACCCACTACCGGGCGCGTGCGCATTACCGGCGTCGTGAAAAACCTCGGTACCGCCACGTGGATTGCCACCAGTCCGTCGCATCGTTTGCAAATGGTGCTTGCGCAGAGGGATGCCGATACGGACACGCAAGGCAAGCCGGTGCAACCACCGATCGTCATTGCCCAATTGTCGCCCGGACAGCAGTTCAGGATCGATCATCAGATGAACTGGGACACGAGCAAGAGCACATCGTATCCCCGGTTCATCGCGAAGTTTTTCGATTCGGGGCGGAATGGCGCTTATCCCGCGCGATATCACCCGGATTGCCGCGCGGACAATAACCGCAGGGAAGTTACCCCGGCCGATATCAGTAAACTGTTCGGTCCGGCCGCGCCGTCCGGCAAACCGCTGATGGTCCAGAGTTATCACCTGCTCGGCGGCGTGGGGGTCAACACGGTGGAAGCGTTGCTCGGTTACAGCAAAACATCGGCCGCCGCTGGAAAGATCACGGCCTCGGTAGCGGCGCCTTATCGCGGAACCTCCGACGAGGTTCTGATCGAGGGTAATTCCGGCGGCACCAGAATCCGGGTGCATATTCCCTGCGATATCCAGAATGCATCGACGGTTCCCGCACGCCCCGTGGACATTACCTACCGCTTGTGGGGTTCGCTCGGGTTGCCCGGCAATTCGAGATGGGTGGTGAGTTACAGCACCGAACATTCCATTCCCTATCGCGAACTGTGCGGCGCTGCACCAGCCACCCGTCCGTCCCGATCGGCTTCACGGTGAAGACCTTTTACGGCCCGCGCGGAAACGAGGCGCGACAGGGCTTCGAATTCCCGTAGAATTTTGCGCGGCTTGGCGCCCGCAGGGGGCTGCGCTATAGTCCCGCCCTCGACACGCTCTCCTGCGGGAGAGACCACGCGGATGATGCGCGTGGCGCCGAAGGCGCAACCCGCCCGGAATCGCTCAGGCAAAAGGACCGCAGGATTCACCATGGCTGTTGATGCAGCCTTGGGTCGTCTCTGGAGAGAGGCGGGCCGCACGGCTCACCCACCGAAGGGGCTCAAGCTCTCAGGTTACCGGACAGAGGGGCGATGGTCTTTGAAGCCATCGCCCTTTTTGTTTTTTGCGACCAATGCCGGCTTGTCCGACAGGAAAGGTTTCACATGGGTAACCGCACACCGTTATACGACAACCATCTCAAGATGGGCGCCAAGATCGTGGACTTCGGCGGCTGGGATATGCCGCTGCACTACGGCTCCCAGATCGAGGAGCACCACAAGGTGCGGAACGACTGCGGGATGTTCGATGTCTCGCACATGAACGTGGTCGACGTGAAGGGCGCCAAGGTCCGCGATTTCTTCCGCCTGCTGCTGGCCAATAACGTCGACAAGCTCAAGACGAAGGGCAAGGCGCTGTACAGCTGCATGCTCACCGCCAAGGGCGGTGTCATCGACGATCTTATCGTCTATTACATGGATGATCAGTGGTTCCGCGTGGTGATGAACGCCGCCACGCGCGACAAGGACATGGCGTGGGTGAACGCGGCGGCCAAGGAATTCGGTCGCTCCCGGCATCCTGCCTCTCGCGACATTAGTGCGTCCCTGCACGTCAGCGGGCTCGAGGTAATACCGCGCCACGATCTGGCGATGATCGCGGTGCAGGGACCGATTGCGAAAGAGAAGGTCTATCAGGCGCTGGGTGAGGCGCTGCGTGCACCGGCCGGTGCCCTCAAACCGTTTCATGCCGCGACCGTGGGTGAGCTGTTCATCGCCACCACCGGTTATACCGGCGAAGATGGTTTCGAGATTATTCTTCCCGCCAAGGCCGCGCCGTTCACCTGGCAGATGCTGAACGAGGCGGGCGTGGCCCCCATCGGGCTGGGCGCGCGCGACACCCTGCGTCTGGAGGCCGGTATGAATCTCTACGGCTCGGACATGGACGAAACCACCACGCCACTGGAATCGGGGCTGGCCTGGACCGTGGCGCTCGAACCGTCCGACCGGAAATTCATCGGGCGCGAGGTGCTGGATAAACAGAAGGCCCAGGGCGTTCCGCGCCAGCTCGTCGGGCTGATCCTCGAAGGCAAGGGCGTGCTGCGCAACCATCAAAAGGTGATCTGCAATGGTGCCGGCGAAGGCGAAATCACGAGCGGCAGTTTTTCGCCCACGCTCAATCAGGCCATTGCGCTGGCGCGCGTACCGGCCGCGGTGAAAATCGGCGATCGTGTCACGGTCGACCTGCGCGGCAAGCCCGCGACGGTGCGCGTCGTCAAATATCCATTTGTCCGCAATGGCAAGAGTTGTCTTTAAAAGCGAGGGGAATCATGAGCAATATTCCGAAAGATCTTAAGTACACGAAATCGCACGAATGGGTGAAGCTGAACGCTGACGGCAGCGTCATCGTCGGCATCACGCACCACGCCCAGGATCTCATGGGCGACATGGTGTTCGTCGAACTGCCGCAGGCCGGGACCAAAGTTACAAGCGGCAAGGAATGCGGTGTGGTCGAATCCGTGAAGGCGGCTTCCGACGTGTACGCGCCGGTCAGCGGCGAGATCGTCGAGGCTAATGCCACGCTCGCCGATTCCCCCGAGACCGTGAACAAGGACTGTTACGGCGCCGGCTGGATGTTCCGTCTCAAGCCCGCGAACAAGGCCGAGCTCGACGGTCTGCTCGATGCCAAGGCCTACGAAGCGCTGGTTGCGTCTGAGAAACACTGATTGAACCGCCAAGAGGCCAAGATGATATCAGTTAACTTCAGTTTTTCTTGGCGTCCTTGGCGCCTTGGCGGTTAAAACTCATAGGATTAACACATGCCGTTTATTCCGCATACCGACGCCGATATCAAAGTGATGCTGAAAAGCATCGGCGTCAAGTCGATTGACGATTTGTTTGATGAAATTCCGGAAAAGCTCCGCGCCGGCAAGCTGACGCAGGTTCCGGTAGGCCTGAGCGAGATGGAAGTCACGCGCCTGATGCAGGCGCGCGCCAACCAGGATGGCGCGTATGCCAATTTCATCGGCGCCGGTGTGTATGAGCACCATATTCCGGCGGCGGTGTGGGAGATCGTCTCGCGCGGTGAGTTCTACTCCGCCTACACGCCGTATCAGGCCGAAGCGAGCCAGGGCACGCTGCAGCTGCTGTACGAATACCAGACCATGATGGCCTCGCTGACCGGCATGGACATCTCGAACGCTTCGCTCTACGACGGCGCCTCGGCGCTGGCGGAAGCAGTGCTGATGGCTGTCCGTGCCCATAAGAAGGCACGCAAGATTCTGATGCCGAGCACGGTGCATCCGATTTACCGGCGCGTGGTGCGCGCCATCGTCACGAACCAGAACATCGAGCTCGTGGAAATTCCGCTGTGCATGGAATGCGGCAACATCATTCCGGATTCGCTCAAGCAATACGAAGGCGGCGAGTTCGCCGCGCTGGTGATCCCGCAGCCCAATTTCTTCGGCGTGCTGGAAGATGTGGACGCGCTGACCGATTGGGCGCACGCGCACAATATGCTCGCCATCGGGCTGGTGAATCCCACGGCGCTGGCGCTGCTCACGCCGCCCGGCGAATGGGGCGCGAAGGGTGCGGACATCGCGGTGGGCGAAGGCCAACCGCTGGGCGCGCCGCTGTCTTCCGGCGGACCTTACTACGGTTTCATGTGCTGCAAGGAAGTGCTGGTGCGGCAGATGCCCGGCCGCATTATCGGGCGTACGGTCGATAAGGACGGCAAGCCGGGGTTTACGCTGACACTGCAGGCGCGCGAACAGCATATCCGTCGTTCCAAGGCGACTTCGAATATCTGCACCAACCAGGGCTTGGTGGTGACAGCTTCCACGATTTATATGGCGCTGCTGGGGCCGGAGGGATTGGAACGCGTGGCTCGGTCTTGCCATGCCAACACCCTCGCGCTCATTGAGAAACTCACGGCGATCGACGGCGTGACACGCGTATTCGACCGCCCGGTATTCCACGAAGCGGTGCTGCGGCTGGATGTGCCGGTTCCGGAGACGCTGCGTGCGCTCGAGGCCCAGGGGATACTCGGCGGCTACGATTTGACCGACCATTATCCGCATCTCGGGCAGTCGCTACTGGTGTGCGCCACGGAAACCCGCACGCCGGAAGACATCGAGCAATATGCGTTCCATCTGGAACGCATCGTGAGCAGGCGCCGGCTGGACCCGCCGTGCGCTGTCAAAACAAACCCCAACGTCTAATTCTGAGGAGACACGACCATGGCCAAGATCACACTCGGTGGTAACCCCATCAACACCAACGGCGACCTGCCCAAGGTCGGTGCCCCCGCGCCCGACTTCAAGCTGCAGGACGCCGATCTTAAGGACCTGTCGCTCGCGGATTTCAAGGGCAAGAAGAAATTATTGAACATTGTGCCGAGCCTCGACACGCCGACCTGCGCGCTTTCGACGAAGAAATTCGACGAGCAGGCCGCCAAGCACCCAAACACGGTGATGCTGATCGTCTCCGCCGACCTGCCGTTCGCGCAGAAACGCTTCTGCAGTGCCGAGAACACCAACAGCGTGAAGACACTCTCGATGATGCGCAGCCGCAACTTCGCCAAGGATTACGGCGTGCTCATCTCCGACGGCCCGCTCGCCGGCATCACCGCGCGTGCCATCGTCGTGATCGACGAGAACAACAAGGTCGTGCACACCGAGCTGGTGCCTGAGATCAAACAGGAACCGAATTACGATAAAGCGCTTGCAGCGCTTAAGTGAGGATAGTTTGGTCGAATCGCCTTCGGCGATGATGAAAAAGCTAATTGCGGTTCCCCGCACCGCGGGCGGATTTCTTTCTTTGCTCGTGCAAAGAAAGAAACCAAAGAAAGCACGCCCCGGATGGCGCCCTGATCCTCGCCTCCGCGGCTTTGGGTCCCGGCGCTGGCCCAACGAGACTTCCTGTCTCGTGGGCCAGTCGCG
>NZ_JBAVEJ010000087.1:0-6852 GCF_049587675.1 Sulfuricaulis sp. | reverse complement strand
GCGCAGGCGCCCGTCGTTGCCGAAACCGCCGCGCCGGCGCCGGTGGCGGCGCCTCCCATTCCGTCGAAAGTAGAACCCGTGGCGTCGGTAGCAAAACCGGCGGTACCGTCCAAGCCGGCTCCGGCACCCGCCAAGGAAGTCAAGAAACCGCATAAAGGCAAGAAAGAACGGCTGCAAAAACTCGAAGAGCGCGAGCGCGGTGAACTGCATCTGGCGGCCGGCAAGAAGGTGCGGCGCAAGGTCAGGATGGTCGCGAATAAACCGGTAGTCACCAGCGTTACCGGTCAGCATGGTTTCGAGCGGCCGACGGCGCCGATCGTGCATGAAGTGGCGCTGCCGGAAACCGTCACGGTGGCGGAGCTGGCGCAGAAAATGTCTATCAAGGCGGCCGAGGTTATCAAGGTGCTGATGCAGATGGGCACCATGGTCACCATCAACCAGGTGCTCGACCGTGACACCGCGACGCTCGTCGTCGAGGAAATGGGTCATGTCGTCAAAGAAGCCAGGCCCGAAAGCCCCGAAACCCTGCTGGCCTGGCCCACGGCCGAGGCGGCCGGCGAGGCCGAACCACGCCCGCCCGTGGTGACCGTCATGGGCCACGTGGATCACGGCAAGACCTCGCTGCTCGACTATATCCGCAAGGCCAAGGTGGCCTCCGGCGAAGCCGGCGGCATCACCCAGCATATCGGCGCTTACCACGTGGAAACACCCAAAGGCGTGGTGACCTTTCTGGACACGCCTGGTCACGAGGCATTCACCGCCATGCGCGCCCGTGGCGCCAAGGCTACCGATATCGTGATCCTGGTGGTGGCGGCTGATGACGGCGTCATGCCGCAAACAATTGAAGCGGTCCATCATGCACGCAACGCCAAAGTGCCGCTCGTGATAGCGGTGAACAAGATCGATAAGCCCGAGGCGCAGCCCGATCGCGTGCGCCAGGAACTCACTAAGCATGAAGTCGTCGCCGAGGAATGGGGCGGAAATGAAATCTTTGTGAACGTCTCCGCCAAGACCGGCGAAGGCATCGACAAGCTGCTCGAATCCGTGCTGCTGACGGCCGAAGTGCTGGAGCTGAAGGCTCCCAAGACTGGCCCCGCCGCGGGTCTGGTGGTGGAGGCGCGCCTCGACAAGGGCCGCGGCCCGGTGGTCACGGTGCTGGTGCAGCGCGGTACCCTGCGCAAGGGCGATGTGATACTCGCCGGGCGCGAGTTCGGGCGCGTGCGCGCCATGAGCGATGAAAAAGGTCATACGGTGAAAGAGGCCGGACCGTCCATCCCCGTGGAAGTCCAGGGACTTTCCGGCGTGCCGAACGCCGGCGAGGAAGTGATGGTGGTGGAGTCCGAGCGCAAGGCGCGCGAGATCGCGCTTTACCGCCAGGGCAAGTTCAAGGACGTGCAGCTCGCGCGCCAGCAGGCGGCGAAGCTGTCCGACGTGTTCGAGCAATTGAAAGAGAGCGAAGAGGCCAAGCCGCTGAACCTCATCATCAAGGCGGATGTGCAGGGTTCGATCGAAGCGCTTACCGTCTCACTCGAAAAGCTTTCCACCCCCGAGGTCCGGGTCAAGGTGATCCACGGCATGGTCGGTGGCATCACCGAATCCGACGTGAACCTCGCGGTGGCGTCCAGCGCGATCATTATCGGTTTCAATGTCCGCGCCGACGCTACGGCGCGCAAGTTGATCGAGCATCAAGGGGTGGACGTTCACTACTACAACGTTATTTATACCGCCGTGGACGAGGTCAAGGCCGCGATGAGCGGCATGTTGAAGCCGCAGTTCAAGGAACAGTTGCTGGGTCTGGCCGAGGTGCGCGATGTGTTCCGTTCGCCGAAGATGGGAGCGGTTGCCGGCTGCTACGTTGTCGAGGGCGTGGTGCGGCGCAACCGTCCGATCCGCGTGCTGCGCGACAACGTGGTGATCTTCGAGGGCGAACTCGAATCCTTGCGCCGCTTCAAGGACGACGCCGGAGAAGTGAAGGCGGGGCTTGAGTGCGGCATCGCGGTCAAGAATTACAACGACGTGAAGGTGGGCGACCACATCGAAGTGTACGAAAAGGTCGAGGTCGCCCGGACGTTGTAACCAGCCTTCCAGCCAGGCCGCGGAAACGCGGCGGGGTGCCATCATGCAGAAAGAATCCAACCGGCCGCGACGCGTCGCGGAACTAATCAAACGCGAGCTGGCCATGCTGATCCCGCGCGAGCTCGACGATCCGCACGCGCACGAGATCACAATAACGGGCGCGGAGGTGTCGCGCGATATGTCATCCGCGCGGATTTACTTTTCGCTGCTGAGCGGTTCGGTCGAGGCGAAACAGGCGACCAAGTCGCTCAACCGCGCCGCCGGTTTTCTGCGCCACGCGCTCATGGGGCGGGTGTCGTTGCGCACCGTGCCGGCGCTGCGGTTTTATTTCGACGAATCCGTGGAGCGCGGCGCGCGCATCGACAGCCTGATCGATCAGGCGATTGCCGAAGACAAGACTCACAAGGATTAATCGTGCGTGCACGCCGTAACTGTTCCCCCGTCAACGGGGTGTTGCTGCTCGACAAGCCCGTCGGATTTACATCGAATCAGGCGCTGCAGACCGTGAAGCGGCTGCTCAATGCCTGCAAGGCCGGACACACGGGCAGTCTCGATCCCATCGCCACGGGTCTGTTGCCGCTTTTTTTCGGAGAAGCCACCAAGCTGACGCAATTTCTGCTGAACGCGGACAAGCGTTACTGGACCGTGTTCAAGCTGGGCGTGAGCACCACGACCTTCGACAGCGAGGGCGAAGCGACCGCCACCCGGCCCGTCACCGTCGGTTTGCGCGATATTGAAAGGGCCTTGCTCCGGTTCCAGGGCGAGATCGAGCAGATACCGCCCATGTATTCGGCGATCAAGCACAACGGCGAGGCGCTATACAAGCTGGCGCGCGCCGGCGTGGAAGTCGAGCGCGAGCCGCGGCCCGTGACCGTGTATGAAATCAAGGCGCTTGGGTTTCAGGACAATCTGCTGACATTGGAAATCGCCTGCTCCAAGGGCACTTACATCCGCACCCTGGCGCACGATCTGGGCGAAATCCTGGGTTGCGGAGCGCACGTGGTGCAACTGCGCCGCCTCGCGACCGGCGACGTGTCGATCGACAAGGCGGTCACGCTGGATCGGCTGGAGGCGCTGGCGAGCCCCGTGGAACGGGCGCAACTGCTGCAACCGGTGGACAGCGTGTTGCATGCGGTGCCGGACGTGCACCTGACATCGCTCGCGGCCCATTATCTGAAGCAGGGACAGTCGGTATCGGCGCGTCACGGTCTGGCGCCCGGCTGGGTGCGCTTATACGAAGGCGACAGCCGTTTTCTGGGCATGGGGCAGGTGCTGGACGATGGTCAGGTGGCCCCGCGCCGTTTATTGGCGCTCACTGAAAGCCCCTGAAAGAGCATTGTTTTACGCGGTCCGTCCGGCGCGTTCGGACCGGTAGATTGCGGTTGAGGCGGGGTGCCCCCGCAGGTAGAATACGCGCCCTCCGAAGCGTAACTGACAGCAAATTGAGGTAAATATTAATGACCGTCCCCCGCGAGACCAAGGCCAAGGTCATGCAGGAATACCAGACTCACAATGGAGACACCGGTTCGCCGGAGGTCCAGGTTGCCCTGCTGTCCACCCAAATCGACGAATTATCCGCCCACTTTCAGACGCATCCGAAAGATCACCATTCGCGCATCGGTCTTCTGAAGATGGTCAACAAGCGCCGCCAGCTGCTCGAGTATCTGAAGAACACCGACGGCGACCGCTACCGCGCGCTCATCGAGCGTCTTGGCCTGCGCAAGTAACGAAGCATATCGAGGACATAGTCTTGGCAAAAATTACCAAATCATTTCAGTACGGCAGTCACACCGTCACCCTGGAAACCGGCGAGATCGCTCGTCAGGCCAGCGGTGCGTGTCTGGCCAGCATGGGCGAAACCGTAGTGCTCGCGACTGCGGTGACGATGAAGGAACCGATGCCGGGCAAGGATTTCTTCCCCATGACGGTGGATTATCAGGAAAAAACCTTCGCCGCCGGCCGTATCCCGGGCGGATTCTTCAAGCGCGAAGGCCGCCCCTCGGAAAAAGAAATCCTCACCTCGCGCCTCATCGACCGTCCCATCCGCCCGCTGTTTCCCGAAGGATTCACCAACGAAGTCCAGATCATCGCCACCGTGATCTCGGTGGATCCGGATATCGATCCGGATATCGTCGCCATGATCGGCGCCTCCGCGGCGCTCAAACTGTCGGGCGCTCCGTTCAACGGCCCCATCGGTGCCGCGCGCGTGGGTTACAAGGACGGCAAATACCTGCTCAATCCGGGCAACAAGGAACTCGTCGACTCGCAGCTCAACCTCGTCGTCGCCGGTACCGCCAAGGCCGTGCTCATGGTGGAATCCGAAGCTAGGGAACTGTCGGAAGAAGCCATGCTCGGCGCCGTCATGTTCGGCCATGAGCAGATGCAGACGGCGATCAAAGCCATCAACGAACTCGTGAAGGATGCCGGCGTGCAGCCCTGGGCTTGGCAGCCGCCGGTCGAGGACAGCGCGCTCAAGAATGCCTTGCAAACCGAATTCGGTCCGCACATCGCCGAGGCCTATCGTATTAAAGAGAAGGGCGCCCGCCAGGACCGCGTGGCCGAGATCCACGAGATGGCGGTTGGCAAACATGCCGCCGAAGGCGCACCCGCGGGCACGAAGGAAAAAGTGCAGAAAATTATTGGCGACATCGAATACCGCACCGTGCGCGATCAGATCTTGTCCGGTGAACCACGCATCGACGGACGCAACACGCGCACCGTGCGTCCAATCACCATCCGCACTGGCGTGTTGCCGCGTACCCATGGTTCGGCGCTGTTCACGCGCGGCGAGACCCAGGCGTTGGTCGTGACCACGCTCGGCACCGGCCGTGACGCGCAAATCATCGATGCGCTGGAAGGCGAGCGCAAAGAACCGTTCATGCTGCATTACAACTTCCCGCCGTACTCGGTGGGAGAAGTCGGCCGCGTCGGCAGCCCCAAACGCCGCGAGGTCGGTCACGGGCGTCTGGCCAAGCGCGCCATCATTGCCGTGCTGCCGGACATGGCGGTGTATCCCTATGTGCTGCGCATCGTGTCTGAAATCACCGAGTCCAACGGCTCCAGCTCCATGGCATCCGTCTGCGGCGCTTCGCTGTCGATGATGGACGCCGGCGTGCCGATCAAGGCGCCGGTGGCGGGCGTCGCCATGGGCCTCATCAAGGAAGACAAGCGTTTCGCGGTGCTCACCGACATCATCGGCGACGAGGACCACCTCGGCGACATGGACTTCAAGGTGGCCGGCACCACGAACGGCGTGACCGCGCTGCAGATGGACATCAAGATTGAGGGCATCAACAAGGAAATCATGGATGTTGCGCTCAAGCAGGCCAAAGAAGGCCGGCTGCACATCCTCGGCGAGATGAGCAAGGCGATTTCCACCCCGCGCGCCGAGCTTTCCGAGTACGCCCCGCGCATCATCGCCATCAAGATCAATCCGGAACGTATCCGCGACGTGATCGGCAAGGGCGGCGCGGTTATCCGTGCGCTCACCGAGGAAACCGGTTGCACCATCGACATCGAGGACGACGGCACGGTCAAGATCGCCTCGGCCGACAATAACGCCGCGCAGGAAGCTGTGCGTCGCGTCAAGCAGCTCACCGCGGACGTCGAAGTCGGCATGATCTACGAAGGCAAGGTCGCCAAGCTCATGGATTTCGGCGCCTTCGTCACCATCTTGCCAGGCAAGGATGGTCTGGTGCACATCTCGCAGATCTCGCGCGAACGTGTAGAGAATGTCGGTGACAAACTGAAAGAAGGCGAAGTCGTCAGGGTTAAGGTGCTGGAAGTGGACAAGCAGGGCCGCATCCGTCTGTCCATGAAGGCTTTGCAGGAAGAACAGATCTCCTGAGTGATTCACGTTTAAGTAGTAAAAAAGGGGCTTCGGCCCCTTTTTTATTTTCAGCGATGCATCAATATCCACTAAAATAAGCAACAATTGTTCTCTGAGCTAATCCAGTTTCGGGAGTAACATGCTGTCTTCGATACCAAAGCCAGTTTGGCTCGCGATGTTGGCCATGGGGTGTATCGGTTTGTTGTCTGTCGTGGCCGCAGCTGAGCGCAAAACGGAGGTACACGCCATGTCATTGACCATCACATCTTCTGCATTCCGTCACAACGCAGATATTCCCACGCGCTACACCTGCGACGACGAGGATATGTCGCCGCCGCTGTCCTGGACCAGCGTGCCGGCCGGCGCCAAGAGCCTGGTACTGATCGTGGACGATCCCGACGCGCCGGACCCCAAGGCGCCGAAAATGACCTGGGTTCACTGGGTGCTGTACAACATGCCGCCGGGCACGACGAGCCTTGCCGAAGACGTGGACGCGGAGGATCTGCCCAAAGGAACTCTCGAAGGCATCAATGACTGGAAACGCACCGGTTACGGCGGGCCGTGTCCGCCGGTCGGCCGTCATCGATATTTCCATAAAATTTATGCGCTGGATACGATTCTGCCCGATCTGGGTCTGCCCACCAAGGCGAAACTTGAAAAAACCATGCACGGCCACATCCTCGCGCAGGCGGAACTCATCGGCGGCTACCAGCGCAAACGCTGAACCTTCGAGTGGTTCAGGCTTTACAGAACTGCAGTGCCTCCGTTAGCCTAGGCAGCCATGTCTGTACCGGATATAAATAAAACAAAAAGGATGTTCTCGATAGTTACTCCACGGCATGTTCGCCAATGGCTGTTCAGCGGTCTGTGTCTGTTGGCGCTCGGCGCCTGCAGCACGGCGCCGAATCGTCCCACGGATGACGTCGCATTGAGTGGTGGTACCGCGC
>NZ_JBAVEJ010000086.1:0-9211 GCF_049587675.1 Sulfuricaulis sp. | reverse complement strand
GTCTCGACGACGGGCGCCGGCGCGCGCGGCGGTGCCACGGTCGGCGACGCAAGAGACGGCGCGGCCAGAGCATCGCCCGGTTGCGCCAGGGCATGCGCCGTCTCGCGCAGTGCTTCGACATCGATGCCATGCGCTGGCCCACCCGCAAGAAAATCGACCATGCGCGGAAGTACATTCAGCATCAGCTCCAATAGCTCAATGATCGCCAGGGAAGGAACGATCTTGGCCTCGCGTACTCTGTTGAGCACGTTCTCCACGGCCCAGGACAGTTCCGCCACCTCGGAAGCGCCCACCATGCGCCCGCTGCCCTTGAGCGTGTGGTAACCGCGGCGCAGCTCAGTTAGCGCATTCTGATTATCAGTATCCTCTCGCCAGACAATGAATTTGTTTTTGATGTTCTCGATCACTTCGCGTGCATCTTCGACGAAGATCTCCATAATCTCGGCGTCGAATTCCTCATCAACCGCGACGCGTGCCGGGGGAGGAGTGGGAACACGCGCCGGCTCAACCGCTTTGGGAGCGTCGCGGATGACGGGTACGCTCACCTCGAGCACAGATGCATCGCGCTCGGATTCGACCTCCGAGGGGGCGGGCATGGCCGGGGACGTTGTGCGCAAGGTCATGCGCCGGCCGGCTAACACCGATATGGCCGTAAACGATTGCTTCAGGGTATCGACGATCACTTCTGACATCCGCGACGGATCTTCGGTCACCAGTTCGAGCAGATGGTTCATTTCCGCGCTGATCTTCGCGATCTTTTCCTGCCCCTGCGTCTGGGCCATCTTGGTGAGTTCATCGAGCTGCCGGCCGAGCGGTTCGCGCGTCGTCTCGTTTTCAGGGTCATCGAGCCAGGATTCGAGGCTGAGACGCACACCGTCGATAAGCAGGGCCGGGTCGCGCTGTTTGCCGTGGCCGCTGCTCAGAGATGCGTCCATCTCCTTGAATGCCGCGTCGATCAGTGCGTCCAAATTCGGCCGGTCGGCGCGCAAGCCTTCGACAAAGGCACCGATCGTGCCGACACACACGGCCAGCCCGTCCATGATGGCGCTGTCAATGATCAGGGCACCGGACCGTATATCTTCGACGTGCTGCTTCGTCGACTCCACCAGTTCGGCGGCGCGTGCCTGTCCCAAAATCTGCATCGCCCCCAGAATTTGCGAAAGCAACTGCGGAGCATCGTCCAGCGCCTCTACGCGCGTGGTGTCGGAGGCGAAACCTTCAAGCGCCTCCTCGATGCGTCCCAGGTTGACGCTTACCTCACTGGCCACTACGTTCAACAATTGCTTGTAATCGGATTCCGTGAGCTCGGCATCCGTAACTTCTAGTCCCTCAGCCTCGGGCGCTTCCCTGGCATCGTCCGGTGCGTGCAACGCGTGCAACCGGTGAACGGCCTCCTCGATCTGCTTCTTCCATTCGGTGGCCGAATGGCTGATGTCGCGAGTACTGCTCTCAATCATGAGCAGGGCCTCGGCCATGGACATTGAAACCGTTTCGGGATTGGATATCCGCTTGTCGAGGATTGCACGGCAGACCTGCGACAGTTCGTCCACCAGTGACTTCAGTATCGGCACGTTAAGCATGTCGAGCGTGCCGGACATCTTATGGAACGATTCGAGCAACGGTTCGAGCGACACCGCGCCCTGATTTTCCGGATCGAAATAGGTGGACATCAAGTCCTGCGCTGCCTCGATCTCCTTGCCGAGCGCCGTCGATACCGACTGCAGCGCCTCGGGTGTCGGCAGGTCGCCCGTCGCGGGAACCTCAGCGACACCGCCGGTCAGCAGAAATTCAAGCTCGAACGCCTGGCTCAGCTGCGTGACCTTGGGTCCCGTGGATTCCGCGTGCGCCACGTCCCACAGGATGGCGTTGATGAGAGATTCAGAGGAATGGCGCAATACCGACTTTTCCGCGCCGTCAATGATCTTCTTGATCTGCTGGTCAAGGCGCGCAAAAAGCTTCTTGCGCTCGGCCGTCACTTCCAGACCGTCATCGATCAGCGCCTCGAGCAGGCCACCGGCGACCCAGAACATCTGCTCGGTCACCGCGAGTCCCGCCTTGGCCTGCAACTGTTCGAAGACATCCATGATGATACGCAGCGGTTTTTTGTTCGACGTATCGCGCAGCCAATCGAGCAACGCAGGCTGGAATGTACCGCGCGATTGTTTGGCAAAATCGCGGTATTCCGTCTCCGCCAGTTTCTCCGCCGGCTGGGCGGTGGGCGGCGGACGTACCGAGAGATCAGGTGAGAAAAGTTCGAGCTCCGAGATGGGCGGGGCATTATGCGCAGCGCGCAACTCGTTGATCAGCGTTATATGCTTGAGCGGGACGTCCAACTGGCCGTATTGAAGCCGTGCCAGGTAATCCGGTAGCGTGAGAATGCCGCGCGTCAGTACATCGAAAATATTCGAATCCGGAACGGCCTTGTCATTGATGACCGCTTCAGCCAGCGCCTCGGTTTCCTTGGCCAGCATGGCCGCTCCGTCGAGCTCAACCATGAGCAGCGTACCCACCACTTGATGCAGGTGAGTCGCGCAGAAGCGCAAGCGTGTCTTGTCGGTGGGATTTTCGGCGAACGACTCGAGTGCGAGACGCGCTTGTTTCAGCGTCTCATCGATCTCGGTCTTGACCCAACCAAGCGTGCTCAGGTCAATTTTGCTGTGCGTACTCATTGATATAACAAAACTCCGCCGCGTTCCGCCTTCTCGCTCTTCCGGAAGACGTGAAACTCACCGCTGAACCGTGCCACCCGGCGGGCGGCATCAGGTCGGCAGCTTGAAACCTGCCACGGAAGCCTGCAGCTCGCGCGCCAGATCGGAAAGTTTTCCGATAGCTTCCGCCGTCTGCCGGCTGCCCGAAGAAGTCAGCGTGGTCGTTTCCTGAATCTTGGCCATGCTTCCAGAAACGTCGGTCGCCGTTTGTGATTGCCGCTGGGCATCGCGCGCGATATTCACAATCAGGCTCGAAAGCTGCTCGGACACCGATTCGATTTCGCCCAGCGCCTGTCCTGCGGCATCAGCCAGTCGCGTGGCCTGCACCACGCCATTGGTCGCCTGCTCCATCGAAGCCACCGCTTCGTTGGTGTCGGCCTGAATGGTCTTAACCAGATCGGCTATCTGTTTGGTCGCTTCGGCCGAACGCTCGGCGAGTCGCTGCACTTCGTCCGCAACCACCGCAAAACCACGGCCCGCCTCGCCGGCCATGGCCGCCTGAATCGCAGCATTCAACGACAGGATGTTCGTCTGCTCGGCGATGTCATTGATGAGTTCCACGATTTCACCGATCTGTTGCGAGGATTCGCCCAGACGCTTGATGCGCTTGGCGGTTTCCTGGATCTGCTCGCGCATTTCGTCCATGCCCTTGATCGTGTCCTGCACCGCCGCCGCGCCACGCTTGGCGGTCGCCACCGAACCTTGCGCCACTTCGGCGGAGCGTTCGGCGCTCTTCGACATGTCTTCCATCGAACGCGCCATGGCCACCATTTTGCCGGTCGCCTCGGTGATCTGCGCCGCTTGCCGCAACGCGGCTTCGGTCAGTTCGGTCGCCGTCTGGCGTGAGTGCTCGGAAGCCACGGCCACCTGCTGTGCGGCGTTCTTGATGCGCACGACCAGGTTGCGCATTTCGCGCACCGCGTAGTTGATCGAGTCCGCGATCGCGCCCGTGATCTGTTCGGTCACCTCCGGCTGAATCGTGAGGTCACCGTCGGCGAGGTCGCCCATTTCGTCGAGCAGTTTAAGAATCGCGTCCTGACTCTGGCGGTTCTGCTCGGAGCTGTGGTGCGCACGGTCACGGGCGTCAACAACCAGCTTGCGGGCCAGCAGGAACAGAAAGAGTACGGAAGCGAAACCGGCGACGAAAATCATGGTGCGCACGCCGGTGCGCTGCTCGGCCAGTCTCGAGTAGGCATCGACCAGATCCCTCGATTTCTTAAGCAAGGGATCGGACTGCTCGAATACCGTCTGGCTCGCGCGCTGGGAGACGAACAATTCCGCGGCGTTGCCCAGGATACCTTCGACGTGGTTGTTGATCTCAGCGAAAATGGCGGCCGATTCATCGAGCTTGGGGCGTACGCTCGGCGGCGCCGCCTTGCGCAGCTTTTCGTCGGTTTCCTTGAAGAGCTTGGCGTCTTTGCCGAATTCGGCGGCGGCCACCGCGGCTTCGTTGCCGCCCTGCGAGAACAGATTGACGTCCTTGGCAATACGCTGGGAGAGCATGCCCTGACGGCTCGCGAGATAAAGCTGGTCCTGCTTCATGCCAGCCTGTGAACCGAGCTCGACAATTTCGTCGGAGGCCGTCAGCAGCATCGGGCTCATCTGGTTGATCGCCATCACCGAGTCATGCATGCTGAAGAGCGATTTCTCCAGCGAAAGAATCTGGTCGACCTGCCCGCGCAAGCCTTCGTTCGGCTTCGGCGACCACATCTTGATGATTTCCTTCAGCTGGTTGTCGGCGATATCCGGCGGACTTGACACAACCCCCAGTTCGGGATTTCCGTCGCGCAACGAAGTCACGATGCTGTCAAAGCGGTCGCGTGATTCCTTGAGAGTGCGGAAGGCGGTCGGCTGACCCAATACCGTTTCGCGCGCGTCTTTCGCCAGTCGCTGCGACAACATCAGCAGCTGCGATGATTGCTCGATATATTTGGATTCGCGTTCGGACCGCTGGGCGTTCAGGACCAGCAACCAGATCATGGCAATCATGGCGAGGACCAATCCGCCCAGGAGGAACGACAGGCCGGAAAACATGTTCATGATGCCGCCTGGCAGCACCGACGCTGCCGGTTTGCCGACATCAACAAACTCGTCTGCCGAGGCCCCGGGCGTCCCACCCGAAAGATCGATAATGTCCTCGGAGGGTTGATCGATCAAGCCATCCTTCGTAGATTTTTTCCTAGCCATACTGTCCACCTCATCTCATTTGAGATATGTCACCGTTATACATTCATCCAAACAGGCCCGCCCCGGCTTTGCTTCGCGATTCAGGCCGCGACATGCCGGAAAGAATCACTCTCCGCCAGCGATTTCATGTCAAACACTCCCCACAACACGTTGTCACGCAAAAAAGCGCCATTCAGTTGGGCCACGACGGGATCGTCCAGACCGGACAGATCCTGACGTTCCAGTTCTTCGTCGAAATGCCGCAAACCCAGCACTTCATTGACCAGCACGCCGGCGTTGAGTCCGGGCACGTTCATGATCAGCATGCGTGCTTTCTCATCAAGAAAAACCGGCGGCTTGCCGAAATACTCCGGCAGATCGACGATCGTGATCAGGTTGCCGCGCACATTGGCCACACCCTTGAGCCAGGATTTGACGCCCGGAACCAGTGTCGTGGGTGGCGGCGGGAGAATCTCGAGCACATGATCGAGCGGCGTCACCAGCATCATGTCGCCGATCCGGAAACCCACCCCCGACCACAGTTTCGTGACTTCGACTTCCTGCGGGAGCCCCGGGGCGTTTTCCAGACTCTCCTGCTGCATCTTGCGCAGAAGTTCGAACGGGTCCTGTTGAGTTCTGGTCATGGCTAGAGCGTCCTGATCTTCTCCATCAAGACCTTTTCGATGACCGGCTTGACGATATAATCCTTCGCGCCCTGGCGCAGGCCCCAGGCCTTGTCGGTTTCCTGGCCCTTGGTCGAACACACGATGACCGGGATGGTGGCGGTTTCCGGATCCTTGGTGATCGCGCGCGTGGCTTCGAAACCGCTCATGCCCGGCATCACGATATCCATGAGGATCAGGTCGGGCCTTTCCTGCTTCGCCTTGATGATGCCTTCTTCCCCGCTGGTTGCGGTCACGACCGTGTACCCGTTTTTCTTGAGCATCTCGCTCATCAGATGGGTGTCCGTCGCCGAATCATCCACGATCAATACTTTTTTGATGGCCATATGACAGCTCCATGCGTTTCGTTTTTAAAATCCCCGGCGCGTCGGGCGCACCCGGCCCGATCAGTGCACATACTTGTTAATCACATCAATCAGCTCTTCCTGGGTGAACGGTTTGTTGACGTGTTCTTCCGATCCGGCGATCCGCCCGCGGGCGCGGTCGAAGAGTCCGTCCTTGCTCGACAACATGATGACCGGCGTGTCCCGGAATTTCTTGTTGTTCTTGATTAACTGGCAGGTCTGGTAGCCATCGAGCCGTGGCATCATGATGTCTACGAAAATAATGTCCGGATTGTTATCGGTGATCATCGACATGGCCTCAAACCCGTCGGCGGCCGTATAGACTTCGTAGCCGGCCTTCTTCAACAACGCTTCGGCCGTGCGCCGTATCGTGTTGCTGTCATCGATAATCATTACTTTGATGCTCACGTGCGCTATCCTCGCCGAAACTCTGCCCATTGGACGCAATCCTCTCCCCCACCGCGCGAAATCCGGTCGGTGAGTGATGTAATTTGTGCAATTATTTTGCTATAACAATGATTTGGTAGCACAAATACCGCCCAAAATCCATGCACTGGCCTGTGCCGGCTCACCCTACTCAATATAGTCCATGCTTTGGCCGGTCGTCCCGAAACAGCCCGCGGCCCTCAACCCTATCAAGAGGCCCCGAAGGAAGCGGTAAAAATGGCCAAATAGCAGCATGAATCGTGCCATGGCGCCCGTTGGACTTAACTTGAAGCAAAGCAATCGGCTACCATGGGGCCAAGATCAGTCATGACGCCAATACCAGGGAACCATGGGTAACGACTCTCGGCCTGCTGTTCCACATCTGACCACGGCCCTGACCGGGCCGTTGCAGAAGATTGAAACCCACCTGCTGCAAAACCAGGCCGGGATCGAGCGCTGGTTCCGTTCCCAATGGCAGGAGACACCCGCACCCTTTTATTGTTCCGTGGATCTGCGCAATGCCGGTTTCAAGCTGGCGCCGGTGGACACCAACCTGTTTCCAGCCGGATTCAACAATCTCAACCCGGCCTTCCAGTCGCTGGCGGTCCAGGCGGTCCAGGCGGCGCTCGAACGCATCTGTCCGAGCGCCGGTGGCGTACTGGTCATTCCCGAGAACCACACGCGTAACCTTTTCTATTTCGAAAGCCTCGCCACCCTCGTCGAAATCCTGACCATGGCCGGCCTGCGCGTGCGGCTCGGTTCGATGCTGCCCGATCTGCGCGAACCGAAAATCGTGGAGCTTCCTTCCGGACGGCGGCTTACGCTCGAACCGCTCGTGCGTCGGGAAAACAAGATTACGGTAACCGACTTCGATCCCTGCTTCGTGTTGCTCAACAATGATCTCTCCGGCGGCTTGCCGCCGATCCTGCAAAACCTCGAACAGCCCGTCGCCCCGCCGCTGTCGCTCGGATGGTGGAAGCGCCTGAAGTCGAATCACTTTGCCCACTATCATCGCATTGCCTCAGAATTCGCCGACCTGATCAAAATCGACTCATGGCTCATCGATCCGATCTTCCGCAAGTGTGGCAAAATCAATTTCGAAAAACGCACTGGCGAGGAGTGCCTGGTCAATTACGTCGAAGAAGTGCTGGCCGCGACCCGCCTCAAATACCGCGAGAACGGGATCGACCAGGAGCCCTTCGCCATCGTCAAGGCCGACGCCGGCACCTATGGCATGGCCATCATGTCGGTCAAGAGCGCCGACGAGGTGCGCGCGCTCAATCGGAAACAGCGCAACAAAATGGCGCACATGAAGGAAGGACAGGCCGTCACCGACATCATGGTGCAGGAAGGAGTGTACACCTTCGAGACCTGGGGCACGAAGAACGCGGTCGCCGAACCGGTGGTGTACATGATCGACCACTTCGTCATCGGCGGCTTCTACCGCGTGCATACCGAACGCCGCACCGATGAAAATCTGAATGCTCCCGGAATGCAGTTCGAACCGCTCGCCTTCGCCGACCCCTGTAGTTATCCCGACCCGCTCCAGGCACCCGATGCCAATCCCAACCGATTCTACGCCTATGGTGTCTTGGCGCGCCTGGCGTTGCTCGCCGCGGCGCGCGAATCCAAGGAAGCCGCCCAGGCGCCGGCACCGGCTTCTGAAGGCATGAAAAAAGCAAGTGTCTGAACCATAACAATCCGCCCTCTCGGAATGACAAGACGAGCGAAGCGAGTAGGGCTACTGATCTTATGACATGATGAACGTAGTAGGGCTCCATTGATGACACTCCGGCTTGGCGTAGTGATGGACCCGATCGGGTCGATCAAGATTAACAAGGACAGCACATTTGCCATGCTGCTCGAGGCCCAGGCGCGCGGCTGGTCGATTCGCTACATGGAACAACAAGACCTGTTCCTGCGCGACGGGCAACCGTTCGCACGGCAGCGTTCGCTCAAGCTGTTCGATAATGCCGATCGCTGGTTCGAATGGGGCGAGGAAAACACGGAATCGCTTACCGCGCTCGATGTCATCCTGATGCGCAAGGACCCGCCGTTTGACATGGAGTACATTTACACCACGTATCTGCTCGAACGCGCCGAGGACGCCGGCGCGCTGGTGGTCAACAAACCGCGCAGTCTGCGCGACGCCAACGAAAAACTTTTCACCGCCTGGTTTCCGCAGTGCACTCCGCCAACCCTGGTGACGCGCTCCGCCGCGCACATTCGCGGCTTTCTCGCCGAATATGGCGACATCATCCTCAAACCGCTCGGCGGCATGGGCGGCGAATCGGTATTCCGTCTGCGCCGCGGCGATCCGAACACGAACGTGGCGATCGAGACCCTGACCGCCGATGAAACCCGCTTTGCCATGGCGCAGCGCTTCATCCCCGAAATTGCCCAGGGCGACAAGCGCATCCTGCTGGTCGACGGCGAGCCCATTCCCTACGCGCTGGCCCGCATCCCGGCCGAGGGTGAAACCCGCGGCAATCTCGCCGCCGGCGGCACGGGGGTCGGCGTACCGCTCAGCGAGCGCGACCGCTGGATCTGCGCGCAAATCGGTCCAGTGCTGCGCGAGAAGGGGCTGCTGTTCGTGGGACTGGACGTCATTGGCGATTACCTGACGGAAGTCAACGTCACCAGCCCCACCTGCATCCGGGAACTTGACCGGCTTTACGGGCTCCATATCAGCGCCGGGCTCATGGATGCCATCGCCGCGCGGCATTCCAAGCTTAAGGTACGCCGGCCAGGTTAAGATATACTTTCCATATTCTTAAGAAAGAATTACTAAAAAATATATACGACAGGATCAGCAGGATTTCTCAGGATTTACAGCACTAAGGAATCTGATTTTTTCTTTTTGTTTAAGGGCTACATATTAGAG
>NZ_JBAVEJ010000085.1:0-10125 GCF_049587675.1 Sulfuricaulis sp. | reverse complement strand
CGATGCTCTCCAAACGCAACGCCCTGTTCGGGCGGGGCACGGCAGTCGCTGCGGACACGTTCGTGGCCGACACCGACGACGAGGAAAAGCGCCACCCGCACTACTACTGCGACGCCGTCGGGTTGCTCGCGCTACTCGACGCGTTCGAGCCACTGTATCTGCTGGACCGCGAGAAGAGGAAACCCGGCTCGTATCACTGGATAGTCCTAGCCGAGCGTCGTCCTTACTGAGTGCAGGGACAATCGCAATTTGGCGGTTTGACAACGGGGCGAGTCGCACGCAAGGATGACCGTCGCTTACGGCGGCAGCGCCAAGGGTGAGACGGGGAGGTCGCCAGTGTCCGGCGGACACTGGCGCCGTCGAACGGGCATGCCACGGATGGCATGCCCCGGGTTTTCAAGCGGAGCAGGATAGCGTAGCGCAGAAAGCTGGTCTCGACGGCAACATCATCCGCGCTACCCGGATCGAGGAAATCGCGGCCAAACCCGCGAAGAAGTAAAAGTCATCGGCATCTCGTAAGCAAAAAGCCCGCGAAAGCGGGCTTTTTGTTGCTTGGCGGCTCACTGCGGTTCATGACTACCCCGCCTTCCATGACCTGTGACAGCAACCCTCGGGGCTTTGCCTATACTTTGAAAATGTGCGCCGGCGCTCCCGCGCCCACGGAAATTTTTGCAATGGAATCTCACGATCTCAAAACCCAGGTTCTGGCTTCGCCAGGGTCGGCCGTGACCAGCCCCGCTCCGGATGTGGCGGCCATCCTCACGACACGCCACGAAGTGCTCAACTCATTGGGCGAGGGCGGCATGGGGCTGGTTTACCGGGTGCGTGACCGGGAGACCAATGAAATCCTGGCGCTCAAGCTGCTGCGTCCGGAGATCGCCCGCGACCCGGCGATGTTGGAACGGTTCAAGGACGAAATCCGGCTGGCGCGCCGGATCACCCACAAGAATGTCTGCCGCATCTACGATTTCAATCGCGTTGACGATCTGGCGTACATCACCATGGAGTTTGTGGATGGTGAAAGCCTGCGTGCCTATCTCAAACGCGCCGGCAAGTTATCGCCGGAACGTGTCATTGACCTCGCGCGCCAGATCGCGGCCGGTCTCGGCGAGGCGCATGCGCAGGGTGTGGTGCACCGCGACCTGAAACCCGAAAACGTGCTTCTCGCGCGCGACGGCCTGGTGAAGCTCATGGATTTCGGCATCGCTCGCGCCCTGGAGGGCGCCACCACAGCCACGCAGACCGTCATCGGCACGCCCGGCTACATGGCGCCGGAGCAGTCGCAGGGCAAGAGCGTCGATCAGCGCACCGACCTGTACGCGCTGGGCCTCATATTGTACGAATGCCTGACCGGCCGCCGCGCGTTTGCCGGCGCCACGCCGGTGGAAGTAGCGCTCAAGCAGATCAAGGAACGCCCGGTGCCGCCGCGCCAGCTGCTGTCGTCCACGCCTCCCCATCTCGAGGCCATCGTGATGCGTTGCCTGGAGAAGGAACCGTCGCGGCGCTTCGCCAGCGCCGCCGAACTGCAACGTACCCTGACACCGCCGAGTGAACCCTCCCGACAGGACGCGCCACGCTGGCGCAAGCTTGCGGCGATTTCGGCCGCCGCCCTGTTGGCGGTTGTGTTGGCGCACAAGACCGTGAAGCAGGCAGGCTCCTCGCCACAACCGGCGGCGTCGGTTCAGACGGATTCGGCGTCCACGGATTTTCAGGACCAGCAACAGGTGCCGGAGGAATTGGTCAAGTTGTTCCAGGCAGCGAAGCAGGGCGATGCGGCGGCACAGGAACGCGTCGGCCGCCTGTACCTCGACGGACCCGAGCGCGCGCGTGACGAGCGCAAGGCGTTTTACTGGACCCGGCGCGCGGCCCTCAGCGGCGATCACAATGCGCAGTTTACCGTCGCCCGGATGTATGAAAGCGGCCGCGGTGTTCCGCAAAATCAAATCGGCGCCTACGTCTGGTACAGCGTCGCGGCCACTTCCGGCAGCCAGCCGGCGAGCGAGGCACTCAACCGCGTGAAGCGCAATCTTACCAGCGATGAGATTGTCGCGGCCGAACAACGTCTGCGTTTGCTCCGGGGCGGCCAGGAACACTAGCGGCTCCAAGCCGAGTGATTGTCCCAAACAAATAGCCCGCGTCAGCGGGCTATTTGTTTGGGTTGTGTCTTTCGCTAATGGCTGCGCACAAGATTCCGACCCTCCTGTTTGGCGGCATACAGCGCTTCGTCGGCGGCCTTGACGAGTCCTGGACCGGTGTCGCCGTCCCGGGGAAAGGTGGCAAAGCCGATACTGACCGTGACCTGGATCTCGTCTCCCTGGGGGGTAGTGGTGAGCGATTCCGCGACGCTGGCACGAATGCGCTCGGCCACGATCCCGGCGCCGGTTGCATCCGTCTCGGGCAGAATCACGGCCAGTTCCTCGCCGCCGTAGCGACACACCACGTCCATGGGGCGGGCGCTCAGACGAATCAGGTCCGCCACGGCGATCAGCGTTTCATCGCCGGCCTGATGTCCATAGCGATCGTTGACGTTCTTGAAGTGGTCGATATCCAATAGCATCACCGACAAGGGCTTGCTGTAACGTCGCGCCCGCTGCGTCTCTTCGCGCAGCCGGGCTTCGAATTCACGGCGGTTGTAAAGACCGGTCAGCCCGTCCCGGCTGGACAATTCTTCCAGCCGGGCCTTGTGCTCCATCAGGCTCTCGGCCATGGTGTTGAAGTCGCGCGCCAACCGGCCGATTTCATTATTGTTCTTCAGGTCCAGCCGATAGGTAAGATTGTCGTTCGCGAAATGCGTCATGCCTTTTTCGAATTCGCGTAGCGGCACCAGTACCGAACGTGCCAGCCACATCGCCCCCGCCACGGCGCTGACCAGACCGAAACCGATGGCCGTGGCGATGATCAGCAGAAAACGACTTTCGGCGCTATTAATCTGTGTGCGCTGCGCGCTGATTTCGTCGTAGTAATTCGCGTACATTTGATCCAGGGAAAACATGACCTGATTCTCACCTTGATCCAGCTGCGTGAGTGTCGCCTTGGAAGCGCCCGAGTTAAAGATGAGGTTAGCGAGCACGATACTGTCTTGCCACTCCCGCCGGGCGCGTGCCAGCAAGGTGTATTCCGGCGGATCGAGAAACGGCTTTGCCATTATATCGACAAAGATTTCTTCCACGGTTTTTGCTTCGGATTCAAATTGGCTTTGCAGGACATAGCTTGGTGCGCCAGTATAATCCTTGACCAGGGAATACGCTTTGCGGATCTGGTTTTGCAGCCGCGAGGTTGTCTGGAGTTTATAGACGGGTTGTTCCGTCAGCCGATTGAACTGTTCGGCCGCGTGTTGCAGAAAAACGCCCGAACCGATTGCTACCACGACGAGGGGGATGAAAACGACACCCATGGTGACCAGAAGACGGGTTCGCAGCGACAGATTTGTGAAGGAGAACAGGTTCACCCGATACGGTCCCTCGCCTGTGTTCGCGCTGCCGCGCATCATGCCACCCTTGCTGTTTCTCTGTATAGCCCCAAGACATGGCGCGTATTTCACCGCCCGGACTGGAAAGAGAAATATCTCCCGGCAGAACAATCTGTTAATCAATACCTGTCCAGATTCTGAGGGATGTCATTGACAGATATTGGCGACGAGAGTAGGTGTATAGATGCCGATAATGATGTAGCTGCGTGATTTTTTATTTTACGTAAAGGAGCATGCTATGCGTATTTCGACAACCGATCCCATCTCCGGAGCCGACGTCAAGAATCCCGAAGGACGTCCTTTCGTCATCGAGGGAAAAGGGGAAAACGCTCTCAAAATCTTTTTTGAGAACGAGGACAACAAAAAAGCGTACCTGGAGATCCAGACCGAGCATCCGAGCGAGGACTTCACCACGAATCTTAATAACCCGGTTTAAGCCAGTCAGGGTGCCGGGGCGAGCGCGAGCAGGGAGCAGGGCGACCGCACAGCGCTGAGGAGTCGGGCTCCACGATACTGAGGATGCGACCCTGAGTGGGATGTGGCGTACAGTGCGGTCGCGGCGCTGGCCGCGCTGCCCGATCCCGCTTCGCGGGTCCCTCGGGCCACGCTTGGCGCGCCCCCCACACGCGACAGCGATGGGGATGCGACCGTGGCGAGTCGCTCGCGGCGCCGAACGTACTCGGCTAATACGGAGCAATAAGGCTAAATCAAATGTGTTGACCCGCCTTGCCCGCCGGCGCGAGCGCGCGCGGCACTGAGTCGTGTTCGTCGATTGGGAAGGGGCGACCGTTACAGCTTGTCCGCCCCGTGGGTGTCTTGCCCGGCCGTCAGACGCCAGCAGCTTAATTTAGCGATTCAGGAATGCTGCGTTTGCTTTCCAGCCATTTGAGCAGCGGTTCCCACTGCTCGGTATCGCGCGTGACTTGCGAGCGGTTGAGGTCGAAAATCCCCAGCCCGCGTGCGTCCGCCACCAGATAGTTCTGGCTCTCGCGCAGGGTGGCGATGAACGGAATCCGCAGGCGCGACAGAAACCGCTCGAGGTTGTGATAGATCTGGGTGTTGAGTGTGCTGTAGGAAATGCTCATTCTGTTCAGCACGCTTTCCATGGTGTTCTGGATCGAGGTGTTTTCGCGCACGCGGTTGGCGACCACCGCGAGACGCGTCTCGTCCCGCACGATTTTCCCGACCAGCAATGCCTCGTGTATGAAATGCGCCGCGGCGCGGATGTCGGTCGGCGACGGCAACACCGGGATGATCACCGTCTGCGCGCGCCGCACCAGCGCCGTCAGGTCCGCGCCGTGGGCGCCCGCCGGTACATCCATTATGACGTAATCCGTGGAACGCGGCACCCGCACCGGGTCGCGCCACGCGGCGATGCCGCGAATCGGCGGACGGTCCTGCGGACGCTGCTCGAGCCATTCCATGCTCGATCCCTGCCGGTCGAAGTCCGCGATCACCACCGATTTACCCTGTGAGGCGTAATAACTCGCGAGATTGGTCGCGAGCGTGCTCTTCCCGCAGCCGCCTTTGGCGTTAAGCAGCATGATCTTGCGCATGGTCTCTCCTTGAAGGTGGGGTCACGGGTGGTGCACGTTATTGTTGTCCTGCTTTGTTCGTTTTGTCATTTGAGGAAGATGTGCTTGTTGGCACTTATGATCTTTCCATTCTTCGGTCCGTGGACACGGCATCCATCCCGCACTTCTCCGGCTACAGGGCGCCCTAAGTTTATTCCAGCGCGCCGGAAAGCTCTACCGGCTCAACGCGCGCCGCGGCCGTGCTTCCCGCGGCGGCGAGGCGGCTTTTTCGGTCCGGGGGGATGGTCCGGCTGGTGGCGGGGCGGTTCGTCCTCGTCCATCAGTATCCGGTGTGCCGGTCCTTCCAGGTCGTCGAACTGCCCGGAGCGGATGGACCACAGAAACGCCCAGATGATCACCCCGGCGAAAATCACTGCCAGCGGAACGAGAAGATAAAGAATCTCCATGGGTCTAGCCCGGAACCGCGGCCACGGGAACCGTCAACTCCCGGGGCGATTGACGGGTAAGACGCAGGGCATTTGCCACCACCAGCAGGGAACTGACCGACATCCCGAGCGCCGCCATCCACGGCGTGACATGGCCGGACGCGGCGGCGGGAATGGCCAGCAGGTTGTAAACCAGCGCCCAGACCAGATTCTGGCGGATGATGGCGAGTGTGCGCTGCGCCACGATCAGCCCGTCGGCCAAGTGCGGTAATTGCTGCGACAGCAGAATCATGTCGGCGTTGGCGGCCGCGACCGCCGTGCCGCCGCCCATGGCGATGGAGACCTGGGCCGCCGCCAATACCGGAGCGTCATTCACGCCGTCACCGACCATGGCGACCACGGCGCCACGTTGTTGCAAGGCCCTGACCCGCTCGAGTTTGTCAGCAGGCCGCAGATCCCAGGCCAGATCTTCAATCCCCAGACTGTCGGACACGCGCCGCGCAGCTGTTTCATGATCGCCGGTGAGCAGCATGACCGACTTGCCCTGGCGCTTGAGCTCATTGATCAGCTCGCGCGCGCCGGGCCGCAGCTCGTCACTGAGCACAAAGGCGGCATGCAGGGTTTCGTGCCCCGCGAGCAGCACCACGGTATCGCCGCGCCGCCGGAGTTCCTGGAGCATTCCAGGATCCGCGGCGCGACCGGTCTGTTCCTCGATGTAAGCCGGAGTACCCAGAAAAAATATCTGGCCATCGATCACGCCGCGCAGACCGGCGCCGGGGGTGTTGACCACTTCCGTGGCTCCCGGTCCGCCGGGTTCGGTCGCCTCGATCAGTGCGCGCGCGATCGGATGCTCGGAGTGGCGTTCGAGGGCGCCCGCCCAGCGCAGACATTCCGTGCCGGTCAGTTGAGAAAGAGTCCGGGTTTCCAGCAGCCGCAGCCGGCCGCGCGTGAGCGTGCCGGTCTTGTCGAAAATGAAATGGGTGGCGCGGGCGAGCGTCTCCAGCGCATGCCCGCGGGTCACCAGCAGGCCGAGGCGCGTGAGCTGTCCGGTGGCGGCGGTGATGGCGGCGGGCGTGGCGAGCGACAGCGCGCAGGGACAGGTAATCACCAGCACGGCGATGGTGGCGGGTAGCCACAGCGGTGAATTCTGTTGCCACCAGTAAAGCGCCACGAGGCCCGCGAGCAGCAGCACCGCGATCACGAACCCGCCGGCGACCCGGTCGGCCAGTTGCGCCACGCGCGGCTTTTCCGAGCTGGCGCGATCCAGCAACCGCAGGATGGACGAGAGCACCGTGTCCGGCCCGGTTTTTTCAACCCGGGCCACCAGCGGACTTTCGATGTTGATCGATCCCCCGATCAGTTTCTGTCCCGGCGCTTTGACCACCGGCAGGCTTTCGCCGGTGAGCAGCGATTCGTTCACGCTCGATTGGCCCTCCAGCACGATGCCGTCGGCCGGGATGTGCTCGCCGGGACGGATGCGCACCCGGTCGCCCGGACGCAATTCCGCGGCGGCCACGGTTTCTTCGGTCACAATATATTTTTCCCTCTCCCCGCTTGCGGGGAGAGGGTTAAGGAGAGGGGAGCTTTTCGCGTCGTCCCCCTCACCCCTGTTGTTCCCGCCGGGGCGCAGAAGAATCATCTGCGCCCGTTCGGCGGGGAAAAGGTCCGCTGGACCTTTTCCCGTTTCCGCCTCACTTCCCCCGCTAGTGGCGGGGGAGAGGGAGTAGATAAGACGCGTGGCGCTAGCCGGCGTGGCCCGCACCAGCGCTTCAGAGGCTTCCGTGGCGCGCTTGCGCGCCGCGGCTTCGAAATACCTTCCGCTCAGCAGAAAGAACACGAACATCGTGACCGAGTCGTAATAGACCGTACCCTGACCGGTTACGGTGACCCAGACGCTGGCAATGAAAGCGGTGAGAATGCCGAACGAAACCGGCACGTCCATGCCCGCCTGCGCGTGCGTCAGATCGCGCCAGGCCGAAGCGAAAAAAGGCTGCGCCGAATACAGCAGCACCGGCAGCGTCAGCAGCAGGCTGACCCATTGGAAAAAACCGCGATAGTGCGCTTCGGTTTCCACCCATCCGCCGACATACAGCGCCTCGGCCAGGATCATCACCTGCATGGTCATGACGCCGGCCACGCCCAACCGGCGCAGCAATTGTTTGCGCTCGTGTTCCAGCCGTTGTTGATGTCGACCGGGATCGAACGGGTGCGCGAGATACCCGATGCGGCTGACCGCCTGCAGGATATCGCTCAGGTGAATGCGGCGGTCATCCCATGTCACGCGCGCGCGCTGCGTGGCGTAGTTGATGTGCACCGCGAGCACGCCGGGCAGGCGCGCGAGGTGGCGTTCGTTGAGCCACACGCAGGCGGCGCAGGTGATGCCTTCGAGAATCAGCGCGGCCTCGCGCACGTGTTCGTCTTCGACGCGGACAAAACTTTTCTGCACTTCCGGGTGATCGTAGATGGCGGTCTGGCGCAGGAATTCCGGCACGATCTCGCGCGCCGTGGGCGCCTGCGCGGTGCGGAACTTGTAATAATTTCCCAGGCCGCCGTCGACGATCGCCCGCGCCACGGCCTCGCAACCACGGCAGCACATCGGCTGGCGCACGCCGTCGATGTTCACGGCAATGTCCAGGCTCTCCGGCACCGGCAGGCCGCAGTGAAAGCAGGCCACCGTGGCGGCTTTTTCTGCGGAGGACGACAGGGCGACAGGGATGGACATGGTGGTCGACTAAATGCCCGATTCAGGCAGAATCATTCTATACGATTCCCGCGACGGCGCGATGCGTGTTCATGGTGCCGGCGAGAACTCGCACGGGTCAAGGGTAATGCGGTTTCGGGAACCTCTGATTAATTTCGTTCGCCCTGAGCTTGTCGAAAGGCGATAGGCGCAACTTGCTGATTCCACGGCGTCCTCCGTTCATGGTTCGACAGGCTCACCACGAACGGAGGAATTAATCAGAGGTTCCTTAGTTTACTGGAACACTACGTTTTTCGATGGCCGCCGTCGTTGACGTTCACGGCGGTTTGCAGGAAACTTGGCCGCGAAATCAATATCGGCGGGTGGGAGAAAAAGCATGATCTTGAGCCACGTGTGGGGAATGTTGTTCCATCCGGAAGAAGAATGGAAAACGATACGGAAGGAAAACTGCACGATCGGCAAATGCTTCTGTTCTCACGTTCTGTTGCTGGCCGCCATTCCTCCCATCGCCGGATACATCGGCACCACCCAGGTCGGCTGGCAGGTGGTTTCACGCGAAGTACATACGCTCACGCCCGAAAGCGCGATCACGATCGCCATCCTGTCTTACCTCACGATCCTGGTGGCGGTGTTCACCATCGGCAAGCTGATTCACTGGATGGGCCAGACCTACGGCAGCAAACAGACATTGTCCCAGTGCATTGCGCTGGCGGCCTATACGGCAACGCCGCTGTTTCTTTCCGGCATCATGCTGCTTTATCCGATGCTATGGCTGAATCTGCTGATCGGCCTGCCGGTGCTGGCGTACACCGTGTACCTGCTTTATAGCGGCGTACCGATCGTTATGGGAATTACGGCAGAGCGCGGTTTTCTGTTTTCCACCGCCGTGCTCGTGGTCGGGCTGGTGGCGGGGCTGGTGGTGCTGGTGGTGACGCTTATTCTCTGGGATATCGGCGTGGGGCCGGTCTTCGCCAGTTAGTGCTGGGTCTGGAGTTTGACCTGGGTCAATAGGTTGCTCGTAGCTTTTTGGCTATAGTTCGGTTCTTTCTTAAACAGGAACACGCCACGTTCGCCGGCCATGAGATTTTTTGCATTATGAAGACTGGGTCGCTGGGCAAGGCAACGAACACAAGCAAAACTCCCCTCTCCCACGCGTGGGAGAGGGGAGTTATGTACTGCGCCCTCGGACTGAACTAAACAGCGGGAAAATCATGGCTACGCCTGAAACCTATAACTACAAAGTCGTACGGCAGTTCGCCGTGATGACCGTCATCTGGGGCATTGTCGGCATGCTGGTCGGCGTGTGGATCGCGGCCGAGATGGCCTGGCCGGCGCTCAACATGGACATCCCGTGGCTGACGTTTTCGCGCCTGCGTCCGCTGCACACCAACGCGGTGATTTTTGCCTTCGGCGGTTCGGCGCTGTTCGCCACGTCGTATTACGTCGCGCAGCGCACCTGCCATGTGCGCCTGTTCAGCGACAAACTCGCGGCCTTCACGTTCTGGGGTTGGCAGGTGGTGATCGTCGCGGCGGCCATCTCGTTCCCGCTCGGTATCACGCAGAGCAAGGAGTACGCCGAACTCGAGTGGCCGATCGACATCCTGATCACGCTGGTCTGGGTCGCTTACGCCATCGTATTTTTCGGCACGCTGGTCAAACGCAAGGTGAGCCACATCTACGTCGCCAACTGGTTCTATGGCGCGTTCATCCTCACCATTGCCGTGTTGCACGTGTTCAACAACCTCGCGGTCCCGGTGTCGTGGACCAAGTCGTATTCGATCTACGCCGGCGTGCAGGACGCCATGGTGCAGTGGTGGTACGGGCACAACGCGGTCGGCTTTTTCCTCACCGCCGGTTTCCTCGGCATGATGTATTACTTCATCCCGAAACAGGCGGAACGGCCGGTGTATTCGTATCGCCTGTCGGTGGTGCATTTCTGGGCGCTGGCGTTCACCTACATCTGGGCCGGCCCGCACCACCTGCACTATACCGCGC
>NZ_JBAVEJ010000084.1:0-3400 GCF_049587675.1 Sulfuricaulis sp. | reverse complement strand
GCCAATTGGGTGCGCGCCCCGGCGCGGCGGTTGACCGCCGTCTGGGTGGTGCCGCCGCCGGCCGGCATTGAGCCAAACAATCCGCCGGCGACGTTGGCCAGCCCCACGGCCAGCAACTCCTGGTTCGGTACAAGGCGCGGCTCGCGCGGTTCACTGAACGCGCGCGCCGCGGCGATGCTTTCGGTGAAGCTCATCAGGGCGATGCCGGCCGCGCCTGGCCACATGATCTCAATCAGGTCGAGATTCGGCCACGCGACGGCCGGCAGGCCCGTTGGAATGCTGCCTACTGTCGCTACACCGACGCCCGGCAGACCGAGCAGACCCGAAGCGATGATGGCCATGGCCAGTGCCAGCAGCGGGGCTGGCGCGCGTGGCGTGAAGCGCTCCAGTCCGAAGATCAGCACCAGCACCACCACCGCCAATGCGAACGTCACGAGCGAGGTGTGCGGGAGCTGGTTGACGATCGCCAGTATGTCGCGAAAAAAACCTGTCTTGTCAATGTGAACGCCCAGCAGCTTCGGAAGCTGATCGATCACGATCACCAGCCCGATGGCGGACTTGAATCCGGTTAGAACCGGCTCGGAAATGAAATTGGCGATGAAGCCGAAGCGCAAGACGGATGCCAGCACCAGTATCGCACCGACCAGCAGCGCGAGCGTCGCGCCCGCCGTGAGCAACTCGGCTGTCCCGCCGCCGGGCGCGGCCGCACCCAATTCCGCCGCTGTCAGAATGGCGATGGTCGTGGTCGTGCTGACGCTGAGCGGGCGCGAGGTGCCGAGCAGGGCATAGATCACCATCGGCACGAAGGCGGTGTAAAGGCCAATCTGCACCGGCAGGCCGGCGATGGTGGCGTAAGCCATCGCCTTGGGGACCACCACGGCGGCCGCGGTCAAACCGGCGATGACATCGGGGCGAAGCCAGTCTTTCTGGTAGGCGCGCAACCACGCGATGCTCGGAATCAGATCAAGCGGGTTGCGATTCATGGCGAACGCTCCTATGTGTGGCCGGTCAGCACCGCGCGCACTTGCTCGGCGATTTCGCGCTCCTCGTTGGTGCGGACGACCAGCAGTCTGACGCCAGAGTCCGTGGACTGAATCTCGGCGATCTCACCGCTCACGGAGGCATTCTTGCGCGCGTCGAGCCGGATGTCGAGCGCCTCCAGTCCGGCGCAGACCTGGGCGCGCACCGCCGGGGCGTTCTCGCCGATGCCGGCGGTGAAGATGACGGCGTCGACGCGCCCGAGCGCGGCGGTGTAGGCGCCGATGTACTTGCGGATGCGATAACAGTAAATCTCGAACGCCAGCCGCGCCTGCGCATCGCCGGCATCCATGCGCCGCAACACCTCGCGCATGTCGTTTGTGTCGCACAGGCCCTTGAGGCCGCTCTCCTTGTTCAGCAGCGTCTCGATCGCCGCGTCATCCAGACCCGTGACACGACCTATGTAGAACACCAGTGCCGGGTCGATGTCACCGCAGCGCGTGCCCATCACCAATCCTTCGAGCGGCGTCATGCCCATCGAGGTGTCGACGCAGCACCCGCCTTCGATGGCGGCGGCGCTCGCCCCGTTGCCGAGGTGCAAGCTGATGAGGTTGAGCGCGGTCGGCGCCTGTCCGAGGTATTGCGCCGCACGCCGCGTGACGTAGGCGTGTGAGCTGCCATGGAAACCGTAGCGGCGCACGGCGTGATCGGTGTACAGCCCGTGTGGCAGGGCGTAGCGATAGGCATGCGGCGGCATGGTCTGGTGAAACGCGGTGTCGAACACCGCGATTTGCGGCACGGTCGGGAACAGCTCCAGGCACAGCTCGATGCCGAGCAGGTTGGCCGGGTTGTGCAGCGGCGCGAGTGGAACGAGTGCGCGGATGGCGGTGACCACGTCGGTGTCGATGCGCGTCGGCGCCTGGAAGCGTTCACCGCCGTGCACGACGCGATGTCCGATCGCCTCGACGCGCGTCACATCGTGCAGGACGCCGGTCTCGCGCAGCGCCGCGCCGATTACGGCGAAGGCGGCGCGGTGATCGGGTGCGGCGACATCGCGCTGGAAGCTGTCCATGCGGCCGTCGCCGCTGTCCCACGCGTGACGCAAGGTGGCGCGCGCCGACATAGAAGCCCTACTCGCTTCGCGCGTTCGTCCTGACAAGAGATCACGCACGTTTGCAGCTTCACCGATGCGCTCGACACTACCCGCGGTCAGTATCGCGTGGCGCGTCATGTCGAACAGCTGATACTTGAGCGAGGAGCTGCCCGAGTTGATGACGAGTATTCTCACGTCCGTGCCTCTGGACGCAGTACCGCATTGCGGGAGACGCTAATTTTCGTCATCGGGCACGCCCGCCACAAGCACGTACGGTGTCGCACCCCGCAGCGGATCCATCAGCGCCATGCCGCCGCCTTGCTCAATACTTCTTTCTCCGCCTCCACGGCGATGGCCAAGAAGCCCAAGCGTTCACGCGCACCGGTACCGCGCGCGTAATGCACGATACCGTTGCTGGCGCCGACATCGCGGGCGCGGTGACGTCAAGTCTCATGATGTCTCCTTCGGCGGGACGACGCCTGACCAGGCCGTGGCCCGGTCCAAATCAGAACGTGTACGACATACCGATCGATGCAAAACCGATTTCCACTTTATCGAGGTCGAAGACTTCGTATTCGGCGCGAAGACCCACAGATCCGAGCTGAAACTGCAATCCGACGCCATAGGCGGGATCAGTGCCTGATGCATTCGTCGTGCTCGATAGCACGGTCGACTTGCTGTCCCAGTTGATGGCGCCGGCTTTTGCAAAAAGGGCAACGGGACCCAGATTGAACCCGACAAGCCCGAATGCGTCCACACCGTCGACTTTGCTCTCCGCGCTGCTACCGGCCACGGTTCCCTTCGCCGTTCCGAAGTCGACATAGGACCCCTCAACGGCCAAGTTGAGGAATGGAACAACCCCGAAGTTGTAGCCCAGAAAAACTTTATAGCCCGTATCGGAATCGTCAAAGCTGATGTCGCCAGCGGCGGTGTTCTTGTATTCTGCACTGCTATCAGCGTTGCCAACCGAAGCGCCGAGGTAAAACCCGGACTCGGAACCCGCGCTTGCAACACTTGATGCACACAACATCACGATTGCACAACCTAGAGATATCATCTTACTCATCGCCGTCTCCTTGCTTGTCTGTCCAAGCTGCTTCGTTGAATTTGATACCGGAGTGAGATCACAGAATCTCATTCATGCTACACCACATTGCAATACCCGGCCATCTCATCGACGCCGTCGATTCGGTGTCGGCCAAGACAGAGCATAACGCAACACCACGCCTTCGGCTTGTTCGGTCCGGGGCCAGCGGTCTGCCGGGCAGCGTTGCGGTCGCAACCGGCCGCAGCGTAACCGACGCCGGTGATCCACACCCTCACCACCGG
>NZ_JBAVEJ010000083.1:0-1654 GCF_049587675.1 Sulfuricaulis sp. | reverse complement strand
GCCTTGGCCTGTACCGGTGACGCCGAGAGTATCTGCTGGCTGACGATCCAATCGAACAGGCGCCGGACATAGCCCAGCAAGTTGTTGTAGCTGCGTGGGTTGGTGCGCTGGCGGGAAGCCAGGAATGCCTGTAGGCATCCAGGGTCAATCGCTTCGATGCGGTCGATGCCTTGCTCGTTCAGAAATCGGTCGAGCAATCGCAGTTGGCGATCTTCGTTGGCGAACTTACACCCCACGGCCCGTTTGACTCGCAGGTACTGTTCGATGTGAGGCGCAAGGGGGCTGTGAAAGCCATTCCAGTGGGCGGTCATAACACATCCTCCGCATCTGCAATGACGAGCTCACGCAGCTTATGCACCGCCACCTTGCCGTAGACCAGCGTGGAAGCAGGCGCACGATGGCCAACGTAGTCGCCGATGATCTTGAAGGGAACATCGGCTTCGACGAGATGCTGCACGCAGGCATGGCGCAGGGTGTGTGACCCGGCCCGCGTCACGTGGATGTCGGCGCTGCGCATCCTGCCACCGACCATGGATGAAACCGCTGAGTGCTGCATCGGAGCGTAGGGCGACCTGGCCGTGAGAAAGACCTGGCGGTGTGCCACATCGGTTCGTCGAACCTGTAAATACCCGATGACTGCTTCACCGGCCGTCGCCGAGAGCGGGTAGCGGGTCGAGTGACCACCCTTGCGCATCGGGATGCTGATTTGCGCATGCTTCCAGTCGAAGTCGTCCAGGCAAAGAGCGGCGATTTCCCTGGCGCGCAGTCCGTAGCTGGCCAGCAACACCAGAATGGCGTAGTCGCGCTTGCCCAGATCGGAGCGTTGGTCGATGCTGGCAAGCAGCCGCTCGACGTCCTCCCAGCGGATGGCGCGAGGAAGGGATGCCTGTCGGTAGACACGGCCGCGCGGCACGCTGCGCACGAGATCCGTGGCCACGATGCCCTCACGGTGCAGGTAGCGGAGAAAGGCGCGCAAGGCGCATGCGCTGCTGAGCATGCCGGACTTGTGCAGGGTCTTGGCGCGCTCGTTGAGGAACTCGGTGATGCAGGCCGGCGTCAGCTCGGCCAAAGCGATGTTGGCTCGCGCCAGATACGCCTCGAAGGGGCGCAGCGTAAAAAAGTAGTGATTAAGCGTGGCTTGGCGTAGACCCTTCTCGCTCACCAGAAAGGTGAAGAAGCCTGGGGCGGAGACGGAAAACGGCATGGCAGGCTTATTGCCCGGCCGCGTGTAGCCGGGCAAGGCCACGCACAGCATCCGCTCTACGGGGACACGGCTTTGCGCGACGACGGCCGCGACGTCCTGTGCACTCTTGCACCAGCCGCCATGCTCGGCCTTCCACCGTTCAACAAAGGCATCGACATGATCGGGAAGCTCCTGTAGCTGGGTAACTCCCCTGGCGAGGACGAAGTCGTTGAAGTGCGCAAGTGCCCGGACATGCTGCCGGATCGTGGCATTGCTCGTGTGCTGCTCGTCGAGCCACTGGGCGTAACACTCAATCTGCGGCCCCAGCCACAGAGCCTTGATGCGGTCAATCGCCTTGAATGACCGGAAGTGGCGTTCCAACATGACAATCACCTCTCTGGAAAAAGGAAGGAGATGTCATGTTGCGCATGACCTGTCGTTATGTGCCCTGATGCCGATCAGGAGTCCTTG
>NZ_JBAVEJ010000082.1:0-1997 GCF_049587675.1 Sulfuricaulis sp. | reverse complement strand
CTTAAACGCTTCCCTGCGTTGGAGGTCGGCGAGCTTCGCGAGCTTGCCGCTCGAGAGCTTCAGAAACGCTCCGATCTTTTCATAGATGTCTGTCCGGTCGGGCGCGGGGGGCAATTTCTTCCGCGTCAGTAGCTGAGAAACGTAGGATTCCGTAACTTCGGCCGCTACCGCCAAGTCTCTCTGCTCTAAACCCAACTCTTCCAGCCGCTCCTTGATCACTAAACAAACATCCACAAGAGGTCTCCTTGCAATTAACTGATTCGGCTCAAGTTCAAAGGATGATCTCAGATAGCGCTTGACAGATCAAGTGAATTAACCGTATAAGGTTAATGGATCGAGAGAGTCTTCGGGTTGCATTAACTGTAAAGGGTTACCTGAATCTGCCCCCTTGGCCATTAGCAATCAAGGAGAACTATATGTATGCACGCAAAGTGTCCCTGAATCTGAAGCCTAATAGCGCTATCGAGTTTACCCAGAGACTGGAGAAGCAAGTCATTCCCATGCTTCAAAAACAAAAAGGGTTCAAAGACGAAATCACGTTTGTTGTTCCGGGCAAAACGGAAGCGTTCGGAGTGAGCTTGTGGGACAGCAAAGAAAGCGCAGAAGCCTACAACGTTGGGAACTACAAAGAAGTGACAAAGATCCTGGCGAATCTGGTCGAAGGAACTCCTCGGGTTGATACCTATGAGGTTTCCAACTCCACTTTCCACAAGATCCGCGCTGCTGCCGTAGCGGCCTAAGACCGTAGGTCCTTTCGTTCAGTTGGGGCGGATCAATTCCCGCCCCCGCTCAACGATCCGACGCGTACGCGAATTGCGCGACCGTTGGCTTGAATTCTCATAGGAGATCGATATGGTAAACATCACACGCTATGATCCGTTCGCGGATTCGGTCGAGGACTTGTTCCGCGGCTTCTTTGTGCGGCCCCTTAACCCTGAGACGCGCACGCCCGCGCAGTTCCGCATGGACGTAACCGAGAACGATAGGCAGTACCAAGTGCTGGCTGAAATACCCGGCGTCAAAAAGGACGACATCAGCGTAACGATCAACGGCAACAAAGTTGCGATAGCCGTGGAAGTGACGCATGAAAAAGACGTCAAGGACGACGAGACGGTCCTGTGCTCGGAGCGCTATTACGGCAAGATTCAGCGCGCGTTTACGCTGGGCCAGGAGGTCGACGAAGCGACCGCCCAAGCCAAGTACAGTGACGGCGTTCTGGAACTCACGCTGCTGAAGAAAGCCGTGGTGGCGGCGAAGAAGCTCGCAGTGCACTGAGCTTCGTTTCCAACAGCACATCAAGGCGGTCCCTACGCGGGGTCGCTTTGCTTTGGTGCGCAACGCACCGCGGAGCTGACCCTCGCGAACGTCCGCTTTTGGGCCGAAAGCGGAGGCCAGAGCGACTGTGCCAAATTTGTGCCAGAGCAGCCGCTCAAGCCCCGGTCTGGCACTGGTCTACCGTCGAAGGAAAGACAACTGGCAAGCGCTACGAGCGGCTTTACCTTCGACTATTAATCCGACGGCAGCTTGGCCCGCGAGGCAGGATGCGACGCGTCGAATAGTCGTTCTGCCGACGTCGAGCGGACCCGCTAACGCCGTCACGAGTAGAAGGCAGTGTCTTCCGGGAACTGCTTGTGGAAGTCCGCGATGACCTTCAATCCGTTCGCGACGTTGGCTGGTGGGCGTCTCTTCGACGGGTAATGCACTCGCCAGAGCGCGCTCAGATCTGCGAAATGCGGATCGCTCCGTTGGACGTTGACTACGAAGGTCCCAACCTCTTCGCCTTGGTGAACGACTGGAACGAACAGACTGACCGTAATGCCGAGCCATCGGTTGAATACGCCAAGCCACCGCACATACTGCAGCGGGCGGCTGAAATCGAGAAAGAACGCTCCATCAGTAACGACAGCGCCGACCTTGGTGACGGCTATCTCGTTAGGAAACGGATGGAGCTCTATGAATCCCGTCGCCATCGGTCTCGCGCGCGGTTGTTCCCGAGA
>NZ_JBAVEJ010000081.1:0-12351 GCF_049587675.1 Sulfuricaulis sp. | reverse complement strand
CTTGGCGGCCAGGACCTTGGTCAGAGCCGCGGTGAGCGTGGTCTTGCCGTGATCGACGTGGCCGATGGTGCCGACGTTGAGGTGCGGTTTGGTGCGTGCGAATTTTTCCTTGGACACGGGATGCCTCTATCTTGAATTAACCGGCTTTCTTCATGACTGACTCGGCGACGCTCGACGGCACCGGCGAGTATTTCTTGAATTCCATCGTGTAAGTTGCGCGACCCTGCGACGATGAACGCAGAGTGGTCGAGTAACCAAACATATTTGCCAGGGGAACCTCGGCGCGGATCAACTTCACGCCACCTTGGCCGTCTTCCTGGCTCATGATGACGCCGCGCCGCGAGTTCAGGTCGCCCATGACATTGCCCAGATAATCCGCCGGCGACGTAACTTCGACGTCCATGATCGGCTCGAGCAGCACCGGATCGCCCTTGGGGCCGGCTTCTTTCCAGCACAGGATGGCCGCCATCTTGAACGCGTTCTCGTTCGAGTCCACCTCGTGGTACGAACCGTAGTGCAGCGTCGCCTTCACGTCGACCACGGGATAACCGAATTTGACGCCGCGCTGCATCGCCTCGTCCACGCCCTTGCGCACGGCCGGGATGAATTCCTTCGGGATGACACCGCCCTTGATGGCGTCCACGAATTCGAAGCCCTTGCCGACTTCCTGCGGCTCGAACTTGATGACCACGTGGCCGTACTGACCGCGGCCGCCGGACTGCTTGACGAAGCGGTATTCCTGGTCCACGGGCTTGCGGATGGTTTCACGGTACGCGACCTGCGGCTTGCCGACATTGGCCTCGACACCGAATTCGCGCCGCATGCGATCGACGATGATTTCCAGGTGCAGCTCGCCCATGCCGGCGATAATGGTCTGGCTCGACTCCTCGTCGGTGTGCACGCGGAACGAGGGATCTTCCTGGGCCAGACGGCTCAGGGCCATGCCCATCTTTTCCTGGTCGACCTTGGACTTGGGCTCGACCGCCTGCGAAATCACCGGCTCCGGGAACTCCATGCGCTCGAGGGTGATCACCTTGTCCTGATCGCACAGCGTCTCGCCGGTGGTCACGTCTTTCAAACCCACGCACGCGGCGATGTCGCCGGCGCGGACTTCCTTGATTTCCTGGCGCTCGTTGGCGTGCATCTGCAGCAGGCGCCCGATGCGCTCCTTGCGGCTCTTGACCGGGTTGTAGACGGAATCGCCCGAGGTCAGCACGCCGGAATACACGCGGATATAAGTCAGCGCGCCGACAAACGGATCAGTCGCGATCTTGAAGGCCAGCGCCGAAAACGGTTCGTCATCGGAGGCATGGCGTTCGCCCACCGTGCTGTCCTTGTCGTCCAGATGGCCCTTGATGGCAGGACGCTCCGACGGTGCGGGCAGAAAATCAATGACGGCATCGAGTGCCGCTTGCACGCCCTTGTTCTTGAACGCCGAACCGCACAGCACCGGCACGATCTCGAGCTTCAGGTTGCGTTCGCGCAGCCCGGTCTTGATTTCGTCCACGGTCAGCTCTTCGCCGCCGAGATATTTTTCCATCAGCTTCTCGTTGGCCTCGGCCGCCGCTTCGATCATCTGTTCGCGGTACTTCTTGCAAAGCTCGACCATCTCCGCCGGGATTTCCTTCTCTTCGAACTTCATGCCCTGGGTGGAATCGTCCCAGTAGATCGCCTTCATCTTGATGAGATCGACGAGGCCCTTGAAGTTCTCTTCGGCACCGATGGGAAGCTGGAGGGCAACGGCATTGGCGCCCAGGCGTTCCTTGAGCTGGGACACGACCGTCAGGAAATTGGCGCCGGCGCGGTCCATCTTGTTGACGAACGCGATGCGCGGCACCTGGTATTTGTTCGCCTGGCGCCACACGGTCTCGGACTGCGGTTGCACGCCGCCCACGGCGCACAGCACGAAAATCGCGCCGTCGAGCACGCGCAACGATCGCTGCACTTCGATGGTGAAATCGATGTGACCGGGGGTGTCGATGATGTTGAAGCGATACTGATCGCGGCTTCCATCCATGCCTTTCCAGAAGCAGGTGGTCGCCGCCGAGGTGATGGTAATGCCGCGCTCCTGCTCTTGTTCCATCCAGTCCATGATGGCCGCGCCGTCGTGCACCTCGCCGATCTTGTGCGAGACGCCGGTGTAGAACAGGATGCGTTCCGTGGTCGTAGTCTTGCCGGCATCGATATGCGCCATGATACCGATGTTCCGGTAGCGTTCGATAGGAGTTGTACGGGCCACGACTCAATTCCTCTATAGATAAAGAACGGTTAATCGCTTACCAGCGGTAATGCGAGAAGGCCTTGTTGGCCTCGGCCATGCGATGCACGTCTTCGCGCTTCTTCACGGCATTGCCGCGCTTGTCCGCGGCATCCATCAATTCATCGGCCATGCGCGCGGCCATGGATTTGCCGCTGCGCTCGCGCGCGGCATCGACGACCCAGCGCATGGCCAGGGCCGTCTGGCGTCCCGAACGCACTTCGACCGGCACCTGATACGTGGCGCCGCCGACACGCCGGCTTTTCACCTCGACCAGCGGACGCACGTTGGTCAGCGCCTGATTGAACATTTCAATCGGGTCTTTTTTGCTGCGCTCCGCGATCGTGGTGAGCGCGCCATAGACAATTTTCTCGGCCGCAGCTTTTTTTCCGCTATTCATCACCACGTTGATGAACTTCGCGACGGTCTCACTGAGATATTTCGGGTCCGGCGTGATTTCGCGCTTCGGAACCTCTCGTCTTCTCGACATACGTTCTGCTTGTCCTGATTACATTAATTAAAAGAATAAAACGCCCTGCACTGCCTTTCTGACATCGCCCGCCAATCAGTTGAAGTGCGGGGCGAAATGAGTGTTCTCTGATAAATTACGACTTCGGCCGTTTCGCGCCGTACTTGGAACGGCTCTGCTTGCGGTCGGCGACACCCGCGGTGTCGAGCGAACCGCGCACCGTGTGGTAACGCACACCGGGCAAATCCTTCACACGCCCGCCGCGAATCAGCACCACCGAGTGCTCTTGCAGGTTGTGTCCTTCACCGCCGATATAGGTGATCACCTCGTAACCGTTGGTGAGCCGCACCTTCGCGACTTTCCGGAGCGCCGAATTCGGCTTCTTCGGTGTCGTGGTGTACACGCGCGTGCACACGCCACGGCGCTGCGGACAGGCCTCGAGGGCCGGTACCTTGCTCTTGCTCTTCAGGCGTCTGCGCCCTTTGGCAACCAATTGGTTAATCGTCGGCATAAAGCTGTTTTGTCTCTCGACCCAAAAATGGAAATTTCCGCCGTGGCGGAAATCTCGAATTATTTATTATCGCCATCCAATTTGCGCGGTCGGCGCAGATATGAGGGATTCCGTCGCTGACCGCGAGACCGGAAATCCTCCCAGCCAACCTTCGGGATCGGCTTTTTAGAGGCTTCAACAAAGACAGGCCGGCGGAATTCCGGCCTGTTCTGAGGGGCGCGATTCTAGGGAGTCACCCCTATTGTGTCAAGCCATTAGCGCCCGTTTGCGGCCTTTTTTCGAGGTTTTTTGGTCCGCCGGGGCTCCCCTGCCCTGCGACCTTCCGCCGCGGCCAGAACCTCTATGTCCCCACCGCCTCCTCATCGCTGTGTGCCGCAGGCTTGCCCGTGAAACTGGCCGTCAGGGACTGCTTCAATTCCTTGGCTTCCTGCTTGGCTTCGCCGCGCGTGCGCCGGCGCTCCAGGTGATAGGCCAGGCCAGTGCCGGCCGGGATCAGGCGGCCCACGATCACGTTTTCCTTCAGGCCGCGCAGCAGATCCATCTTGCCGGTGATTGCCGCTTCCGTGAGCACGCGCGTCGTCTCCTGGAACGAAGCCGCCGAGATGAACGACTCGGTCGACAACGACGCCTTGGTGATCCCGAGCAGCAGCGGCTCGAAGGTTGCCGGTTTCTTCTTCTGCGCCGCCATTTCCTCGTTGTCCTCGTGAACCCGCGCGCGTTCGGCCTGTTCGCCGGGCAAGAAACGCGTGTCGCCGGAATCGAGGATGCGCACCTTGCGCAACATCTGGCGCACGATCACCTCGATATGCTTGTCGTTGATCTTCACGCCCTGCAATCGGTACACGTCCTGAATTTCATCGACGATGTAGTTGGTGAGCGCCTCGACACCCAGCAGACGCAGGATGTCGGAGGCCACGGGAGCGCCCTCGACGATGACATCGCCCTGTTCCACAGTCTCGCCTTCGAACACGGTGATGTGACGCCCCTTCGGGATCAGATACTCGTGCTCCACGCCTTCCTTGTCGTTGATGATGAGCCGCTGCTTGCCCTTGGTGTCCTTGCCGAAGGAAATCACGCCGCTGACCTCGGCCAGAATCGCAAAATCCTTGGGCTTGCGCGCCTCGAACAGTTCCGCGACGCGCGGCAGACCGCCGGTGATGTCGCGGGTCTTCAACGACTCCTGCGGGATGCGCGCAAGCACGTCGCCCACGCCCACCTTGGCGCCATCTTCCGCAGTGATGATGGCGCCCGGCGGCAGCATGTACTTGGCCGGAATTTCCGTTCCCGGAATATTGACCGGCTTGCCCTTGCCATCCACCAGCGTGATCACCGGACGGATGTCTTTGGTGCCGGCGCGATGCTTCGCATCCAGCACCACGTACGTCGACAGGCCAGTGATCTCGTCGGTCTGCTTGTTGACGGTCACGCCATCGATCAGGTCGGCGAAAGTCACCTTGCCGGCAACCTCGGTGATGATCGGGTGGGTATGCGGATCCCAGTTGGCGACGACGGCACCGATCTTGATCTTCGAGCCGTCGTGCACCGACAGCACCGCGCCGAACGGCAGCTTGTAACGCTCGCGGTTGCGGCCCTGATCGTCCTGCACGATCAGCTCGCCGGAACGCGACACCGCGACATAATTGCCGCTCGCATGCTTCACGACCTTGAGGTTCTTGAGCCGGACCACGCCCGAGGTTTTAACCTCGATGCGCGACACCGCCGTAGCGCGCGAGGCGGCGCCGCCGATATGGAACGTACGCATGGTGAGCTGCGTACCCGGTTCGCCGATCGACTGTGCGGCGATGACGCCCACGGCCTCACCCATGTTGACGAGATGTCCGCGACCGAGATCGCGCCCGTAGCACTTGCGGCACACGCCGTAACGCGTATGACAGGTCACCGGCGAACGCACCAGCACTTGGTCGATGTTACAGTCCTCGAGCAATGCCACGGCCTTTTCATCCAGCACCGAGCCGTCCGCGATCAGTACTTTCTTTTCGTTACCCGGATCGCGGATATCGCCGATTACCACGCGGCCGAGAATGCGGTCGCGCAGCGCGATCACGATTTCGCCGCCTTCCACCAGCGCCGATTTGGCCACCCCTTCCGTCGTGCCGCAATCGTCCTCGGTCACGACCAGGTCCTGGCACACGTCCACCAGGCGGCGCGTGAGATAACCCGAGTTCGCAGTCTTAAGCGCGGTATCGGCCAGACCCTTGCGCGCGCCATGCGTCGAGATGAAGTACTGCAGCACGTTCAGGCCTTCGCGGAAATTCGCCGTAATCGGCGTCTCGATGATCGAGCCGTCGGGCTTGGCCATCAGGCCGCGCATACCGGCGAGCTGGCGGATCTGCACCGCGCTGCCGCGCGCGCCGGAGTCCGCCATCATGAAGATGGAATTGAACGACTCCTGCTTGGTCTTTTTGCCCTTTGAATCGGTCACTTCCTCGCTGCCCAGCTGGTCCATCATGGTCTTGGCGACGCGCTCGGAGGTGTGGGTCCAGATATCGACCACCTTGTTGTAGCGCTCGCCGTCGGTGAGCAGACCCGAGGCGTACTGGTTCTGGATCGCCTTCACTTCGCTCTCGGCCTGACCGATGATTTCGGCCTTCTCGCCCGGAATAATCATGTCATCCATGCCGAAGGACACAGCTGCGCGCGACGCGAACGCGAAACCGGTGTACATCAGCTGGTCGGCGAAGATCACCGAGGCCTTGAGGCCGACGCGCCGGTAACACGCGTTGATGAGTTCCGAGATCGTCTTTTTCTTAAGCACGCGGTTGATGAGCTCAAACGGCATTCCTTCCGGCAGGATTTCGGACAGCAGCGCCCGGCCCACGGTCGTGTCATAGAGCTTGCGGGTTTCGATGCGCTTGCCCTTGTCGTCGAAATGCACCTCGCGGATGCGCGCCTTGATGCGTGCCTGCAACGCGACATGACGGCCGTTGTAGGCGCGATGTACTTCGGCCACGTCGGCAAATGCCTTGCCCTCGCCTTGCGCATTGATGCGCTCGCGGGTCGTGTAATAGAGACCGAGCACGATATCCTGCGACGGCACGATGATCGGGTCGCCGTTGGCAGGTGACAGAATATTATTGGTGGACATCATCAGGGCGCGGGCTTCGAGTTGCGCCTCCACCGACAGCGGGATGTGCACCGCCATCTGGTCGCCGTCGAAGTCGGCGTTGTACGGCGCGCACACCAGCGGATGCAGCTGGATCGCCTTGCCTTCGACCAGGATCGGCTCGAACGCCTGAATGCCCAAGCGATGCAGCGTCGGGGCGCGGTTGAGCAGCACCGGATGCTCGCGGATCACCTCTTCCAGGATGTCCCAGACCTCGGGGCCGGCCTGTTCGACCATCTTCTTCGCCGCCTTGATAGTGGTAGCGAGGCCCTTGGATTCGAGCTTGCTGAAGATGAACGGCTTGAACAGTTCCAGCGCCATCTTCTTCGGCAGGCCGCACTGGTGCAGCTTGAGCGTCGGACCCACCACGATCACGGAGCGGCCGGAGTAGTCGACGCGCTTGCCGAGCAGGTTCTGACGGAAACGGCCCTGCTTGCCCTTGATCATGTCGGCCAGCGACTTCAGCTGGCGCTTGTTGGCGCCGGTGATGGCGCGGCCACGGCGGCCGTTGTCGAGCAGCGCGTCCACCGCCTCCTGCAGCATGCGCTTCTCGTTGCGCACGATGATGTCGGGCGCGTTGAGATCGAGCAGGCGTTTCAGGCGGTTGTTGCGGTTGATCACGCGCCGGTACAGATCGTTCAAATCAGACGTCGCAAACCGGCCGCCGTCGAGCGGTACCAAAGGACGCAGTTCCGGCGGTAGCACCGGCAGGATTTCCAGCACCATCCACTCCGGCTTGTTGCCGGAATAGAGGAACGCCTCGAGCACCTTCAGGCGCTTGGTGAGTTTCTTGATCTTGGTCTCGGAGGTGGTGCCGGCGAGATCGCCGCGCGCTTTCGCCACTTCCTCTTCGAGGTTGATGGACTTGAGCAGGGCACGAACGGATTCCGCGCCCATGCGCGCGTCGAATTCGTCGCCGTACTGCTGGATGGCGTTGAGGTAGGCGTCTTCCGACAGCAGACTGCCACGCTCGAGCGGCGTCATGCCCGGGTCGATCACGACATAAGCCTCGAAATACAGCACGCGCTCGATATCGCGCAGCGTCATGTCGAGCATCAGGCCCATGCGCGAGGGCAGGCTCTTCAGGAACCAGATGTGTGCCACCGGCGAGGCCAGGTCGATATGACCCATGCGCTCGCGGCGCACCTTCGACAGCGTGACTTCCACGCCGCACTTCTCGCAGATCACGCCGCGGTGTTTCAGGCGCTTGTACTTGCCGCACAGGCATTCGTAATCCTTGACCGGCCCGAAGATCTTGGCGCAGAAAAGACCGTCACGCTCCGGCTTGAAGGTGCGGTAATTGATGGTCTCCGGTTTCTTGACCTCACCGAACGACCACGAACGGATCTTCTCGGGTGATGCGAGCCCGATGCGGATCGCGTCGAAGTCCTCGGACTTGCCGGGCTGCTTGAAAAGATTAAATAGGTCTTTCAAGATTTTGTCTCCTGCGAACTGATTCGCTAACTAATTCGCCTACTGATTAATAATTCCGGTTCGGTCTCGCCCCGGGGCTTACTCTTTTTCCTTCTCCAGCTCCATGTCGATGCCGAGCGCGCGGATTTCCTTCACCAGCACGTTGAAGGATTCGGGCATGCCCGGCTCCATGCGATGGTCGCCCTTGACGATGTTCTCGAACATCTTGGTGCGCCCGGTGACGTCGTCGGATTTGACCGTGAGCATTTCCTGCAGCGTGTAAGCGGCACCGTAGGCTTCGAGCGCCCACACTTCCATTTCACCGAAGCGTTGACCGCCGAACTGCGCCTTGCCGCCGAGCGGCTGTTGCGTGACCAGCGAGTACGGACCGGTGGAGCGCGCGTGCATCTTGTCGTCAACCAGGTGATTGAGCTTGAGCACGTACATGTAACCCACCGTCACCGGCCGGTCGAAGGACTCGCCGGTGCGCCCGTCATAAAGCGTGGTCTGGCCGGAGGGCGGCAGGCCCGCCATCACCAGCATTTCCTTGATCTCTTCCTCGGACGCGCCGTCGAACACCGGCGTGGCCACCGGCACACCCTTGCGCAGGTTGCGCGCGAGCTCGATGATCTCGTCGTCGGTCAGCGACTTGATTTCTTCCTTGCGTCCGCTGCGCCCGATCTGGTTGTAGATGCGGTCGATGAAGCGGCGGATTTCCTCGGCCTTGCGCTGCTCATCCAGCATGGCGCCGATCTGGGCGCCGAGTTCATGCGCGGCCCAGCCGAGATGGGTTTCGAGCACCTGGCCCACGTTCATGCGCGACGGTACGCCGAGCGGATTCAGTACGATATCCACCGGGGTACCGTCTGCGCCATAGGGCATGTCCTCGACCGCCACGATGCGCGAGATGACGCCCTTGTTCCCGTGGCGTCCGGCCATCTTGTCGCCGGGTTGCAGACGGCGCTTCACCGCCACGTACACCTTGACCATCTTGAGCACGCCGGGGGCGAGATCGTCGCCCGAGGTGAGCTTGACCTTCTTCTCGGTGAATTTCTGGTCGAACAGATCCTTCTGCTTGGCGAGGTAACCGCGGATCTGCTCCAGTGCCTGCGAGGCCTCCTCGTTCTTGAGGCGGATGTCGAACCACTTGTTGTGCGGCAGTTCCTCGAGATAACCCTTGGTGATCTTGTCGCCGTTCTTTAGGCCCGCCGGTCCGCCGTCGGCAACCTTGCCGATCAGCTGACGTTCGAGACGCGCGAAGGCGTCGCTTTCCAGGATGCGGTACTGGTCGTCGAGGTCCTTGCGGATGCTTGCCAGCTCGGATTCCTCGATGCTCTTGGCGCGCGCGTCCTTCTCCACGCCCTCGCGGGTGAACACCTGCACGTCGATGACCGTGCCGGAGATGCCGGACGGCACGCGCAGGCTGGTGTCCTTCACGTCCGAGGCCTTCTCGCCGAAGATGGCGCGCAGCAGCTTCTCTTCCGGAGTCAGCTGGGTCTCGCCCTTGGGCGTGACCTTGCCAACAAGGATATCGCCGGCGTCCACTTCGGCGCCGATGTAGACAATGCCCGACTCGTCGAGCTTGGCCAGCGCCGCCTCGCCCACGTTCGGAATATCGCGCGTGATTTCCTCGGGTCCGAGCTTGGTGTCGCGCGCCACGGTCTGCAGCTCTTCGATGTGAATGGTGGTGAAACAATCGTTTTCCACCACGCGCTCGGAAATCAGGATCGAGTCCTCGAAGTTGTAGCCGTTCCACGGCATGAACGCGACCAGGATGTTACGCCCGAGGGCGAGTTCGCCCATGTCGGTGGACTGGCCGTCGGCCAGCACGTCGCCCATGGCGATGACATCGCCCACCTTCACCAGCGGTTTCTGGTTGATGTTGGTGTTCTGGTTCGAACGCGTGTACTTGGTCAGGTTATAAATGTCGACACCAACTTCGCCCGGCTTGGTTTCATCGTCGTTAACCCGCACGACCACACGCGAGGCGTCTACGGAATCCACCAGGCCACCGCGCTTGGCGACGACCGTCGCGCCCGAGTCGATCGCCACGATGCGCTCGATACCGGTGCCGACCAGAGGTTTTTCGGTTTTCAGGCAGGGCACCGCCTGGCGCTGCATGTTCGAACCCATGAGCGCGCGGTTGGCGTCATCATGCTCCAGGAACGGAATCAGCGAGGCCGCCACCGACACGATCTGCGACGGCGCCACGTCGATATAGTCCACTTTGTCCGGCGTGGACAGCATGAACTCGTTCTTGATACGGCACGAAACCAGTTCGTCGATCAGGTGGCCGCGGCTGTCGAGCGTGGCATTGGCCTGCGCGATCATGAACTTGCTCTCTTCGATCGCCGAAAGATAATGCACGTCGTCGGTGACCTTGCTGTTGTTCACCTTGCGGTACGGGGTTTCGAGGAATCCGTACTCGTTGGTACGGGCGTAGACCGCCAGCGAGTTGATCAGGCCGATGTTCGGGCCTTCCGGCGTCTCGATCGGGCACACACGTCCGTAATGGGTCGGGTGCACGTCACGCACTTCGAAACCGGCGCGCTCACGCGTCAGACCGCCGGGCCCGAGGGCCGAGACGCGGCGCTTGTGCGTGATCTCGGACAGCGGGTTGGTCTGGTCCATGAACTGCGAAAGCTGGCTGGAACCGAAGAACTCCTTGATCACCGCCGACACCGGCTTGGCATTGATCAGTTCCTGCGGCATCAGGCCTTCCGACTCCGCCAGCGACAGGCGTTCCTTGACCGCGCGCTCGACACGCACCAGGCCGACGCGGAACTGGTTCTCGGCGAGTTCGCCCACCGAGCGCACGCGGCGGTTGCCGAGGTGGTCGATGTCGTCGATCTCGCCCTTGCCGTTCTTGAGCTCGATCAGGATTTTCATCGCATCGACGATGTCTTCCTTGGTCAGGATGCCCGGTCCTTCATCGCTGCCTCTTCCGACGCGGCGATTGAATTTCATGCGGCCGACGGCCGAGAGGTCGTAGCGGTCGGGGCTGAAGAACAGGTTGTTGAACAGCGTCTGCGCGGCATCGCGCGTCGGCGGCTCGCCCGGGCGCATCATGCGGTAGATTTCGATCTGGGCCTCGAGCGGATCGCGCGTCAAATCCAGACGCAGGGTATCGGAAATGAACGAACCCTGGTCGAGATCGTTGGTGTAGACCGTCTTGACCTGTTCGATACCGGCTTCGAACAGCTTGTCGATCAGATCTTTGGATACCAGGTCGTTGGCCTGGGCCAGCAGCTCGCCGGTCTGCGGATGAATCACGTCTTCCGCGAGCGAACGGCCGATCAGGAAGCTCGGTTCGATGGTCAGCTGCTTGAGCTTGGACTTTTCCAGCTCGCGGATGTGACGTCCGGAAATGCGGCGGTTGGCTTCGATGATGACTTCGCCCTTCGGCGTTTTCACGTCGAATTCGAATTGCATGCCGCGCAGGCGATTGGGGATCAGATCGAGCCGGATCTCGTTCTTCACGAGATGGAAGGTATCGGTCTGAAAGAAGGTGGCCAGAATTTCCTGTGTGGTCATGCCGATCGCGCGCAGCAATACCGTCGAAGGCAGCTTGCGGCGGCGGTCGATGCGCACGTACAGGTAATCCTTGGGATCGAACTCCAGATCGAGCCACGAGCCGCGGTAGGGAATGACGCGCGCCGAGAATAATAACTTGCCGGAGGAGTGCGTCTTGCCGTAGTCGTGCTCGAAGAACACGCCCGGCGAGCGGTGCAGTTGCGAGACGATGACGCGCTCGGTGCCGTTGATGATGAACGTCCCGTTGTCGGTCATGAGCGGAATCTCGCCCATGTACACTTCCTGCTCCTTGATGTCGCGCACCGTCTTGGTGCCGCTGGCCTCGTCCTTCTCGAATACCACAAGGCGCAGCAGGGCGCGCAAGGGCGCCGCGTAGATCAACCCGCGCTGCTGGCATTCCTTGACGTCAAAAGGCGGTATGCCGAGACGGTAGCTGACGAACTCGAGGGCGGCATTGCCGTTGTAACTCTCGATCGGAAACACCGTCTTGAAGGCGGCCTGCAAGCCCTGATCGATCCGCTGCTCCGGCGGCGTGTCCGCCTGTAGAAACTGGTGGTAGGATTCCTTCTGGATCTTGAGCAGATACGGAACCTTCAGCACGCCAGGGCGCTTGCCAAAATTCTTGCGGATGAGTTTCTTCTCGGTGAATGAGTAGGTCATGCTTTCCTCGGCTCTATATATATAGAGAAACGGCTTGAACGGACCGGTACAACCGACAACGTTTTCCTGAAAACGGCATGCAGGCGGAATAGCGGCTTGCGCCGCTGGTCCCGCCCGCACGGACTACTAATAGCCGGTTCACCCGCCGGCAGCGGATGAACCCCCGACAGCGCCAACTTACTTAAGTTCAACCTTGGCGCCGGCGGCCTCGAGTTCCTTCTTCATCTTCTCGGCGTCGGCCTTGGGCACGGCTTCCTTCACGGTCTGCGGCGCGCCTTCGACCAGGTCCTTGGCCTCTTTCAGGCCCAGGGTGGTCACGGCGCGAACCGCCTTGATCACGGAGACCTTGTTATCGCCGGCAGCGGTCAGGATCACATCGAAGG
>NZ_JBAVEJ010000080.1:0-10435 GCF_049587675.1 Sulfuricaulis sp. | reverse complement strand
CCAGCAGGTAGTTCAGCGAGGCGATCTTGCGCCGCCACGGCAGGTCCGCGGTGACCTTCAGCCACTTGGCGTGCTGGTTGAACATCGAATCGATGATGTGGATGAACGCCTCGTAGCAGTTGAAGAGCCCATGGCGCCCAGTGAGCAGATAGCCCTCGAGCCAGCCCTCGCACTGGTGCTCGCTGAGCATTTCCATCACCCGCCCGCTGGGCGCGAGCCATTCGTCGTTCGGCACGGTCGCGGCGTCCCACTGGCGTTGGGTCACTTCAAAGAGGGCTTCCAGACCGTTGGAGAGCGTCTCGTCCGGGCCAAAGACCCGGAAGTTGCGCTGCGCCTCGTTCAGTTTCACCACATCGCGCAGGAAGGGCCCGAGCACATGGGTGTCGCCGATGCCGGGCGCCCCCGGCGCGGGCACGTCGGTCGCGTAGTCGCGGAAATCCGGCATGCGCAGGTCGCGCAGCAGCATGCCGCCGTTGGCGTGGGGATTCGCCCCCATGCGGCGTTCGCCCTCGGGCGCCAGTTCGGCCAGTTCCGGTTGCAGGCGGCCCTGCTCGTCGAAGAGTTCCTCCGGCCGGTAGCTCTTGAGCCACTCCTCCAGCAGCTTGAGGTGTTCGGGATGCGCTCTCGGATGGAGCGGTACCTGGTGCGAACGGAAGCTGCCTTCGACCTGCAAGCCATCGACGATCTTGGGACCGGTCCAGCCCTTGGGTGACACAAGGACGATCATCGGCCAGCGCGGCCGCGTGACGTCGTTGTTGTTGCGCGCATTGCGTTGGATATGCCGAATGTCCTCGATGACCTTTTCCAGGGTACCGGCCATGCGTTGATGCATCGCTTCCGGCATGTGACCTTCGACGAAGTGCGGCGTCCAGCCGCAGCCGCGTAGAAATTGCTCCAACTCCTCATGCTCAATGCGGGCCGAGACGGTGGGATTGCTGATCTTGTAGCCATTGAGGTGCAGGATTGGCAGTACCGCGCCGTCGGTAATCGGGTTGAGAAACTTGTTCGACTGCCATGCGGTTGCCAAGGGCCCCGTTTCGGCCTCGCCATCGCCGATCACGCAGGCGACGATGAGATCGGGATTGTCAAACACCGCCCCGAACGAATGGCTGAGCGAATAGCCCAGCTCGCCACCCTCGTGGATCGAACCCGGACACTCCGGCGAGGCGTGGCTGGGAATGCCGCCGGGAAACGAGAACTGCTTGAAGAGCTTCTGCAGTCCGGCCTCGTCCTGGCTGATGTCGGGATAGATCTCGCTGTATGTGCCCTCGAGGTACGTGTTGCCCACCACCGCCGGGCCGCCGTGCCCGGGGCCGGAGACGTAAATCATGTCGAGGTCGTATTTCTTGATGACCCGGTTCAAGTGCACATAAATGAAGGTCTGCCCGGGGGTGGTGCCCCAGTGTCCCAGCAGCATGTGCTTCACATCCGCGAGCGTCAGCGGACGTTTCAGTAGCGGATTGTCGTAGAGATAAATCTGACCGACAGACAGGTAGTTCGCGGCGCGCCAATAGGCGTCCATCTTTAGGAGCAGTTCCGGGGAAAGCGATTTTGTCTGCATAGATCTATTCTCCTTTTTTTCCGCCAAGACCGAGAACGCGGCAAACCGTTTCGGCTATCATGCGTTCTTCGTCCGTATGAATGACGCGGACCGCGACTCGGCCGGCGTCCCTAGAAATCACGCCCGCATTCGCCGCGTTTCGCTTTTCTTCAAGTTCGATTCCCAGGAATCCCAGCCCGTCGCAGATCCGCGCGCGGACCGTAGGCGCGTTCTCTCCGATACCACCGGCGAACACCAGCGTGTCCAGTCCGCCCAATGCCGCCGCGAAGGCACCGATCCATTTCTTGACCTGGTAGCAAAACAGCGCGACCGCATCAGCCGCCCGCACGTCCTGCGTTTCACGGTCGAGCAAGTCACGCATGTCGGAACTGGTTTCAGATATCCCGAGCAGTCCGGACTGGAAATTGACCATCTCGTTGAATTGCTTCGCGCTCATTTTTTCAGTGCGCGCCAGATACCAAACCAGACCGGGATCGAGGTCACCGGAGCGCGTGCTCATCGGCACTCCGGCGGTCGGGGTGAAACTCATGCTTGTGTCCACGGATTTGCCGTCACGCACCGCCGCCAGGCTCGCGCCATTGCCGAGGTGGGCGAGGATGACCCGGCCTGGTGCCGCTTCCGCTCCAGCCAAGCGGGCCAGTTCTTCCATGAGAAATGCATACGACAACCCGTGAAACCCGTAGCGCCGCACCCCCTGCGCTTCGTAGCGGCGCGGGATCGGCAACAACCGCGCCACGCGCGGCAGGTCATGGTGAAAAGCCGTGTCGAAACACGCCACCTGCGGCAGATCGGGAAACCGGCGATGAAACGCCTCGGTCAGCTGGATCTCTTCCGGCAGATGCTCGGGATCGAATGAACTGAGCCGGTGCAGCTCTTCAATCATTTCGGCCGTGATTCGCTGTGGCTTGTTGTACTTCGGCCCGCCATGCACCACGCGATGCCCCGCCGCGGTCAACGCCTCACGTCCGCTGCGTTCCTCGATCCAATCCATCAGCACACCCACCGCCTCCGTGTGATCCGATGCCGTTAACGACCGCGAGAGGTTGTCCGCCGGATTCAAGCCTTTCACCCGCAAGCTGGCCTGCGGCAGCCCAATCCGCTCAATCCCGCCCTCCAGAATCCGCCGGAGCGAGTCACCGGCCTCGAACAACGCGAACTTGATGCTCGAGGAACCCCCATTGACCGTCAGGATGTATGCTTTCGCTGGTATCACGTGATCTGATAATCTGTAATGGACGTGTGTTGCTTGTGGTTAGCATCTCCATGATATGCTCATCCCGCCGCCGCAGGATTTTGTGCCTCACGCACGACTCGTTTCACTTCTTCGCCGCTGATGACTTCCTTTTCCTGCAGCACGGCGGCCAGCGCTTCCAGCGCCGGGCGCTTCGCCGTGAGAATCTCACGCGCTCGTTGATGGCCGTCCTCCACCAACGCCTTCACCGCAACATCGATCTGGCGCGCGGTCTCTTCGCTGTAATTCTTCTCCTCTGTGTATTCGCCGCCGAGGTAGAGCGACTGCTGGCGACGCCCGTAAGTGAGCGGTCCGAGCTTCTCGCTCATGCCGAGCCGGGTGACCATGTCGCGGGCGATCTCGCTGGCGCGCTCCAGGTCGTTGGAGGCGCCGCTGGAGATATCGCCGAACACGATCTCCTCCGCGACCCGACCGCCCAGCAGGATGGCAAGCTGGTCCTTGAGTTCGTTCTCGGTGGAGAGAAACTTTTCCACGACCGGTAATTGCATGGTGTATCCCAGCGCGGCCACCCCGCGGGGGATGATGGACACTTTGTGCACCGGCTCGCCGGTGGGGACCGTCACGGCCACCAAAGTGTGTCCGGATTCGTGGAAGGCTATCCGGCGCTTCTCCTCGGCGTTCAACACGCGGTGCTTTTTCTCCGGACCGGCGATGACCCGGTCGATGGCCGCCTCGAAGTCGGCCATCGTCACTGCCTCGTGGTTGTGGCGCACCGCCAGGATGGCCGCCTCGTTGGCGATATTGGCCAAATCGGCGCCGACGAAGCCCGGGGTTCGCTGTGCTACCACGTTCAGATCCACATCGTCGGCCAGGGTCAGCTTGCGCGCGTGCAACTTGAGGATCAGCACGCGCGCCGCCAAATCCGGCTTGTCGACCACGATCTGGCGATCGAAACGCCCGGCGCGCAGCAGGGCCTTGTCCAGCACCTCCGGGCGATTGGTCGCGGCCATGACCACCACGCCAGTGGAGGGATCGAAACCATCCATCTCCGTCAGCAACTGGTTCAACGTCTGTTCCCGTTCGTCATGGCCGCCCATGATGACCGGCCCGCCCCGGGTACGGCCGATGGCGTCGAGCTCGTCGATGAAAATGATGCAGGGCGCCTTGGCGCGCGCCTGTTGAAACAGGTCGCGCACGCGCGCCGCACCGACGCCGACGAACATCTCGATGAACTCGGAGCCGCTGATGTTGAAAAACGGCACCCCCGCCTCCCCCGACACGGCACGCGCGAGCAGGGTCTTGCCGGTTCCGGGCGCCCCCAGCAGCAGCACGCCCTTGGGCATGTGGCCCCCGAGATGCTGGATGCGTGCAGGATTCTTGAGAAATTCGATGCTTTCCTTGAGTTCCTCTTTGGCTTCCTCCGCGCCGGCCACATCGTCAAAGGTGACCTTCGGCAGCGTATCGGGGTGAATATGTACCCGGTTGTTGCCGATGTTCAGAAAACCGGCGGCTCCGCTCATCTTCTTCGACAGCCAGGTCCACACGAGAAATAACAGCGCGAACGGCACGACCCAGCTCAGCAACGTGCCCAGCCAGTGGGTTTCGTGCCGGACGGTGTATTGCACGCCGTGCTTTTCCATGAGCTGGGCCAGCTCGTTGTTCGGCAAGGGCACAGTGATGAATTCCCGAGGTTTGCCGGTTTTTTCGTCCTTGAGTTTAAGCGTGCCGGTGATCAGGTTCTCGGTAACGACGGCCTTGTCGACCTGATTTTGTTCCAGGTATTGCAGGAATTGACTATAAGGGATCTCCTGTTGTTCCATCGTGGTAGAGGACTGCCACAGGTAAAACATGGCAGCGAAGAACAGTATATATAGAATGAGGTTGACGTCGGGCCGTTGCCAGAACTTCGTCTTGGCCGGTTTGTTGACCTCGATGTCGGGCTTCTTCGGGCCTACATCAAATTTTGCTGGTTTCATGTTCGCTCCTGTCCTCCACCACCTGTCGCAGCGAATCACCCGTCTCGAAGAATGCAAACTTGATGCGCGAGGAGCCACCGTTGATCGTCAGGATGTATGCTTTCACTGGTATCGCCATAAATCAGAATCTTTCATTTTAGAAACTTCAGGTTGTGATTGCCCAAGCGTTAACTCATCTCCGAGCCACAAGTATGACACCGGTGTGCGATCCTACAGCGTAAGTCTGCGAAGCGTCCAAGCGTGGCTCCTCGCCTGGGGAAAACAAGTCTTGCGGTGCTTCGCGACACGTGTCCACGGCGAGGCGCCAATGGGCGCGCTTCGGCGCGGCTGGCACACGGAACGCGGCCGCCTCCGTGCTGGCATTGAACATCAGGTAAAGCATACTGCTTTCGTCTTCATGCACCAGGCATGCGAGTTGTTTTGCCTTCAGATCCACCCAATCGGGCAATCCTCCGTTCGGGTTAAACCATTGGATCTCTGCTTCCGTGTAGAATTGCTCCTTGCTTAGAATCGGATGCGCCCGGCGAAAGGCAATCAGTTCACGGGCGAAACGGTAAATATCGTGGTGCCGTTCCAGGCAGCGCCAGTCATACCAGCTTGTTTCGTTGTCCTGGCAGTAGGCATTGTTGTTTCCGCCTTGCGTGCGGCGAAATTCATCGCCTCCCAGCAACATCGGCACGCCGCGCGAGATCAGCAGGCTCAGCAGGAAGTTTTTGATCTGGCGCTTCCTGAGTGACTCAATCCGGGTATCGGCCGTCTCGCCCTCAGCGCCGTAATTCACGCTGAAATTCTCGTTGGTCCCATCCTGATTATTCATACCATTGGCTTCATTGTGCTTATCTCGATAACTCACCAGATCATTCAAGGTCAATCCATCGTGACAGGTGACGAAATTGATACTGCACTCGGGACCCTTGCCGGACTTGGTGTAGATGTCGGCGCTGCCGCAGATTCGGCTCGCAAATGAACCGAGCATTCCATCATCGCCGCGCCAGAAACGCCGGACATCATCACGATAGCGGCCGTTCCACTCTGTCCAACGTCGTTCGGAGAAGCTTCCCACCTCATACGCGCCGGCGGCATCCCACGCCTCGGCGATGATTTTCACGCCTCTCAAGATCGGATCTTCCGCAATCCCCTCGAGTAGAGGAGGATTCGATAGCAGCTTGCCATTGCCGTCTCGACCGAGAATGGATGCCAGGTCAAACCGGAACCCATCCACATGCATCTCCACCGACCAGTAGCGCAACGCGGCCAGAATGTGCTCACGGACAACGGGATGGTTGGCGTTGATGGTATTGCCGGTACCCGCGTAGTCCTTGTAGTAGCGTTTGTCTTCCTTGAGCATGTAGAAAACCGCGTTGTCAATGCCGCGGAAACACAACGTCGGCCCCAGTTCATTTTCCTCAGCCGTATGATTGAACACGACATCCAGGATCACTTCGATGCCCGATGCGTGTAGGGTCCGGACCATTTCCTTGAACTCCAGTTTCTGTTGACCCAAGCCACCCGAACTGCTGTAGAAGGCTTGGGGTGCAAAGAAGGTCACGGGGTCGTAGCCCCAGTAGTTTCTGAGTGGCTGGGCGGTTTGCGGATGGGTGCCTGTAATCTGGTTTTCGTTGAACGCTTGTACCGGCATCAGTTCCACCGCTGTCACGCCCAGTTCTTTCAGATAGGGAATCTTTTCCATCACGCCGCGATAAGTGCCGGGGTGCTCCACGCCGGCGCTGGGATGAATGGTGAAACCGCGGACGTGCGTTTCATAAATCACGGTTTTCGACCAGGGATGCCGGAGTGGCTGGTCGTCATGCCAGTGAAAATGCTCGTGAGTAAAGACACATTTCGGCATGACCCCGGCATCATCTGCTGTCGAAAAAACCAGGTCTTTTTCCGACGCAGATGGATCGTATCCGCGGGCCGGGCCAAAATCCCAATCTGGCTGCGGTGCGATCGCCGTCGCACAGGGGTCCAGGAGCAGCTTATTGAAATTGAAACGATGGCCTTCCTCGGGTTGATACGGGCCATCCACCCGGTAGGCGTAGAGTTGACCGGAACGAATCCCCTCAACCCAGACGTGCAACACGTCGCCCGTGCGGTGGCGCGCGGGATCGAGATCAATCACCTTGGCAGGCGTTGCGTCAGCGGGATGATCAAACAACTCCAGCCGAATGCGGCTGGCGTGGCGGCTGAACAAGGCGAAGTTAACGCCTCCCCCGGATTCATGAGTTCCTAAAGGCAAAGGAACGCCCCTCCGAACTTCAGTGTGTTCGGAAACCTCCACCAAATAATCATGCAGCGGACGTTCGCGTGTCTCCATGCGCGCAACTCGCGCACCCGGCTTTCTGACGGCCCGGCCTGATGACACGGACGACATCCGACCGTTTGGTCGTCGCCTTCCTTTCGGTTTTTTTACCTTTCGCATCGGATCGCTTTTGTTTATTCCGCCACCATTTTCGAGACTGAATTAGCGCTGCCACAGGATGCGCGCGGCCTCCAAAGGAACTGCCGCGCCGTCGTGGTGCGGTATCAGTCGCGCCGTATAGTCCGTGGCCGGGCGGGCTGCAGGCACCCCCGCACGATAGGCGTAGCCATTTATCGCGCCCACCAGTTGCCGCACGCGCTTCATCTCCTGCCGCACGGCAGCGCCGTCCCCGACGCCGTTGGCGTAGAGCTCTACCCGCACGGCCTCCGGGGCAAGATCATCGAGATACACCTGAACTTCAAATACGTGTTGTTCGCCGTCAGTCTCTACCTTCACTTCGCCAAAGTGCAGCGTGGCCCATTTTTTTTCCAGCGCGTGTCGCCAATTGATTATATCCACGCCGACTTTGCCTTTGTCGGCAGCCCGCTCACGGTAGGCGGCGACGGCCGGAAAGTAGTATTGCTCGGTGTATTCGCGCACTGCGCGGTTGCTGGAAAAGCGCGGTGTCAACCGCGCCATACTTTCCCGCATCCGCGCCACCCAGGCGCTGGGGATGCCCTGCTCGTCGCGAGTATAAAATTCCGGGATCACCTCACGCTCGAGCAGGCTGTAGAGGGCTTCCGCTTCGATGGCGTCCCAGGCGGGATCGCTATCATGTTCCTGGCCATCCCCTAACGCCCACCCCACTTCCGGCGTGTAGGCTTCCGCCCACCAGCCGTCCAATTCAGACAGATTGATACCGCCATTGACCAGTACTTTCATGCCGCTGGTTCCACTCGCTTCCCAAGGTCGGCGCGGCGTGTTGAGCCAGACATCCACCCCTTGCACCAGGTGCTCGGTCAGGAGCATGTCGTAGTCACTCAGGAAAATCACATGCGGGCGCACCTCGGGCCGTCGGACGAAATGTATCCATTCCTGAATCAGGGCTTGCCCTGCCTTGTCCGCGGGATGGGCCTTGCCCGCCATGATGAGCTGTACCGGGCGCTGCGGATTGGTCAACACGCGCAGTAGTCGTTCCGGGTCGTGCAGCAGCAGGTTTGGTCTTTTGTAGGTTGCAAAACGGCGCGCAAAGCCCAGCGTCAACGTGTTGGGATCAAACAGATGCTTCACACCCGCAACCGCCTCGGGCGACGCCCCTGAGATGGCCAATTGCAGGGACAAACGTTCGCGGGCGTATTCAACAAGAGATATTCGGGCGGCGGTGCGAAATTGCCAGAGACTGGCGTCGGAGACACGGCGAATGTCCTGCTCGAGGGTTTCCATCGTGCCCAGCCAACGATTCTTTCCGCAGGCTTCCGTCCACAGATCATCCGCCTGGCCCGAGTCCCAGGTCGGCATGTGGACGCCATTGGTCACGTGTCCGACCGGCACTTCGTCCGCCGGCCAACGTGGAAAGAGCGGCTGGAAGAGACGCCGGCTCACCATTCCATGCAGGCGGCTGACGCCATTCACCGCTCCGCTTCCGCGGATCGCCATATAAGCCATGTTGAAAGGCTCCGACGAGTCGTTCGGATTCTGGCGGCCCAGGGCCAGCAAATCGTGGAGTGTGATTCCAAGCTTCTGCTCGGCATAACCACCGAGGTATTGCTCGATGAGCGCCGGCGCGAATCGATCGAAGCCGGCCGCCACTGCCGTGTGCGTGGTGAAAAGGTTGCCCGCCTTGGTGACGGCCAGCGCGACTTCGAAGGTCTGCCCCGCGTCCTCCATGAAACTTCGCGCGCGTTCCAGCACCGCGAAGGCCGCATGCCCTTCATTCAGATGACAGACTTCCGGCTGCATGCCGAGCGCCGCGAGCAGTCGCCATCCACCGATCCCGAGCAGCATCTCCTGCTTGAGGCGCAACTCCGGCCCGCCTCCATAAAGCTCGCTGGTAATGCCTCGATGCGCGGGGTAATTCGCGGCGTCGTTGCTGTCCAGCAGGTACAGCTTCACGCGGCCGACCTGCGCCTGCCAGGCGCGCAACCAGACCGAGTATCCGGGTAAGGCGATCTCCAACCGCAACCACTCGCCATTCGATTTACGCAACGGTGTAATCGGCAGCTGTCCGGGGTCGTTGTACGGGAAGAGCGCTTGTTGCGCGCCGTTCTTGTCGATCACCTGGCGAAAATAGCCTTGCTGGTAGAGCAGCCCGACACCGATCACCGGGACACCCAGATCGCCGGCGGCCTTGAGTTGATCGCCGGCCACGTTGCCCAGTCCGCCCGAATAAATGGGCAACGCCTCGCTCAACATGAACTCCATGCTGAAATACGCAACACGGCCCAGCGGCGCTTGCGGGTAGATTTGCTGAAACCACGCGGGCGCCTCCGCCGCGTCGCGCCGGGTCTGCACCAGATCGTCAACGTTTTTGCGGAAAGCGGGATCGGCCAAGACCCGCTGGAGTTTCTCCCGCGAAACCGTCTGCAAGACCACCCAGGGATTTTGGGTCAGCTCCCAGAGCTCTGGATCCAGCTGCCGCCACACCTGGTCAGTAGCGTGATTCCACGCTGAACGCAAATCCAGGGCAAGCTCGGACAGGGAATCGAATCCTTCTACGTCCCTGGAGAAAAGACGCTGCTTCGGGTGGCTGATTCGTGCTTGGTCGCTCATAACCTCTCCTTGCGATTTGTCCGGGACGCAATCCCCGGCTGCGGCGGGGGGCTGCCAGCGCAGCACTGACGATGGTCTGTGCTTCCTCGAGGATGCGGCGCAGATGATCCGCTCGACGGAAACTCTCTGCATAGATTTTGTAAATGTCTTCGGTACCGGACGGACGCGCCGCGAACCAGATCATTGATAATTCGTTGTTGTCGGCACGTGGACTTGTAATCCGTGTTTTTTCCTTACCAATTTCGTATCGTTGAAACTCTTGCAAGACTCCCAATTTCTGCCATCCCTGCAAAAGCCAGGGTCCAGAAGAGTTCGTCGTTATGGATTTAATTGTAATTTCCAACCAATACATAAGTAGTACAGGAGTCATAACCAACCTCCGCCAAAACCCGCTCGCCGCAAGCCGCTGGCGATATAAGAGCAATTTCGCATCACTCGCCATAACAGACCCGTGCGGTAATTCTCGATCATCAAAACGATCGGCCCTTGATTTAGGCCGTAATGCCACGGCGATACCCAGCCGTAGGGATTGCTGCGCTTGTCCGGGTAGGTCGGATTGAACGTCGCCTTGAAGCCGCAGGGATTGCCCGATTTCAGGTCGACCTGATGCACCAGATAGTCGATTGCCGGCAACACGATCTCCGGCGCGAACGGCAGCGAGGCTACCACCGCCCACGGCCCGATGGTGCCGTCGT
>NZ_JBAVEJ010000079.1:0-37792 GCF_049587675.1 Sulfuricaulis sp. | reverse complement strand
TTGTTGGTGACGCAGATCACAATGGCGCTGGCGAAAGGCGAATAACTGCCGACGATTTCAAATCCCGCGGCGGTCACCTTCAATTTCACCGCTTCTGCCACCTGCTTGAGATCCCCGGGAGGCGTGTCACCCAGAATAAAAGGCTTGAGCGTTTCTGCCGCAGCCTGGCTGGACATCCAAAGAACCGCCATGATGGCGAGGATGAACGTGTTAAGGAATTTGGTCCACATAACTTATGTCTCCGAAATAAAATAAAAGGGCTGGAATTACTTCCAGCCCTTCAATGACAGACTATTCTTATGCTTTAACCCTTACCACTTCTTGCCCCAACCGATACCAAGTGATTTTTGGCTCATCTTGATAGTCTCTTGACCGCCATTTCCTCCGGTGAGTCCAGAAAACAGCGAGTTACCGCTAACTGAGTTCTCGGAAGCGTGCATGAATGCCATGGTCAGCTCGGAATCCTTGTCCAAGGCATGCGTAAAGCCCAATGTGAAATGGTCCTCGACGACGCCCGGGGCAAGGATATTGAACGTCACGTCGCGTGACTGGATCGGGTTGTCGGTCTTGCCATACCCGGCGCGATAGGTCGTAGCGCTGCTGGCCTTGTACTCAAACCCGATTTTCATCACGCTCACGTCGTCCCAACCGAAACCACGTCCGCTGTCGGTGCCCAATAAACCTGTGTTGGTGCTTGGGTTGTTTACTGCCTTGCTATCGGAGTATTTGATCACCTGATAATCCAGGGTAAACGTCATTTGCGGCATGGCTTTCAAGGCGATACCGGCGTTGTAATTCGAGGGCATGTCAAACTGACCCTCCTCGGCGAAGAGTCCTTTATACTTATCAAACTTACTCATGGTAATCTTGCTTGAATAGGCCGCGCCCGCCGAGAAAGATTCGGTAAATTTTCCCAACCAACCGACACGAACACCGACACCGGTGGATCCGGAATATCCATTATTGGTCACATTACCCGGACTCGAACTAAAGCCCGGGTTGTCGAATGCCTGCAAACCTTCGGCCTTGAACTTTTGATAGGCCAACAATGGAGAAATACCAACTGAGTTATTGCTGGTTATTTTGTAGGCAAATGTCGGTGCAATAATGAGCTGCATCAAGTCCACGCCCAAGGCCGTGTTACCACATAGAGCGTTGAAACTCGTGCCTGCAACGCCAAAAGCGTTACAGACCCCTGGGCCAGGAATCTGGCCCGTGGGATAATTCGTGTTCATGCCGCCGTTGCCATAAACAGTAACGCCGAATGACATGTCGGGATTGATCATGGCGTTGTAACCAAATTCAGGAATAAAGAAATCCGTGCTGTCGCTCACAGCGGTGGCATCAATATTCAAATTCGGTGGAAACGCTCCAGTTGATCCCGTGCGTTCCATGCTACGGTCCGGACTGAACCAGTCCAAACCGAAGTCAACACGATTTCCGACCCACACCATGCTCGCCGGGTTATTCGCGCCACCGAAAGTATCATCGGCCAGTGCCGTTACTGCGCCCGCCATGCCTTTCGACTTCATTCCATAACCGTGAGAGAAATAGCCATAGGTGGCAAATGCGCTCGGCGCCGCTACTGCCGCCGCTACGGCCAAAGCCAGAACTAGATTCCTTTTCATACCCGACATGTCACTACCCTCCGAAAATGTTAAGGAGCGTCATGCTCCCAGGTGAATCGCCAAAATCTGAAGCCACCAATCTGGATTATTCTTCTGTGGGAAATACTCTCTTCAACCTGTTCTTGCCGCCAGAATGAAAGCCCCGGATCTTATTCACTCAGAACAGCGCTGTTGCATGCGTAACGACAACAGTCCCTGAGTTGCAACACTTAGGGCAAGTAAAGATGACGCTGCAGAAATGTCAATTACTTAACGTTACTAGTAGGAAATGTAACTAAGTACATGAATATCAGTCTATTTAGTGAATTTGCAGACCCCGGCCAGTGACTCCCTGAAACACGGCGTTATTGCTTCAGTTTGGCGCTTCTTCATTATAAGTATTCACTTCGTCTCCCCGAATCTGCCGACGCACCAGCACCACGTCGCGGGTATTAAGGGCAAACAAAAATGAGCGGATATCTCCCACCAAAGTGACGATTGCAGGCGGAAATCTCGTTGTCATGCCCGGGGCGTCCGGAGGTCTGAAACGGTTTGCCGGAATCCTCCAGCAACTCCAGCGCGTCCCTGTCCATGCCGAAATCGGTCAAACGACCGATGCGTCAAACTGCATCTGGTTGATATCCCTGCCGGTATAACTCAATGAGAAAATACGCCAGTAACGCCCGCTGCTGCTGATCGCGCGGAGCCGTCTCCCACTCTCCCATCTACGAGATGCGCTCCGGGAAGAACACAAAATTTGATTATGCCCGCCCATGTCGCGGATCTTCTGCGCTACCTTCGGGATATCCTGTTCGGTATCGCCCATGGCGCAGATGAGGTGTGTGCCGAATTGTTCCGGCCCGACGATTTCCACGACCTATTCGTGCGTGCGCCAGTTCTTGCCCCACTTGTTCGAGCTGTTGACACAGCGCCCGCGGGTGCGATTGATTATCCCAGTGTCACGCCGTCCAACGATCGGCGAGATATCCGCGTCCAGATCGCGCATCCGCGTCGGAGACAGTAATCGAGCATTGTGGGACTGAAAAAGATATCGTCATGGGAATCGGGATGGCTGATTCTGGAAATACACATGCGTTTGAACTGCTTACTGCCTTCGCTATTTTTGACGCGCGCAATGATTTCCTCGTGATGCACCGCCAGCCAGTCGACGCGGATGCGATTGCAGTCGGCATAGTCGCGCGTCTCTTCCCGATGCCGCACCCGGCCACAACAGGCGCAATTGGCACGGCAGCCTTCAGGGTAGGTGATGAGACAGTGGGTGCAGGCGGATACGATGCATCAGGCTCTCGGCCAACCCCCCTGCGCAGTCGTCGCGGCCGTGAAGAGCTGCACGTCTTCGGGTGAGCGCGATAGATCGTGATGGCGATGGCGTGATTTTCCTTGGTGGCCGGCATTAATGCTCCTTCCCTCATTCCGGAACAATGGTGCCGGGTGAATAGCTGCCTGAGAATTATCCACGAAGCGAAGCGCCGCAAGGCAAGCCCTGGAGCTCATAGCGAGACAGAATGATCGAACATAGAACTGAATTTGGACAGCGCCGCCTTATGGCGCTGGTGCCCGAAAGGGGCGAACCCGGGGATGGGGCAAACAAAAAGGGGCACAATTTGTGCCCCTCTTATCCTGGATCGGTTGCGACGATTATGGTGTCTAACCGGTGATCAGTGTTTTCAGCGCTTTCTGGTGCGCAAAATGCGAAGCGAACGGTTCACTCCGCGTGCGTCGTATTCCTGATCGGCCATATCTCCCCACGCAAATAATTAAGTGGTCGGATTTTCAATGACAGGATTACGCCTTCTTCAGTACAAAAGAGTATTCGCCGTTGGCTTCGGCGGACTCCATCAATTGGTTGCCTGTCTGCTTGGCAAACGCCTCGAAATCCTTTACCGATCCTGGATCGGTGGCGATGATGCGCAACGTCTGTCCGGTGGTCAGTGTGTTAAGCGCTTTCTTGGCGCGCAGAATGGGAAGCGGACAGTTCAATCCGCGTGCGTCGAGATCTTGATCAGCCATTTTTCCTCCTCGTCAAAAAAAATTCGATGAAATTCATAATCATGAACGCAACTATATTATAGAATTCTAATTTAGGATTAAACAGGGCAGGAATGTCATCCATACCCTTGGCGTCATCGTCCAGCCAAGGATCGGCAAGCTTACCGGGAGATGACCCAAGCACCATGTAACCCTTTGAAAAACAAAAGTATAATACTTTCAGGAAAAATTTAGTGCCTGGCATAAACAATTTTATGCAGATGTTGAAACTTGACTAAACCACTTGCGGTCAAAACCGGCACTGAAATGACTTGTGTATTACGCGAGATTGCCGACATGCCGGCGACCGGTCATTACTCGGCCAAATCAGGCCAAGGCTCACCAATACGGCGCACCGCTTGCACATCGATGTTTTAACGCAACGTCCCTACAATATTGGCCATGTGGCTTAAGTCCTGCCGTGCATTGCTTGCCGTAACCCTCTTGTGTCAGCTTGGCCAAGCCCCCGCGTACGCCGACACAGCCAATCTTCCGGATCTCGGTGATGAATCGCTCACGGTCATCTCGCCGGCACAAGAGCGCAAACTGGGGGAAGACCTGATGCGTCAGTCGCATCGCTCGCTGGCGTTCATGGACGATCCCGAGATCAGCGAATACATCCAATCGCTCGGCCGGAAGCTGGTGTCTCACAGCGATAACCCGCAACAGGATTTCCGGTTTTTTGTCATCGATAATCCAACCATCAACGCCTTTGCCCTTCCCGGCGGATTCATTGGCGTGCACACGGGGTTGATATTGGCGACCCAGGACGAGGCTGAGCTCGTCTCGGTGCTGGCGCACGAAATCGCGCACATCACGCAGCGACACATTCCGCGAATGATTGCCGAATCACAACGCACCACTTTGCCGGCCATGGCGGCGATTCTGGCCGGCATACTGCTGGCAACCTCCGGCCATCAGGGCGGCGAAGCCGCCATCGCGCTGACCAGCGCGGCGGTCGCCCAGAAAGGCATCAACTACACACGCACTTTCGAAGAAGAAGCCGATCGTATCGGCATGCAAATCCTGGCGCAGTCCAACTACGACCCGCGCGCCATGCCGGCATTCTTCGAACGAATGCAGAATATCAACCGATTGAACGAGACCAACCTTCCTGAATTCCTGCGCACACATCCGGTCACGACCAATCGTATCGCCGATTCACGCAACCGTGCGGAAAAATATCCGGTCCGCCCGGTTATCGACAGCAGCGACTTTCTGCATGTGCGCGCCAAGATCCGTGCCCTGTCATCTGATGGCAATCCGGATGAAATTGTCCGCAGCTTCAAGGAAAACCTGGCGCAGGGAAAATACCGCAATATCGACGCGGAGCGTTACGGCTATGCAGTAGCGCTGCTGCGCACACGTCAGCCGGCGGCGGCGCGCGCCGAGGCCCTGAAACTCATCGAGCGCCATCCGGGCAAACCCTCCTATCGCATTCTCGATGCAGAAGCCGAGATGGCCATGGAACACAACAAGCAGGCGCTCGGTATTTACGCCGATGCCTATGCCAAATCGTCCACCGATGCGGCATTGGTACAATATTACGCCAGTGCACTGCTGAAAACCGGCCATTACCGACAGGCCAGGGATCTGCTCAAAACGGCGCTGCAGCAGCGCCCGGAGAGCCCGGTGTTATACCAGATGCTGGCCCAGGCAGCCGGCGGCATGAATTCTTCCTTTGAGTCCCATAAGGCCCTCGCTGAATATTACTATTTCAGCGGCAATCCCAACGCCGCTATCCAACAGCTACAGATCGCGACCCGCTACGCAGGGGACAATTTTTATCTGCAATCCAGCCTCGAGGCGCGGATAGCGGCGATTAAGGAAGAAATGGCGATCTATCAGGGGAAGTAATCCGACTCGCATTCCATTTTCTTGGAATATCCGCCCGGGTTATCGCGTCTCACAGGCTAGCCATAAGGGCGCAGGGCCGGTTTTTCATTGATACGGACGGCTTACATTAACAGATGCTTATATACAGTGCCGGGGCTCAAAATGGGGGCTTGTCATTCTTGGCAAGATGGTTACTCTACTTTTGTCTCTCATGGCAGGCATGAAAGAACGTTATTTTCATGCTTGTATGGCCTATGCGAAACCGGTGAGATTTTTGAGGCAGCGGGACAAGCTCGATCCAAGGCAAGCTAGAACCAACCGATCGAACATGTTCAAATTGTTTGTGATGCCTCAATATTCAGCGGTCGCTTTGTTCAACAAGAAACATGCAGGAGGAGCAATGCAGAAAATCGCCAACTTCGTTATTTCCGGCACCGCCACGGTGCTGCTGGGGGTAGGTTCGTTGCTGAGCGCGCCTGTCGCACAAGCCGCAGGCGAGGCACCAAATAGCGCCGTATGCAATGACAAGGCCAATCCGCCCAAGGATGCCGTAACCCAGGGCGGCTGCATTGCCATTAATCGCACCAAGGGCAACTGCATGGGCTGTCACGCCATTGCCGGCATTGCACACGGAAACATCGCGCCGCCGCTGGTTTCCATGCAGCAGCGTTTTCCCGATAAGGCCAAGCTGCGCGACCAGATCTGGGACTCCAACAAAGCCAACCCGCATTCGGTTATGCCGCCGTTTGGCCGGAATCAGATTCTGACCCCGGATGAAGTTGACAAGGTTGTTGAGTTTGTTCTGTCGTTGTGATGTCTGCATCGCATCCAACGCTTCAAGCAACATTATTTTTATGGTTGTGAAATCATTCTCAAATATTTGGAGGACCCCGTGACCCATCTTCCCCGTCGTACCTTCCTAAAGCACACCTTGGCGAGCGCAGTGCTGGTGAGCGCCGGCTCGAGCCTTTTCGCCCCCGGCTGGGCGTTAGCCGCCGAGTGGCCCAAGGCCGCCTTCGGTGCCAAGAAAATCGATGAGGCAGTCCAGGCCCTGTTCGGCTCCTCGCAGATGAGCCCCTCGGCATCGATCAAGCTGAAGGCGCCGGCTCAGGCCGAAAACAGCGCCCAGGTTCAGGTCCAGGTAACCGCCGAGATGCCCAACGTCGAGGCCATCGCGGTATTCGTGGAGAAAAACCCCAGCCCGCTGGTGGCCCATGCCTCCTTCTCCGGGGCCGAGGGCTATTTCTCCGCGCGCATGAAGATGGCCGAGACCTCGGATGTCTACGCCGTGGTCAAATCCGGCGGCAAGCTCTACATGGCCAAGCAGAACATCAAGGTCACGGCGGGCGGTTGCGGGGGCTAGCCCTGTGACGTCATTGAACGAATATTGTTGAGGAACATAACATGGCAGATAGACAGACGAAAATACGGACCAAAACCCAGGGCGGCGATACAGACGTTCTGGTGCTGGTGAGTCATCCGATGGAAAGCGGCTTGCGTCCGGATCCCAAAGACAAGGATAAGAAGATTCCTGCACACTTTATCGAGAAAATGACCTTTGCGCTGAATGGCAAGGAAGTGGCCAATGCCGATCTCGGCCCGGCGGTTTCAACAGATCCGCTGGTCGGTATCAAGCTCAAGGGCGCCAAAGCCGGCGACAAGCTCAAGGTCACCTGGAGCGACAACAAGGGAGAAAGCGGTAGTGGGGAAGCTACTATCGGCTGATAGAGTGCGCCGCTTAAAGCGGCCCGTGAATACACCAAAGGAGAACCCGCGATGAAAAAAATATTACTAATTCTGGCAGTGCTGGGCGTGATTGCTGGAACAACATCAGCGGCCGTTGCCGACCCGGCTGCCGATCTCAATAATTTGAGGGAATTTTTCAAAAAGAAATTTCCTACGGTCCCGTTCGATGAGTACGCCAACGGTCTCTATGCCCTTCCGGACATGCAGGAGTACCGTGATCAATGGAAGTTGTTAAACGAATTCCCTCCGTTCGAGCTGGGAGTGGCGGACGGCAAAAAACGATGGGAAACGCCGTTCAAGAACGGCAAGACCTTCGCCAGCTGCTTCAAGAATGGAGGCAAAAACATCGCCCAGGGCTACCCCTATTGGGATGAAGCCAGCCAGAAGGTCCGCACCGCGGAGATGGATCTGAACGATTGCCTGAAGAAAAACGGTGAACCCGAATTCACCGATCTCGACAAGGACCAGGCGGCGCGCGTCAAGCTGGCCCAGTTGACTGCGTATTTCTACTCGCTTTCAGCAGGACAGCGTATCAAGATCGATCTCTCCAGCCCCGGCGCCGTCAAAGCCTACGAAGAGGGCAAGAAGTTCTGGTGGCAGCGGCGCGGTCAGCTCAACTTTGCCTGCTCCAACTGTCACATGGATCTGGCGGGCAAGAACTTCGGCGGCAATCAGCCGCTCAGCGCCGCGCTCGGCCACACCACGGCATGGCCGGCCCAGCGTCTGGAATGGGGTCGTCTGGAAACCATTCACCAGCGCTACAAGACCTGCAATTCGCAGGTGCGCGCCAAGCCTTTCAAGCACGGCAGCGAGATTTACAATAACCTTCAGCTCTATGAGACCTACATGAGCAGCGGTCTGCCCCTCACGGCGCCGGCCATGCGTAACTAGGCCAAGTAAAATCATCCAATATTCAAATTGAAACCCGGCGCCAAAAACGCCGGGTTTTTTCTTTTCCAAGGAATACGCAGATCGTTCCGCGCGTCTTATACAAAGACGGTAGCATGGCCCTGAGTTGTCCATTAGAATTTTCCCTGGTTTGCACTCCTTGAGACAGAACTGATCATGAGCCTTTCGCGACGTGAATTCCTGCAAATGCTTGCCGTCGGGGCCGCCGCCGGTCTTGTTATCGATGACGGCATTCTCGGCCGCAAGGCCACCGCCGATGATAAAAAGACGGACGCCCTCTATGATGTACCGCCCTTCGGCAATGTCAGCCTGTTGCACATGACCGATTGTCACGCGCAGTTGATTCCAACCTACTTCCGCGAACCCAACGTCAATATCGGCGTAGGCGCGGCGCGCGGAAAACCCCCGCATCTGGTCGGCGAAGCGCTGCTCAAACATTTCAAGATCGCACCTGGCTCCCTTGAAGCGCACGCGTTCACCTATCTCGATTTCGAGCAGGCCGCGCGCCGCTACGGCAAGATCGGTGGCTTCGCCCATCTCGCCACGCTGGTGAAGAACCTTCGCGCCAGCCGTCCGGACCGTACGCTGTTACTGGACGGTGGCGACACCTGGCAGGGATCGGCCACCTCGCTGTGGACCAAGGGACAGGACATGGTCGATGCGCAAAAACTGCTCGGCGTTGACATCATGACTGCACACTGGGAATTCACCTACGGTGCCGAGCGTGTGAAGCAGATTGTCGATAATGACCTGAAGGGTCACATCGATTTCCTGGCGCAGAACGTCAGCGACGCCACTTGGGGCGAGCTGATCTTCAAGCCCTACGTCATCCGCGAGATCAACAAGGTGCCGGTCGCTATCATCGGTCAGGCATTCCCGTACACGCCGATCGCCAATCCGCGCTATCTCATCCCTGACTGGACCTTTGGCATCAACGACGATCACATGCAGAAAATGGTGGACGAGGTGCGTGGCAAGGGCGCGCAGCTGGTCGTGGTGCTGTCGCACAACGGCATGGACGTGGACCTCAAGATGGCAAGCCGCGTAAGCGGCATCGATGCCATCCTCGGCGGACACACGCATGACGCTGTGCCTGCGCCCAGCGTCATCAAGAACCGCGGTGGCCAAACGCTGGTTATCAACTCCGGCTGCAACGGGAAATTCCTGTCGTTGCTCGATCTCGACGTGAAGGACGGCAAGCTGCGCGGTTACCGCTACAAACTGCTGCCGGTGTTCGCAAACCTCTTGCCGGCCGACAAGGAGATGGCCGCTTACATTGAAAAGGTGCGAGCGCCGTTCCAGGACAAGCTCAGCGAGAAACTCGCGGTGACCGAAGGGATGCTTTACCGCCGCGGAAATTTCAATGGCACTTTCGACCAGCTGATCGTGGACGCTCTGCTCGCGGTTCAAGGCGCGGACATGGCGTTCTCGCCAGGCTTCCGCTGGGGCACCACGCTGCTACCGGGAGACGCGATCACCATGGACAACCTCATGGACCAGACCGCCATCACCTATGCGACGGCCACCGTGAACCAACTGACCGGCGAGCAGATCAAGGTGATCATGGAGGACGTTGCCGACAACCTGTACCACCCAGATCCTTACTATCAGCAGGGTGGGGACATGGTGCGCGTCGGTGGACTGCAGTACACGCTCGATCTCGCCCAGCGACGCGGCCGCCGCATCCAAAACGTGACGATAAAAGGCAAGCCGCTCAATGCCGTGAAAAAATACAAAGTCGCCGGCTGGGCCAGTGTCCAACCGATCGAGCCCGGCAAACCCGTCTGGAACGTGGTGGCCGATTATCTGCGTGCGGCGAAAACCGTCCGCATCGGCAAGCCCTATATTCCCCGGCTCAAAGGCGCTTCCGGCAATCCCGGCTACGCTGTTTGACGTGGGACGGGTACCGCGCCCCACGGCGAGCGGTATCCGCTATTGACCGGCATGTCCGTAGCGGATATCGGACAATACCTATAGCCGCCTTCATTTATAAACCCCCATGCCGGGTCAATAGCGAAAATATCTCTCTCTGAGGTAGAATGTCCCGCTTTCAGTCGCCGGAAGGAACTCATTCGATGTCCAAGAAGCACCCGATCATCTCCGTCACCGGCTCGAGCGGCGCCGGCACCTCCACCGTCAAGGTTGCTTTCGAGCATATTTTCCGGCGGGCGCAGATCAACGCTGCGGTCGTGGAAGGAGACAGCTTCCACCGTTACAACCGCGCCGAGATGCGCGAGGCGATGAAAAAAGCTGAAGCCAGCGGCAACCGTAACTTCAGCCATTTCGGTCCCGAGGCCAACATTTTCGATGAGCTGGAAAAACAGTTCAAGACCTACGGCGAAACCGGCACGGGCAAGAAACGCTACTACCTGCACAACGAAGAAGAAGCCGCCGAACACAACAAGCGACTTGGCATGGCGCTCAAGGCCGGCGAGTTCACCCCATGGGAAGACATCCCCTCCGGCACCGATCTCATGTTCTATGAAGGCCTGCACGGCGGCGTCGTGGACGCCAAGGCCGGCGTGGATGTCTCCAAGTGGGTGGATCTGTTGGTCGGCGTGGTGCCGATCGTCAACCTCGAATGGATCCAGAAGATTCAGCGCGATACCGCCCAGCGCGGTTACTCCGCCGAAGCCGTGGTCGACACCATCTTGCGACGCATGTACGATTACGTGCACTACATCACACCGCAGTTCTCGCGCTCCCACATCGACTTTCAGCGCGTGCCGATCGTGGACACCTCCAACCCCTTCATCGCGCGCGACATCCCCACGCCGGACGAGAGCTTGGTCGTGATCCGTTTCCGCGACCCGAAAAATGTCGATTTCCCCTACTTTTTAAGCATGATCCACGACTCGTTCATGTCCCGCCCCAATAACATCGTCGTGCCTGGCGCCAAAATGGGCTTTGCCATGGAAATCATCCTCACGCCGATAATCTATAAAATGCTTGAAAACAAGCAGAAAGCCTAAGCCGTTTTTTGCTCCTACCCCCTGAATTCGCGCCAATTTGGCGCGGTTCTTGCTGCTATCTTTAACATCATGAAGAAGAAGGTTTCCGTCGAGGATCTGCGCTCGGGCATGTACGTGTCCGAGCTGGACCGGAATTGGCGCGATACGCCATTCCTGTTTCAGGGCTTCGAGATCACGTCGGATGAGGAAATCGAGCAGCTCAAGCAGCACTGCAAGCACGTCTTCATCGACACCGATGAAGGTTCCGATGTCTCTCCGAAGCCACGGCGCGTTACGGCAACGTCATTCACGGCGTTGACGACCGGGGACGATTCCAAGGAGCGCGTCATCCACCTCGAAAAGGTGGTGGAGAATTTCGCCCCGTGGCATCGCCACGCACCGCGGTATCAGGATTTAACAACACTCGACGAGGAAATCGGCCAAGCCAAAATCGTCGTGACCAAGACCCGCGAGGCGGTCTACGACATCATGGAGGACGTGCGTCTCGGCCGCAGCATCGACACCAGTGGCGCTAAAAAAGTCGTTGCCGACATGGTCGACAGCGTCATCCGCAACCCGGATGCGCTCATGTGCCTCAACCAGCTCAAAAACAAGGACGAATACACCGCGCTCCACAGTCTGCGCGTGTGCGTGCTGGCGCTCGCCTTCGGTCGTCATCTGGATCTTTCGAACGAGGAGCTGAACCTGCTCGGGCTTGGCGCACTGCTGCATGATGTCGGCAAAATGAAAGTCCCGAACGATATCATCAACAAGCCGGGCAAGCTGACGGAAGAAGAATTCACTCTCATGAAAAGTCACGTCCCCTGCGGCGTCGATATTCTCGAACAAACCCACGGCATTCCCTCCGTGGCGATTGATGTCGCCAGGTTCCATCACGAACGCTATGCGGGCGGCGGCTACGCCATCGGCGCCAAGGGAGAAGACATCGGACTCTTCGGTTCCGTCGGGGCCATCGTTGACTGTTATGATGCCATCACGTCGGACCGCTCCTATCACGCCGGCATGTCGGCGCACGATGCCCTGAAAAAAATGTACTCTTGGCGCGGGCGCGATTTTCAACCGGTACTGGTCGAGCAGTTCATCCAGTGCATGGGCATCTACCCCATCGGCAGCGTCGTCGAACTCAGCAACGGCGCCATCGCGGTGGTGATCTCTGTCAACCGCACGCGCCGCCTGAAACCCAAGGTGGCCATGGTTCTCAATCCGGACAAGACTCCCTTTACTCCCCCCAAGGTCATCGATCTGATGCATCAGGAAGGCGTGGGGCCCGGCCAGGAATTGGAAATCCGCAAGGTCCTCCCCCCGGGCGCACACGGCGTCTTGCCGACCAAATATATCCCCCTGGGTGGTTGAGGCTTCCTTCATCGCCGGTCTTCCGGGCGGCAAACCCACCCGGGTTATCTCTTTTGGATTGCTGGTGCGGGTGGCTACGGCTGCGCATAATACAGGCCAACCGGCAGCGCATGATGGCCATGCCGTCTCAACAACAGGAGAATTTCCGCAATGAGTGATGCTCTGGATTATCTGGTCAAGATCCGACCCGACGCGATGACGTCCTATTTCAAGTTTCTCAAGGAAACGGGGAAATCGCTCGATCCGAAAACGCGGATGCTGATCACCGTCATCACCAAGATTGCGACGCAAACCGAAAAGGGGCTCCGCCAGTACCTGCCGCGCGCGCTCGATGCCGGAGCAACTCCCAGTGAAATCCTTGACGCCATCCTGCACGCCTTTCCCGCGCTCGGGCTTGCCAAGATTGTGTGGGCCATCGATATCCTGATCGACATGGACATTCCCGAATTCCGCGCCGAGAACCTCGGCAAGGAAAAACGCTGGCATGAAGTCAGGCCGGCGGATCAGGTTCCTGACGGCAAAATCACCTACTGCGACAGCGATGGACGCAGCCTTTTCGTGTACCGCGCCAACGGCGAGTTCCACATATACGACAGCCGCTGTCCGCATCAGGTCACCAACATCCCCCATCTCGCGCTGGAAGGTTTTCGTTTGACCTGCCCCAAGCACCACTGGGCATTCGACATTAAAACCGGCGCGTGCGTGCAAAAAGGAAATCGTCCTTTAAAGCGTTTTGAATCCAAGCTTGAGAACGGTCGACTCTATGCGCGCTGGTAAGACGGAACACGGCCTGGTGTGCACGGCATGACAGGCTTCTTCTCACCCGATGAAATCGCCGCCCAGCTCAGAGACGGCCGTGCGCGGGGGAAATGCCAGCATGAAGAAAAGCGTGCCGACTTGCTGGAATTGGTACGGCAAGACATCGCCCGGTTGATCTGCGCCGTCAGCAATACCAATTACTTCAGCTATCTTATCGCCAAACGCGGCGAACTGGCGCTGGTCATCGGCACGCGCGGCGATATGCGCTGCCACACGATCACTCTCGAACTCATCCGGCGCCGAGAACGGGTGGCCTATTATTCCTATACCGATCCCATCCTCCGCACCGAGGATCTGCGTCGACGCGAATGCATGGCCGAACGCAAAGGAAAAAACGCACTCAAAATACATGTTCACGAGGGCACGCTGGCAAACCTGCTGACCATGCGCGCCCTGCTCTACACAAAACTTCCGTCCCAGGGACGCGTGCTCACCGCTCCGCTGAATTAAGCTCCCAAGAGCGAATAATCTCATAGCGCGCGCCATCGGCGTGCGTGTGTGACTGCACGAGGCAGAATCGGCGCACCTCCCAAATCAGCGGATCAATCGGAAGATTTTTGTTACACCGGCGCAACTTGCGCGCCAGGGTGAGATGCGCCGCATAAGATCGCTCTTCGGGCACATAACCGCAGGCAGGCAGCCCGGCATTCAATTCCCGCACCAGTCGCGACAAGGGCTCGGGCGTATGTCGGGGACCAATCCAGAGGATGCCCGGCTTCGGCCAGCAGCCGATCTGTTCCAGCGTCAGCGTAAACGAGCCGGTTCGAATCGCCGCGGCGACCTGTTCAGCGCATTGCCGGAATGACGCCTTCACCGAACCGAGAAACGCCAGCGTCAGATGAATGTTCTCCGGCGGCACGCGTCGCGCCTCGTCCTCCTGAACCCGGCCGGCAACGCCGTACAGCTCACGGCTCAGTTCAAGGGGTGGCCACAGCGCGAAAAACAAGCGCTGGCTTTTCGTTTCCGGAGGCGGTGCGGAAGAGTAGTCGGGATTCATCGTCATTCACGTCAACGAATGACAGTTTATCCAAAATTATAGTGGCCGTGGAGAGCGAGCCGGATTAAGACCTTCGTCCTGTGGGCGAGCGACGGGATTAGGAGCCTCGAACGCCAGACCAAGGATGGTCTGGCCGGATTTCAGCACAGTCCAGGGACGGACTGTGCTGAAAAAGACCCCGGCGAACAGGACAGCGGAGCGAAGAAAATGAACCTCCGATCAACTGGTTCAAAGCCTGATGCCGATATGGCCGTAAGTAGATGAGAACAAAAAAGAATACAATGATGTCGCTATACGGCAACGAGATTTACATTATGTGCCTAACGCAGCGACGCCACATATCCCTCTTCCCCGCCTTGCATGAAGAAATAATCCCTGGCTCCGCGCCGCACCAGATAATATTGCAGCCACATAACCTGCTTGCCCACGGCGTCGTAAATGAGCAAAGTCTTCCTTTGCAGCTTTGCTTGTTCTATCAGGGCATTCACCGCGACCTTATCGTCAACCTTCACATGCTGCTCACGCATCGGAAACAACAAGAAATCGCGCTGTCCCCGGTCGCGGATATCCACGATGATACAGTTGCACTTGTCGGCATCCGCCATGGCGCGAAAATCCTTGGCCGGGAGCATGTGCGCCTTGAACTCCGCGGAGCTGATAAGGTCCGACTTGTCGATTGGCGTTTTTTCGTACAACGTGGTGAGCTCCGGATGAGCGTTGGCCCAGTCAAAGATCCCGGCGTCAAAGGCATAAATATTGGTGATGCCGGCGCGTTGCGCCCGCCGCGCCGCTTCATAGGATTTGGCGCATGCCTTGCCGTTGCAGTAGAAAACGATCGGTTTGGTGTTGGACTTTTGTACTATTGACATGTCCGCCTCGAACGCGCGGTTCTTGCCGTTATCGACTTCGTCCACCGGCACGTTGATCGAACCGTTGATGCGCATCGTCTCCCACTCGAACCGGGTGCGGGCATCCACGACCAGGACGCGATCGTGCATCTTGTGGAATTCCTGAGTCGAAAGAATCTTTACATCCGGGTAGCGCCAGCGCAGCGGGAATTCCTTGTTCTGCCCGTTCTCCGCCGCTTCGGCCCGGCAAACAGTAATCCCGACTATCAACAGACAGAACACAAACTTCTGGGTGACACGGTACATAGTAACCCCCTTTTACGGTTTGGTGCTTGCATCGATTAACCAACACCGTCCCTGCCCCTTGAATATCCCTGATGTCTCGTAAAACCTCCGGACATCCGAGAACGCACGCGTATTGCCCGAGTTTTTTTCGGGAACGCTTCCGTTCTCAAAAATTTTTCTTATTAGTTTGGAAGAAATTCCACTGTTCGATTTTATCGGCGTCTGCTGCCGATGCCGCGTTCAAAGCAGTCCGCACGCAAAAAACGAAGGCATGAACGGCTTATTTGCATGAACTGTGCCAATATCTGAGCAAAATAGTCACTGGTCTCCGCCCAAGCGATATCTCAAGGGAAAATAACCAGGAATCTCTTTCGAAAGATTACCGAAGGCATTGAAAGAAAACTGTTTGCCTACGATCAATCTGTCAAATGCCTTTACAGATGCTTGGTATCCAGCGTTGGACGTACAGCCTAAGAATTGTGACATTATTGCGACATTGAGCAAGGCAGGCCTGAAGAAATGTGTCGTAAAGCGCGACAACATCTCCCGCATCAAGGCAGGCGGGACGCCATGGGAATCGTTTGCCGCAGTGGAGCTGACCGCCCGACAGAGAATGGGAACTGTATCGGAAGAAATACGTCATCAGCGTCTGCCAAATCTCCCACTGCAGCAACGCGCCGTACACGGTGCCGCCGGCGCCGCCGTTCAGTTACCAATGCAGCGCCAGATCGATGCGACTCCAGGTAGTGCGCTTCCAGCCACGACAGGCGGCTAGGTCAACGGCGTCGAAGCGTTGCATGGCGCTCAGGTCAAGATGGACTCATGGTGTCTTCCCACACGGCATAAGCGGACACGTTCTGCCGGGTGGGCGGGTCCTGCAGTGTTTGAACGAACTCGCGATATTGCATATCGAACAGCACCCTTCCGAGACATACGCTAAGTGATTGTTAAATGGTGGGCCGTGGAGGGCGAGCCGGATTAAGGCCTTTGTCCAGTGGGCGAGCGGCGGGAATAGGAGCCGCGAGCGCCAGACCAAGGATGGTCTGGCCGGATTTCAGCACAGTCCAGGGACGGACTGTGCTGAAAAAAGCCCCGGCGAGCGGGATAGCGGAGCGAAGAAAGTGAACTCCCAAACAACTGGTTAAAGGAATGCAACTTAGCGCCAGCAGATCACGGTATCGACAGCGGCAACGTCGTCGAGGATCTCATCGTAGCGCCCGCCGCACATCCGTACATTCACGATCGCTCCGAGGCGTACTAGCATGTCGGCCATCTCCATCAGTCCGGCGGGCATGTCACTGCCAAGATAGAGAATCAGAACTTGCCGGGTCGTATTCATATCACGTACACCACGTCGGCGCTGAGCATGTCTCGCGCGAGGGTTTCGGTCACCTGAGTGGAGTCGTCGAACATCTCGCGCGGTACTTCGCCGAAGTCCAGGGCTTCGAGCTGTTCCCGTACCGGCGGAGAATCATCGAGTCCGCCAAGTATCGCGACCTTCACTATATCGTCCATCAACGTAAGACCGGCAGCCACCCGCAGCGCCTCGACCTTATTATGTTTGGCGATAACGAGAATGTTTTTCTTCATGGCGAGTTAGAGTACGATCACCTTGTCGCACTCATGGGCCAGTTCGGCATTCTTGATCTGGCCCGTCATCGCTACGCCATCCGGCGCAGCGCCGCCGCCGTATATCTCCCAGCTGTGCTCGCAAACGTCAACCCGCAGCTTTCCGGTACGCGCAAGATCAAGCAGAAGCGCCGAGCGCAGCAGCTTCACGCCGCTGTCGGTCAGGAAGCATCGGCATCGCCACCCGCGCGCGACAGCCGCGTGCGCCAGGCCCACCAAGTAGTCTTCGACCGATTCATTCGTAGCCACGATTCCCAGATACACGGCTGCTTCTTTTCCGTTATGTGAATTCAATGCTCACTGAACCTTATCCGTGGCGCTGGGCGCGCCAGCAGGCATCGGGCGGCTCGCCGGGGAGAGCGAATAACCAACCAGGAATCCGACAAAAAACACCACCACTACGATGACGATCCACAAACTCGTTTTCATGCATCCACCTTTCAGTCCGCTCTTAACCCTTGCGGATGCGCCAACGCATTGCGTGGCCGGCCTGCCGCGTCTGCTCGACGATCTCGTTGCCGTCCGTCTGACACATGGCTAGGATGGATTCACCGGAGGAAGGGTTGTCGAACACCAATTCCAGAACCTCGCCCTGTTTCAGCTTTTCCATGGCCTTCTTGGTGTACAACTGAGGATGCGGGCAAACGTAGCCCTGGACATCAAGCATGTAAGTACCGTTACTGACCTTCTCAAATTTTACCGCCATGAGTCACATTCTCCCCGTGATAACCTAATTTTGCCGAACGCCATCAAAGCTCAAGCCCAGCCACTTCCTTGGCCATCTGACGCTCGATCCACCAGTTGAAAAATTTAACGCCGATGTAGCCGCCCGCCGTCATCCCCAAGCCGAACAACCAACCCGAAGGGTCGCCGTTGGTGACCGTCGCGAAGAACGCGCCGATATTGCAACCGAGCCCGATACGCGCGCCGAGCCCCATGAGTATCCCCCCGAACACGGCCCATAAGGCAATCTCGGCCGAAGGCCACTTGAGCTTGAACTCGTTGTTGAGCAGCGCCATCACTGCGGAACCCCCGATCAGCGCGAAGGACATCCACAGCACCGGGTTGAGCACCGGGTTCGGCAGACCATTGTCGAGCCCGAAAAAGATGTTGTCCATCTCGTTGACCCCAAACTTGTCGAGGACCCACGCCGCGCCCTGCGCCTCCTGAGTGGTAATGTAAAAGTAGCCCGGGTCGAAGACGGTATCCTGTATGCTCAGGCCGCTGGTATGACCCATGGCCTTGAGCAGTTCACCCACGTTGAGGATGTCGAAGTGCTGCTGCAGGCCCTGCATCACCCACATTTGCATCCCGGCGGCTACGCCCAGGATCAGGCCGGCAACAGCTGTGCGCCGCGAAGCCGTGATCATGCTCCAGTAACCGGCGAATTCGGTGCGCCAGCCGCGGTAGACAATCGACTTGTCGCGCAGGTAGCCCTTGCGGTACCAGCGCGCGTAGATCAGCGCCAGGATCACGACCGCCGGCAGGAAGGAAGTGATCAGAGCATTGCCGATAAACGCCGCAGCGAACGGATTCGAGAAACGCGTCAGCTCACCGAGCGTCTTGGCCGGCAAGTCCCAGATGTAGCCGGCGACAAACTGGTCGTACCAGCCGTCCGTCGGCGTCAGCACCGCCGGCAGGTTCTTGGCCGCCGCCGAAACCGTCCATGCTGCCGGCACGAGGTGATTGAGCCATCCGCCCAGATCGACGAAGATTGCCTGAGTGAAACTGAGTGACAGAACCACCAGCAGCGCCGCGATACTGCCTTCACCAGTCTTATAGAGAGAACCAGACGCACAGCCGCCGGTAAACACCATGCCGACGCCAAAGACCAGGCCGCCGATAACGGAGTAGAGGCCGATCGGCGAGGCGTGGAAGGTACTCTTGCCGACGGCCGTGACGTAAGCCGATACCAGGCTGAATAGCACGATCGCGATCATGATACCAACCGCCATGCGCGGCACACCGACCGCGAACAGGTCGCGGATCGCCGAGGCCATGCAGAAGCGGCCGTACTGCAGCGCCATGCCGTAGATGAAGCCGAACCACAGGTAAGCGGAGAGGTAGATGTAACGCGTATCAATAGAAAATGTCCACAGCGATACAACAACGAAGAATCCGAGCACCAGATACGCACGCAGGATATTGTGGCCTTCGCCCGCCGCGGTTTCGATCGCCTGCACCGAAACCGAGTTATTCGTCACGTCACCCATCGTGTGCATCCTCCGCCGTGTGGATGGCTACTGTGTTTTTTCTGCACGTAGATTTTCCAGCATTGCGCGTCCTGACAGGTGGCGAGGTGCACGCCGTTGTAGTTCGGCGACATGAAAGGAATGGTTTCGACGGAGCTGAGGTTATCGGTGATGACCTCGATGACGTCTCCATCCGCGGCATCAGCGAGCGCCCGTTTAGTCAGAAGATTGGTGCGGAGACACGTATCGCTGACAAAATTCAAGGATATCGCAACGTAAAGACACCCGTAGCCAACTATCTCGACCCACTCCTCCGCCACCTCGCTCGTCTGATTAACGGGCGCCGATATCCTCAGGCCCAGCAACTCGGCGAGACCACCGGGTTCAAGGACGCCCAAAAAACCGGACTTCCTTATCGTCAGTACCTTAACCATTACCCGTTCTCCGTTCGTAATGATCGCTTATCGGCCATTGTGAGGGCACAGGGAGCAAATATCATGCCTGGACCCCGAATCTTAATTTTTCACTGGTTTTAGACCACGCGTGATCCTGTTGCTCACTGAATCTCGGCGATAAATCGCAATATGCCGAGCACGGATCACTCCGAAATTGTTTTTTGCAATAAACCACTTCGTGGTCCGCCATTTCCCCAGCCGGCTCTCCATCCTCACCTCAAGAAATTTCACGTGCAGTAGCAGGAGACGGCGGTACGACTCCGGACTGCTACCGCGGGTACCGCTCGCGTGCGACGGCGCATGCAACAAACCTCCCCTTAGTCGACCCGGACTCGATAGGACACCAATTCACTTTCCAGCCTGCTAACCATCAACCGAGAGCGCTGTCTTGAGCCGGCGTGGAATCCCGTATATCCACCTCGCGAGCCCCCAGACTATCAGTCCGGCGACGGCCAACGCGCTCGCGACGGCGACCGGCTCCGGGATTACCGGCGTGAGCCGCGCGGCGAGATCGCTCCAGTCCAGGCTGCGCATGGGGTCCATGAGCGGCGTATAACCATCGAGCCAGAAGTTGACCAGTGTCCCGGCCAACAGCGACAGGCCGACGAGCCCGCCGACGTAGCGCAGCACGGCGCGCGTGCCGAGCACGCGTTGCAGCGCGAAGAACTCGGGAAGGTTGGTGGCGGCGCCGGTCACCAGAAAAACGATCGCGGCGCCGGGGCCGGCCCCAGAGGCGATTAGCGCGGCGACGAGCGGGATATGGGCCACGGCGCATACGTAGATGCTCGCGCCGAAGAGTGCCACGAGGAGCAGCGAGGTAAACGGCGCCGATGCCCCGAGGTAACGGCCGATCCAATCGGGCGGGACTGCCACGCTGAGCACGGCAGCAAGGATTACGCCGACACCGATGTATAGCCCGAGCGTGGGACCGAGCTCCCCGAAACCCCAGCGCAGCGCGCGTCCGAACCGCTGCGCGGCGCGTGGCGTTTCGACTGGTTGCTCCGCACAACAGGCGCCCGAGGCGCAGCACGGCTCGAGGCGAGCGGCGACCGGCGTCATGCGCGCCTCGCTACCCTGCTCGACGAAATATCCGATCAGAAACGGGGCCACCAGTCCGAAGACCACGTACGCCAGCGTAAGCTGCGGACCGAGCAACGCGTAGGACAGAATCACGGCCGCGGGGTTGATCACAGGGGTTGCGACCGCAAAGGCCATCACGGCCGCCAAGCGCACGCGGCTCAGGTAAAAACTCACCGCGAGAGGAATCACACCGCAACTGCAGATGGGCAACAGCGCACCTAGACCGACCGCGCCGAGCACTCCGTACACCCCTGACCGGTGCATGGCGTCACGCAGGCGCGCGGTCGGAAGGAACTCGTGGATCAAGCCGCCGACGAAGAGGCTGATCACGATCCAGAAACCGGCTTCGAGCACAATGCCGGCGGCCACGGATGCCATCTGCGTTAGTGTATCGCTCATTGCTGCCCCTTCGGCCTGCGTTCGCTGTTAACCTTATACCGCTTTGAGCTGCGCATACACCACCTTGACCTGCGCGTCCAACTGCCGAATCAGATCCGCCGGACACACGACGCGTCCCCCCTGATGGCAATCTGAGGCGGACTTGAGCAGCGCGTTGAGCAGGATCATGGAAACGTGCAGCTGTCGACGCTCGGGCATCGGTCGCGGACCCTCCTGGCGGACGATCTCGCGCAACCGTTCGCGTTGCGCCTCCACGTCCTGCCGGAATCCCGCGGCATTGGCATGGCCCTTGGCCGCCGCCACCAACGCCTCGGCGCGCTCGATCCACGCGCGCTCCGCCGAGACCTCACCCACCGCCCAAACCGGCGCCGACATACAGAGAAGAACCGCCGTCGCGACCCACCACCATTCTTCCCGTCGCCGCATCGACGCGGAGTTCATTCGTCCAGCCGGTAACGCTTAATCTTGCGCCACAAGGTGGACTTGTCGATGCCGAGTATTTCGGCGGCGAGCCCCCGGTTGCCCTTGGTTTCGCGCAGCGTCTTGGCAATGAAGTAGGCCTCGATTTCCTCAAGACTCTGCGGAGTCAGGTGATCGAGCGCGCGGCTCAAGCCCTCCGGAGCCTTTAACAGCTCCGGCGGCAGGACATCCACGTCCAGCATATCGGTCTCGGTCAGGATGATCATGCGTTTGATGAGGTTCTCGAGCTCCCGCACGTTGCCCGGCCACTCGTACCGCATGAACGCCTGCAAGACCTGTGTCGTCACGCCCTTCACCTTCTTGCCCAGCTGGGTCGTGACCCGGTTGACGAAATAATTGGTCAGCATCGGAATATCGTCACGGCGCTCGCGCAATGACGGCACGTTGATTTCGACGACTTTGAGCCGATAGTAGAGATCCTCGCGGAACTGCCCGCGCTCGATCAGCTCGGGCAGGTTACGGTTGCTGGCGACCAGCACGCGCGCATCGGTCGCACGCGGTTCGGTGTCGCCCAGCCGATAGAAGCTTCCGTCCTGCAGCACGCGCAGCAGCTTCGCCTGCAGGGGCGGCGGCGCATTGTTGATTTCGTCGAGGAACAATGTCCCGCCGTGCGCCGCTTCGAACAGACCGGGCTTGGTCCGGTCGGCGCCGGTGAAGGCACCTTTCTGGTAACCGAACAACTCGCTCTCGATGATGTTTTCCGGTATCGCCGCGCAGTTGATCGCGATGAAGCGGTTATCCTTGCGGCGGCTCTGCAAGTGGATTTGACGCGCGACCAGCTCCTTGCCGCTGCCGCTCTCGCCGGTAATCAGCACGCAGCAGTCATAGGGCGTCGAGGCATCGATCAGGCGGCGAACGTTTTCCATGGCCGTGGTACGACCGATCAGGCCGTAGCCTTCTTCGTAATAAATCCGGTTGGCTACGCGCAGCCGGAGGTTCTCGCGCGAAAGCAGATAATGTTCCAGCGCCCGTTCGACGATGTGACGCAGCTCGTCGGATTCGAAGGGCTTGCGCAGGTAATCGTAGGCGCCGTTCTTGAGGGCTTCGACAGCCGATTCCACCGTTGCATAGCCCGTGATCAACACCACCAAAGTGGACGGAGTGCACTGCTTCGCAAACCGGAGCACCTCCATGCCGTCCACGCCCGGCATGCGCAGGTCGGTCACGACCACCGCGATTTCGGTGTCCTCGAGTATCGCCAAGGCATCCTGCGCGCCTTTGGCGCTGATGACTCTCGCCGGCAGTGTCGCGAGTATGCTAGCCACGAGCTCGCGCATGTTCGCGTCGTCTTCGACCAACAGGATGACGGGCCGTTCTTCCGGACGCCCATCGAGCGTCGATTCCCGAATCTCAGCCGCCATGGTTCATCGACTCCCTGGATTGCGCATGGGGTAAAGTCAGCACGAACCGTGCACCCCCTTGGAACGCGGAATCACATTGTATGCTGCCCCCAAGCTTGGTGACGATCGACTGGCTGATCGCGAGTCCGAGCCCGGTACCCTTGCCGACTTCTTTTGTGGTGAAAAAGGGATCGAAGATGCGACGGCACAATTCGGGAGCCACGCCGGGTCCGTTATCCTCCACGACCACAGCGGCCTGGTGCCCCCCCTGCGTCCGGACGCTCACCACCACGCGCGGATTCTGGCCGCCGGCCGTGGCCTGGATCGCGTTCAGCAGCAGATTAACGAGCACAATGTCGAGCTGCCCCGGCGAAGCCTTGACCGGAAGCTCCGGCCCCGGGTCAAACGACACGTCGACCTCGTAGCGCTTACCTTGGCAAAAAATGATGGTGTCGACCACGTCCTTGACGACCGTGTTCAGCTCACAGATCTCCATCTGGCAGTGATCGCGGCGTGCGTAGTTCAGCAGATCCTCCACGATGCGCGCGCAGCGCCTTGCCTCGTGCGAAATGATCTGTGTATATCGCTCGACCTGGTCCGTACCCACACGCGCGTCGTCTATCAGCTGGGCGTAACCGATGATATTGCCGAGCGGCGTATTGAGTTCGTGCGCCACACCCGCCGCAAGCTGTCCCATCGCCGCGAGCTTCTCCATCGTATAGATATGTTCCTGCAGGTGCTTGTATTCTGAAATGTCCAATATGCTGACGACGGCGCCGGTCTCGTTGAGGTTGTCCGAGCGAAAGAACGAGAGGTTCAGCGCAAAGTAGCGCGCTTCTCCACCGACGTGCAGCAGGATTTCCTTGTTGACGATCGGCCGCTCGTAAAGAAAGGCATCGCGCAGGATTTCCCGGCTCGATTCGTCGAGCGCGAACAAGTCAAACAAATTCTGACCGTGCAGGATGTCGTGCGAGAGGCCGAAGAGTTCTTCGGCCTCGTGATTGGAGAGATTTATCCGCAGTTCTCCATCCACGCAAACCAGTGCACCGGGAAGGCTGCGCAGGATCGCCTCATTGCGGTTACGTTCGCAGATAACCTGGTACTGGCATTCCTCCATCTCGGCGAAGGTGGAGCTGAGGCTCGACATCAGAAGGTTGTGGTCCGCTACGAGGTGACGCAGAAAGCGATCAGGGAAACGGGAGACGGAAACTGGACGCAGAGTACCCTCTTGGGCGCGCAGGATACCCTCGTGCATGGCGCGCATCACTTTGCGGTACGCGAGGTGCACGTAAAACAGGGCGGTGAGCGCAGCCACGAGCATACCCGCGAGCAGGATACCGACGTGGAGCTGCACGGCTGCGCCTCGTGTAAGGACGTAATACACGACCCCTGCTATCACTAGCAACAGCGTGCCGACGAGCACCCGTATCCACCGCATGGCCGAAGATTGACCTACGTGGGGCAACGGCCAAGTCTCACGAGTCAGCGTTTCCGCTTTGACCGCTATCGCTTCCCTACTCGGGCTGCTCAGAAAGGTCCGGCGCATGAAGGCATAAACGTATAACGACCGGCCATTGATCATACACCCGGCCACGGCAGACGAGAAATCCGCGCCCCGCCGCTGAAGGTGCTGGCGTTCGCCGTACGCTAGAAAATAAGCTGAAACGCGAACGTCGCCTGGTTGTAGTCCTGCAGCGAGGCGTTGGTCGGGTCCGGTTCGTCGAATTCTATTTTGTCGAACTCAAACGTGATCTTGAGGTTCTGGCCGTCGATGTAGTAATTGAAGCCCAAGCCCTTCCAGTTCTGGTCAAAGAAACCGGTATTGATTCCGTAATCCGACTTCTCGTAGCGAAAATAGGGCTGCAGCCGGCCTATCCCTACTTTTCTCGGAAAGAGATAACCGCCTTTGACGTAGGAGGCTTTGAGCTGGGCGGTCACCGGAAAATTGGGGTCGGGATTGGCGTTAATGGCGTCCTGCGTGTCGTAGTCGAAGTAGGCGGATGAGAAAGTATAGGTGCCGCTCTTCGTCGGGTACTCGTAGAATACGTCGGCCGTCCAGGCCTTGTAGTCCACGGAATCGGTGCGCGCCGGGAAGTTGGCGAAGGCGACATCCGCCTGGTAGTCGTAGGCGAGCCCGAACGTCAACACCTTGCGCGTGCCGAGATAGGTGCCGAGATAACCGTAGTCGGTCTCGGGATCGAGCAGCGCCCAATGCACACGGCCCGTCAGCCGCGGGGTGGATTTCGCCACGTCATCGCCTTGGCGGCCGTCCGCGACCATAAAGCGGTACTGAATTTTTGCGTTGGCGAGATTACCCCACATGGCCCACCCGGTGTCGCGCGTACCGCCTCCGTCCGCGCCGAAGGGCGTGTAGGAAATAACCTCGGCGCGATCAATCGTCAGCGGCTCTAAACATGCCTCGAGATTTTCGCGCGAGAAGGTGTTCTTGAACCGGCCGCCGATGAAGCGCAGCGAGTCCGTATAGTCGAACGTGACGTAGGCATCGCGATAGGAAATCGGCTTGTCGGCGTTACCCAGTTTGTTGTCGTTGGCGGCCTCGAGCTGAACATAGAAGCCCACGTAGTCGTTGTACTGTCCAGCGAACAGCAGTCGATTGCGGCGCAGGAACGTATCGTAGTAACTTGCCTCATTAGTCGCCGAGGTGTAGCCGCGATATTGGGTCCATATCTGAAGTCCGTAACTGATCGTGACGAATCCTTGCTCGCCGAAAGGAATGGTCGGTCCGGCCAGCGTCGCGGCGGGAACCATCGCAATACAAAGAGCGCCCAGCAGCCTGATGCGAAGCGGGATATGGGGCGTGTTCCTTCGGTAGTTCGACATGATGGACTCCCCCGGTGTTGGTATTGAGTTATTTGAAATTTAATTACTTCGCATTCTGATACGGCTTCAACAATGCCGCCGTATCTTCCGACTTATGGCATGCCGCGCAGCGCGCGGGTGTGGTGCGAGGATCGGCGACTAGATCCGCATGGGCCAGTTCTTTCTTGATGATCCTCGGATTACCCGCGTGGCAGCCGACGCAGTCGTCGTTGACGTGCATGTGCTGCGCGTGCCACAGACCTTTGTCCTTATCCTTCTTCGGGGCCGCGGCACGTTGGCCGTTGTGACACTTGAAGCAGGAAGAGGTGCCGAGCCCACAGGCGTTGGCGACGGGAATCGGGGACCATGCCGACACTTGCGAAGGCGACATCTCCAACGCCTCGGTGCCCCAAGCGGTTGCGGAATTGCGGGCAGGAGCCACCGGCGCGGCCGCTGTCCCGGCGTCGGGCCCGGGCATATCGACGAACACAGACCACGAAACCATGGCCAACGTCATTAACGCCGCTACCCCGATCCCGGTGGCAGTGCGTCGAATCAGACTGCGAACAGGGGTGCGGTTAGTTCTTTGTGATAAATTCATTATTCGCTCCTCCTCCGTCGTACGGGCCCCGTGTTCAGAACACTACCGAGGCATGTAATGGAAATGTTGTTAGTTTAGTTACATAAAATTTCAGTTCTTGGTATTGGCACGCGCCTCTTCTGCCCGGCGTATATCGGCCTCCGTCAAGCCGCCCTTGGCGCAATCACAGGCGCAGGTACCGTTGGCGGAACGGAAACGCAAGCGACCGGGTTTCGCCTCCCCGGGCTCTGTTGCATCGGTGGCGGCGGGTGTGGACGCGGATTCATCGGCAACTGCGGTTGCCGGTGTCGCAGCGGTCGCAGCTCCTTCGCCCGCCGTCGCGTAATCGGCGCTCGCCGCCGTCGAGCCTATGATCATCACCGGCAAACCGATGCTTGCGACAATCAATCGAAAATGTGTGAGCTTCATCCCGTTTCTCCTGATCTCTATTGTGCGAGTAGCATAATATATGCCACTCTGTTTTTCCCTTGAATTTATGCATTTTCGTTCGCGAATGACATTGCAGAACCCTACGCCAAAGCGTGTACTACGCAATTTGCAATAGCACAGCCCACGCGCGACTTTAATGCCCCTAGTGAATGACGGTACGCGCGAGTGTTACTCGGTAGCGCGCCGTTTCGGCCTGTCTCAATGCCTCACGCAGCAATCGCCGCGTATCACGCGTCATGTGGGCGGTGTGCTCCAAGGCGTACTGAAACGATCGCTCGTAGTGAGCCCCGGGAGACACGGCCATGTGCAACTCGATGCTCCAACCGGTTCCCGCGGGGCGCTTGAACTGCCCGCCCAGAATGCCCGTTTCGCCGCTCCGGAGGCGGTGATCGAATAGTTCCTGCGTCAAATCGACGTTTGCCCGGCGCGCGATGATGGTGCGCGCGATCTCGCCTTTCGGTCGGCCTGCGGGATCGACCAGCTGCAGCGTGAACACGACCTCCGGCACGACATACGTTGGGAAGTAGTGTCCGGCCCCCGTGTTTGTGATCTTGGCTTCTACCCGCATGCGCTCCCTGTCGAGCACGGTGAGATCGACCGTCACCGTGAGGGCGCGCGTTGTCATCTCAGAATCGTGGATGCCGCGCCAGAGATGGCGGCGATCGGACATATGGCAGGATTGGCAGGTTTGTCCGGCACGGCCGGGGCGACTGGCGCGCCACTCCTCATACGTATTTTCCAGTAGTTTTCCGTTCAGGCGGGTACCCGACTCCGGGAACTGATGACAGACAGCACAGAACCGGCTGTCTTCGAAAGCGGCATGGGGGCTGAATCCGGCATGCGGCAACCGGTCGGCGGTTGGTGTGCGTGCGGGTGGACCGAAGCGCCGATGAGCGCGCACGTGGCAGGCGGCACAAACAAGTCCCTGGCGGTGCAAGTTCGTCGGAACGTACGAAGGCGGTGACGACGAAGGCGCCCCGGTCCAGCCAAGCTCGAGCGCCATCAAGGCTTTCTGTTCCGCCAGCGGTGCGTGGCAGCGCATGCAACCGTTGGCGGCTGGTTGATCCATGAGGCGAAACTGCCACAGCAGTCCCGGTCCTGCCGTCCGGCTGTGCAGACTGTCGCGCCAGTCGCGGTATTGCTGGACGTGGCATTGCCCGCAAGCTTCGGGGGCGAGTGACGCCTCGATCGGCGAGAATTGCGCGGGCGGCGCTCCTTGCGGCGGTAAGGGATCGATCCAGTGCGCGGCGAGAAATCCATCGATGGGGTCAGTCGGTAACGCTTGCCCGGACACAGGCCGGTCTTGCCCGTGTTCGGAAAGATGAAAGAAATTATGCGCGCCGCTCGCTGCCATCAGCAGTCCAACACCGACCGCCGTCCAAACCGCGAACTTTTTCATGGCGCCGATACTACCCCACCGACGTCCGCTCGGCGACATGCGCGCTAACTTGCGGCGTGCTCGCATACCATCCACCAACCGGAGGTCGGTGCCCTGGCACACCAATTCGCATGCGCGACTTGACGCACGATGGCGATCATGCCGCGCGACCGGTATGCAGCATCGGCGCGGTGCATCAGGCGCCGAAGTTGACCGAGCCCCTTAACGAAGAAATTCCATGGACCGGGAAAATGCCGACGTAATGCCGTGAAGCATGATCCTCGCAATTCCCACAGGCGAGTGGCGTCCGTTGCAAAATACCGATGCAATCGCGAAGCGGCGTTTTTTGCATTGTTTTCGATGTAATCCGCACTGGCGTGGCACCATGTATGTGCTTGCTTTCGTGACATATTTTCGGCGTAGCGAGCAGAACTGATCTGGTATGATTCATGCAGTTTGGAGATGTAGTTGGTATAGAAAAAATCTAAGCAGGAGGAGATCGACATGAATTTCCTGAGCCCTTCCGTCTCTGCGTTGTGCCCGGCGAGATCGCTCCTGACGGCACTTGCCACCGTCACGTTGCTCGGCGCCTGCTCGGGCAGCTCGAACACAACATCGGCAACGACCACGCCGACGTCCACTGTCAACACCCCCGCCCTCTTTGCCTTTTACGACTCGGATAACGACGGTGTGGGCGACAGCATAGCGCGCGTCGACCTCGACACGGATGCCGTGATGAAGACCGCCGTTGTAGGCTTGTCCGGTTCGGGCGGTACGCACAAACAGGCCTTTTACGACGGCCCGCTCTGGGTGGGCGCCGGGGCGCTCGTGTGGGGTATCGACCCGACGACCCTCCAAGTGCTTCCTCGACCGGTCGCGCCATCCATCCAGGGCAATCGCGAAGGCACGATCGGCTCTGCGGTCGTCAATGCCCTGAGCTTAGTCGCCGGATTTCTCGGGTTAGGACCGACCACGCCGGTAGTCCAGACCACGGAGGATGCCCAGATGGCAGCGCTGCGCCCATACTTCGATCGAACCAGCGCGAGTTTCGCCGAAGCTTTGACGGTCGACTTCTGCGCGGCGCAAAGCGCCCGTAGTGGCTTCGACTCAAACTTTACGGTACAGGCAACCCAGGCAAATCTGCTTGCCGCCGCCATCGCCGTGCCGGGGCCATTTCACAACATGGGCTACACTCCGGTCGGCATCGAGCCGAGCCCGGACGGGAAGCTTACGATGTTCGCCGAGCGCATGGGCGATCAATCTTTCTTTCTGGACACCGACCCCAACTCGCCAACTTTCGGCTATCCGGTACGTTTCATCTATCCGCGCCTTGGGCAGGTCAAGGACCAGAACAACAATGTCGTTAGCACCTTCAACGGGCGCTACACCCCCGCAGGTGGCACCGCCCCGGGTAGGTTGAACTACAACCGCGTGGCCAACGGCACGTCCGAAACCGACAAGAATACCTACAGCGAACCGTGCGACTCGACCGCGCTCCGCAACGCGGCTGGCCAAGTGTGGACATGGTGGCCGGACGTGCAGGGCGACACGATCACGGGCGCAAACATCAGTACGCTCAATACGGTTGCACCTCAGGTAGTACAGATGGCGGTACCGGTCATCGCCCGTTCGACTGCAGCAGTTGCGCGCGGCGGCGTTGGCTCGGCACCGACGTGCCCGGTTCCAAACACCAGCGGTGTTCCATGCAGCCCGTCTGGACAGCGGGCCGGACCGTGGATGGCGTCGTTGATGAACCGCAACGTCGGCAACGAGTTCATCATGCACGTGGAGAACGAAGGCGATAATACCGAGAGCTTTTGGGACGTGACGAACGCGGCGGGCGTGTTCGAGATCGAGCGCATCGTCATGGACATGAAGGACGTACTGACCCCGGACCTCGCGACCCAGACCGGTGGTGGAACGACGTTCACCAACGGCGCGACTTACACCGTGAGCGTGAGTTACGTCTCCACGGGGGGCACAGCGGCGAGCGTCAACTACCAGTATGTCTCGCTTCCGGGCGACACTCTTTCGGGTACGGAGCCTGATCTCACGCGTGCTTATCTCAAGAAAGTGATCCCAGCTGCGCCTGCACCTGAGCCTCCAGGGCCAAGATATATCCTGAATGGGCTGCTCGGCCGGGCCGGCACGAGTGAGGCGAATGTGGCGCGTACCCAAGGCAGCGGGACCAGCGCCATTCTCTTCAGCGATGAGGTTTGGCTGCTCACCTTCGTCGGCGCCGACGGCATCCAGATCGTTGATATGAAAGGTCTGGCGCCGCCCTATCTCATCACCGAGAACGTCGCGCTACCCAGCGCCTTCACGGGAACGTTCTCACCGAACGGCAAGAAGTTCTATCAGATCCGCAACAACGCAATCGACGTGATCGATTCCGCTAGCCGCAAGCTCGTGAACGTCATCACGCTTCCAGGACCCGCCACGGGTTTTGGATATGCGAGCTATCATGCCGAAGTGGCCGCGCCCTCCACGGGTAGCGGCGGGACGAGCGGTGGCAGTGGCGGTGGCAGTGGCGGTGGGGGTGGCGGGCTTCCGCCGAATCCCTGCGGTGGTTGATAACAAGCTCCTATTGTGATCATAATCGCGTAGGTGATCGATCGGTGCCTGAGCCGTGCTCGTTCAGCGCATGGTATAGCTATAGCGGTCACGAACACTGTTAAATAAAAAGGGGACCAAAAAATGAAACAGGATTACAAGACATTGGCGGGTGCACTGACCAATCTGTTGTCGCTACAGACACCGCCCCTGGCGATCACCTTCACACAGCAGGACCCGCCTGGCATGCCGCGCTATGAAGGTACGCTGCCGCCACCGACACCCGACGGGCGCACCGGCAAGGTATCGGCCGGTTGCGTGTTCTGGATGAAAGCGGTGGACCGCACGTTTCACACTTGCGCCGAGGACCACGGCAATTGCAGCGTCGGGAGCCTGACTCATGGTTTCATCACGCTCGATGTGGCGGCCAAGCGCGCCGACGTCAAGGCGCTTGTTGATGCATGCTGGGTCACGCCGGAAGTGTTTCCGAAGATTCCCGTGGTGAAGCAGCGTCCGAAATGCGTTGTCTACGGGCCGCTGGCCGACACCAAAATGGATCCAGACGTCGTTTTTCTGCGGCTAAACGGCAAGCAGGCGATGATCTTGCACGACGCCCTGCCGGACCTGCGGTTCGAGGGCAAGCCGCAGTGTCACATCATTCCGATCGCCAAAGAGCAAGGTCAGGTGGCGCTGAGCGTGGGCTGCATGTTGAGCCGGGTGCGCACGGGCATGGCGAACACGGAAATGACCTCCGCGATCCCGGGACACAAATTGACGGAAGTGGTCGAGAAACTCAAGGCAACTTGCGGCGCCGACAAGGCCGTGGCCACTTATGCCGCGGAAGATGCGCGCCGTTTCGGCTACCGTGCGTCCTGACGGAGTTACGTCGGACACACTCGGGCAAGTATCGTCGGCCGACGCCACGTCTGAATGACGGCACAGCGGCCACGGACAGCGTACTGCCTCTCTCCTCCAGCCCGCGACGCTTGCGGGCTTTTTTTTGTTTAGAGGCACCGTGCATGCCCTGATTCAACAATTGTTGGGCGATGAGGTAGGCCCTACTATCGCTAGAGCTGCCTGAGATCAGGCTAAAATTGTGTTTGAACATATATTTTAGACTTGCAAAAGAAATTCAACACACAATCAGGCCTGACCATGTTGAGGTTTACGTAATGCTATGCGAGCCACAGGGGAGCAGTACCTGCGTAGATTGGCAGCAAGCTTACATGGAACCACAGTTAACTGCTGCCGCAGGGCTGCAGCACATCCACCGATATCCCGGTACATCGCACGGTTTGGATGTTGATATGAGAAGAATATTTAAAAATGGCAAATGGATCTTATGGGTAAGTTAAATTTCATGTCGCGAAGACTGACGGCGGCACTACTGCTGTCGCTATGTGTTTGGTTTATCGGACTCCGCGATGTCGCCGCGCTCGAGACCAAATATGACCTGAGCGCCGGATACCGTACGGACAAACTCAACTGGAACATCGCCAGTGACTTAAGTGGAACGACTACACCGAACATACTGTCGGAACTAACATGGGATACGTTGCGCATAGCGCTACTGTCGGGCGGTTTGCAGCTGACAGGGTCGAATGGGCTGCATTTCCGGGTAACGGCTGACTATGGCTGGATTTACGATGGAGACAGCCAGGACTCGGATTATCTGGGCAATGACCGCACACTCGAGTTCTCACGCACTAACAACGACACCGTGGATGACGATGTCTGGGATCTTTCGATGGCGCTTGGCTATCGCTTCCGGTATGCAGCGGAGGACGGGGCAGCCACTTACTTCACGCCGCTCGTTGGTTTGTCGCGTCATGAACAGAACCTGAGAATCAGTAACGCCAATCAAACCATTCCAGCCACTGGATCTATACCGGGGGTCAATAGCACTTATCAAAGCCGCTGGGAGGGCCGCTGGATAGGGGTCGAATTCCTGACCAATATGCCGAACGACGTCAATGCGTATTTCCGATTGGAACAGCACTGGGCCGATTATTCCGCCGAAGCCAATTGGAATTTACGGACGGATCTTGAACACCCGCGCAGTTTCGAGCAGGAAGCGAATGGTACAGGAACCGTTGTATCGCTCGGTTTCCTGACAGCACCCAAATCGAGCCGATGGTCAATCCGGGTCGGGTTAGACTACCAACGCTGGAACACTGACCCGGGGGTCAATCAGGTGAACTTCACGGACGGGACGGTCGCCGCCACGCGTCTCAATCGTGTCGAGTGGAAATCATGGGCGTTGTCGCTAGGTTTGCAGCGGCCGATCTAAACACACAGAGCTATAACGTCTGCGTCGATTCCCCGACCCGTTCGCGCACCAGGAGTCCCATCGCAGCTCGCTTTCCGGTCCATGACGGGATCACGACGTGTTGAAGCGATCGATGGATCAGCGTCATACCTGGGCGAGCGGCACGTGCAAAGTGGCACGCCGCTTCAAGTAGTGCAGGAACCGGGGGATGGAGTAGCTTCGAAATGGTGTTACGCCATGCCCGTCTTTCGGTGATTCATCAGGCGGATAATGCCGAGAAACTTTGTCGGCGGCGTCGGTTACCCGCACACTTTCGGGTAAACCGGGCATAGCCGTGGAAGAGGCGTCGTAGGCGTTCAATTAAATTAGTGGTAGGCCGTGGAGGGCGAGCCGGATTAAGGTCTTTGTCCAGTGGACAAAGGCCCCGGCGAGCGGGTTCGCCAAGGATGATGAACCCTGGACTTTCGTGTGGAGCAGAACAGCGGAGGAAGAAAGTGAACCTCCGACCAATGGTTTAAATTTTGCTGCACACCACAGTTGTTGATAATTGGTGGGCCGTGGAGGATTTGAACCTCCGACCAACTGGTTAAAAGCCTGTTGCCAATTTGGTCGTAAGTAGATGAGAACAAAAAATAAAGCGTACGATGTTGTCTAATACTTAGCCCGAGTTATGGGCAATTATTCCACGATAATACTAGATACTCACGATTAGTATTAGACAGTTTTCTTCTTCGGCATGTAGTCAGAACGCCACAGTATAACAAGGAGTAGTTCCTCCGATTCGGGTCTTATGCCCGACTTGACCGCAGCCGCGCGTTACGCGCGCGTCTGCCCGCCTTCGAGAGCCGAGCACGATCATCCAACCACTCCTTAAACTGCTTCGCCGGCAGCGGCTTGCTGATGTAGTAGCCCTGCACCACATCACAGCCCAAAGCGGCCAACCGGTTCCACGTCGCCTGATTCTCGATACCCTCGGCTACCACCTTAAGGCCGAGATCGTGCGCCAGAACAACAGTCGCGCGCACGATGGACGCCGAGTCTGCATTCTTCAGCATGTCAATGACAAACGATTTATCGATCTTCACGGCGTTCACCGGCAGTTTCTTGAGATAGCCCAAAGAAGAATAGCCAGTACCGAAGTCATCGATAAACAGTGTGAAGCCCAGAATGCTTAAACGTCTGAGAATCTCAAGCGCGCCCTCCGGGTCGTCCATCACGGCGCTCTCCGTGATTTCCAGCTCAAGCCAGCTGGCTTCAGCGCCCCACGCCGCAACCAATCGTGCCATCTTGCTCAGCAACTCCGCATCCCGCAGATTTCGCGCGGAGAGGTTGACCGCGACAGGCAGCGCTACTCCGGCATGTCGCCAGTCGGACGACTGGCGCAAGGCGGCTGCCACTACCCAGTCGGTCAACGGTTTGATCAGGCCGGTGTGCTCCGCCAGCGGGATGAACTCATCAGGCGGGATCATGCCTTGCTGAGGATGGATCCAGCGGACCAGCGCTTCCGCGCCGCATACCTGGCCGGTGCGCGTGTCGATCTTGGGCTGATAGTGCAGAACCAACTCGTCTTCTTCGATCGCGCGCCGCAATTCCCCGGCCAACGCTAGGCGCCTGAGACCGCCCTCGTCCTGCTCCGCGGTATAAGAGGTGTAACCTTTCCCCGACTTCTTCGCTTGACGCATGGCCACGTCTGCGTGCCGGATGAGGCGTGTCGTTTCTGAGCCGTGTTGCGGAAAGAGGGAGATGCCCACGGCCGCACTGACATTCAGCATGAGGTCGCTCATTGTAAACGGTGCCCCCAATGCATCCAGGATCCGCAACGCGGCTGCGGCGGCATGATCGGTATCACTCACCGGGAGCAGGATGCCGAACTCATCGCCGCGCATGCGCGCCACCAGTTCGTCTTCCTTAAGCGCACCACGGATACGCCTGCCGACGTCTTTGAGCAACATGTCCCCTTGATGAAAGCCGAGACCATCGTTGATCTCCCGGAAACGGTCGAGGTCCAGCAGAAGTACCGCCAGAGATTGTCCGCGTGTACTCGCCTCGGATAGCGCCTGTTGCACGCGCTCTTCGAGGTAGGCATGGTTGGGGAGGTCCGTGAGGCTGTCATGGTAGGCCATGCGCCGGATGGTGTCATGTGCCTGCTCACGCTCGGCGCGCGTGCTTAGGGCGGCGATGCCGTAGGCCAGGTCATTTGCCATTTCCGAAAGAAGCGCGACTTCATCCTGGTCGAAGGCATCCGGCTCCTCGGCGTAGATACAAAGCGCGCCGACCACTTTGGCGTTCACATGCAGCGGGAAGGCCATCGCCGAGCCGTACCCGCGCTTGCGGGCCTCTTCACGCCAAGGCGCAAAGACGGGATCGGTCTGGATATTCCGTACGATACAGGGTTGGCCGGTACGAATCGCCGTACCGTTGGGTCCGCGCCCATGCTCGGTATCGGCCCATGTGAGGTTGAGTGCCGCGAGATAACCCTCTTCATAGCCGGCTTGCGCCACTGGGCGCACGGTTTTGTGTTGATCCTGCTCGGCATAACCTACCCATGCCAGACGGTAACCCCCGATCTCGACGATGATCCGGCACATCTCCGCCAATAGCGTCTGCTCATTGTTCGCTCGCACGACGGCGCGGTTACCCGCGCTCAATGTCTTCAAGGCGCGATTGATCCGTTGCAGGGCCCCGGCCATGTCGTCGAAAGTGCGCGCCAGTTGCCCCAGTTCCTCGGTGCTGTGCGGCAACCCGGTGCGCGCGCTCAGATCGCCTTGACCGAGCCGGCGGGCAGCACCAGTGAGGGCTTGGATGCGCCGCAGCACGAAGACATTGCTTCCCATCCAGGCGGCGATCAGGGCCAACACTGCGACCAGGAGCAGCAACGCCACATTGCGCGCGAAGTCCCTGTTCACGGCAGCGAAGGCCACGGCTTTCGGGATGCCGACGCTCACGTAGACGTTACCTGTGGGGCTGTTGTGCAGCGGAGTGAAGGCATAAAGCCGGGTCACGCCATCCAAGCCCGGATCTTCAGCCGTTCCTTCACGTTGATTCGCGAGGATGGCGCTGACCAGCGGTGACGCCCGCATGGATTTGCCCACCCATTTATCCGGCTCGGGAAGGCGCGCCAGGATCGTGCCGCGGCTGTCCACCACCTTGAGCGTCGAACCGGCGGGAAGCTCAATGCCGGTGATCAGCTTGTTGAGCCAGGACAGGTCGAGCGCGGCGAAGACCACGGCCTTGATGTTCCCGCCGGCATCGAAAACCGAATAACCGAAGTTGATGGCGCTGATCCCCGTGATGCGCCCGATCTGATAATCACCGATGCTGAAATCGCGGGACTGGATGGCACGACGAAAGTAACTACGGTCGGTAATATTTATCGGCCGTGTCATCGGCAGCGCGCTGCAGAAGATGCGCCCGTCGGGCGTGGCGACGCCGAAGTTCGTGTAGTAGGGATAGGGCTTACGCAGATCGTCCAGGATCCGGCCGCAGGCCGTCGCGGTTGTGGGCTGATTCACCGCCGGCAGTTGCGACAATATAAGCAGCAGCTGATGCGTGGCCGCAATTAATTGGCTTTGTTCCTGCGCGGCCAATCGCACCAGCTTTATCGCATCCCTTTCGGCGTTCACGGCCGCTTGTTGGCGTTGGCTGATGGCCGTGTAACCCATGAGCCCAAACGCCGGAATGACGGCGAACCCCACGAGCAGCATCAGCCGCGTGCGCAGGCCGGTTATAGAGTGCCTCATGGCAACAAATCCTTTTTGTCCCTATTACATTGAGTATATGCATATTACGTGCCGGCTTGCTCCGCCATGGGAGCTGAGGGAGCTGAAATCCAGCTGGCGGGGCGGGTTATTGAGGTAAAGAACCAGGTGTCGGCATGCCAAAGTGCACATAAAGCACATTCAGGCGATGTTCGGCCACAGCTCTATCCTCGTACCATGAACAACTACGCACACTTGATGAACCCGACCAACACTGAGGTCGCCGAGAGCCTGGCGCGCCTCATATCAGCGACAGTGGTGGCAATGTGGTAGCGAACACTCCAACTGAGGTGCCAGATGATGCTCAGGTATATTGATCAAATTGGTGGGCCGTGGAGGATTTGAACCTCCGACCAACTGGTTAAAAGCGCGTTGAACGTTTTGCGGCCTTGGTTAATCAATAAGTTGGAATGGGACGTCCCGCTGCGATTTTATGAAGAATGCTTATATATGCTTATGCATGCACATGCGTTTCCCACGATTCTCCCACAGTTGATTTCGATGGGATTCGCACTTGCCAGGGACAAGAATTTTGAATCCGAGGAAAATCGGTTCCTCGGAATGAACAAAATGTGAAACCGGCTACTATCTAGCCGATCTCTTTTTTGCAGGAAGTTTCGCGATCTCAGCAACCATCCGCAACGCTTTGTTGACTGACCGGGCGTCGGGAAACATGGCTGCTACATCCGGCTCAAGGCGCACGATATTAGTACCGCGCGCGTATTTGGCTGCATACTTGCCGCGTTTTCCTTTGCTGAAATCGTATTCTGGGAGCATATCGGGCTTCATCGTTGCACCGTTAATCTTCGTAGTCCTTGCGTTCCTTTATCGTGGCCGGTCTCGCACTGATGATTCTAATTCTATCACCGCGATCAGAATGTACCACAACTAATAGCTTCCCGCTCGATGACATGCCGATCGTCACCAAACGGTCTTCGGCGTGCGAATGCAGAGGATCTAAAACAGTGACCGACAAGGTATCACCAAA
>NZ_JBAVEJ010000078.1:0-1590 GCF_049587675.1 Sulfuricaulis sp. | reverse complement strand
CGGCCACTGGGCGTGGAACGGCTTCACCAGCTCCACCGTCCCGGCGACGGGACTTCGGGCAGTAGGGTCTCAGTTCGGCCCGCTTGCGTCTCGTATTTCTCCTTGATCAAGCCTGTGCAGCAATCGGCTTCGCTTCAGTCCAGCGATAAGTTGTCCCGTCGACCCACATGCGGTGCAGGATCACTGCGATCTTGCGCGCCAAGGCGACCTTCGCCCGTTTTGAACCTCGCCGCTTGGCGACGTCCATCCCCCAGCGTTTGAGTTTCGAAAACCGCGTTATGCGCGCCAGCAGGACATTGGCCGCTTCATAAAGCACCGTGCGCACCATCTCATCGCCAGCCCGCGTGATCCCGCCAGTGACGTCCTTTTCACCTGACTGGTACTTTCTCGGCGTGAGCCCGAACAGCGCTCCCGCCGCCTTCGACTTCGCGATGCGGTTGGGATCATCCATTGCCGATTTGTAGGTCACTGCCACCACCGGACCGACCCCCGGTACCGTCATCAGCCTCCGGCAGACCGCGTCATCACGAACGACCGAGAGCACAGCCTTGTGCAGCTTTTCGTATTCCGCCTTCAACGCCGTCCGCGCCGAAAGCATAGCCCCGGCGATGCGCTCCAATGTGGCCTGGCCCGTCACCAATTCCCGAATCCGCGCCTCAAATCCCTTACGCGTAACCGGGCCAACCTTCAGTCCGAAGCCGCGCAGGATTCCTCGGATGCTCAATTCCACGTCGATAAGCCGCCCGAGAAGCTGCTTGCGCGCAACCAGCAACGCACGCACCTCCTGCGACCTCATCGATTTGGCGTGTACCGGACGGAACCAACCCATCCGCATCAGCTGGGCAAGCCCGCGCGCATCCTTGCGGTCCGTCTTCACCGTCATCGCCGACAAGGCCGCCTTCACATGCCGTGTTTCCAGCAGAACGGTTTCGAATCCTGCTTGCTTCAACCCAGCATGCAGCCACTGCGACAACGGCCCCGCCTCAAGGCCGATCTGCTTTACTGCAAAGCCAAGCGCCTTGAAGAAGCTAACTAGGGCTTCGGGCTCGCTCGCGACCTTTGCCTCCTTCACAATCTTTCCCTGCGCGTCCACAACGCACACGCTCGACAGTTCCAATGACACGTCAATTCCGGCATAATGTTCCATGGCTGTCCTCCGTCTCCAGATGCTTGGGGCCGACTCAACGTCGTGACCCCGTTTCATCATCTATCGGGGGACAGCCACATCAACTGCTCGCTCAGAGCAGGCCCATTACGGCATCTAGCCGCGGCTGAGCGCGGCTGGCGCTACCCGCCGGGAAACCGGCAAGCGCCTTGACCTTGATCAAATCCTCGCGGCGGCGGCGCCGCTACCTTGCCTAAATGCTAGCCCCTCCCCGCGCGGGCCGCCCTGCGACTCCGCTGAAATCGCTATTGGAAAATGCCCCCGGCATTCTGCTGGCGCCGGTGCCGCTGGCGCTCTTGCAACCGATATTCACCCGCATCGCCACGCACGTGGCGCACTCGCGCCCGCAACTGTTCAATCGGCTCGGGGCCCACGCGGGAAAACGCTTCCTGATCGACCCGACCGACCTGCCGTTCGTGCTGGTG
>NZ_JBAVEJ010000077.1:0-10201 GCF_049587675.1 Sulfuricaulis sp. | reverse complement strand
CGGTGCTCCCGGTGACGGTAGGGTCTCCCACCACGCCGTTGCTGTAGACTAGTTGATAGACGAAATTGGCACGATTCAGGACGCTTATTGTGTCCTGAATCCCAAACTCCGGTCCCAGCGACGTTGTGCCCGGGATCACGTAGCTCGGAGGGAAATAATTGAACACCGATGACGGTGTGAACAGATTCTGCTGCAGGCTGATCGCTTGCGAGCGCAAATAGACACCGTCCGACCGACCGCCGAGATTGCGCAGGATCGAAGTTATGAAAAGCGCGGGTTCGCGCAGGTGACCGTAGTTCGGGTCGGTCTTGGCGTCGCCACGCGCCTCGGGGTCAAGCAGGATGGCGCGGATCACCGCGCGCATGTCACCGCGCACGCCTTGGCCGTTGTTGTTGAATACCGTGGCGACGCGGGTGATGTACTGCGGCGAGGGGTTGCTGGTGACCAAATGCTGGATAAGCTGTTTGCCGATGAATGGACCGACGTTGGGGTGATTGAATACCGCGTCGAGGCCGTCAGCGAGATCTTGTTCCGGCGTCTGGCCACCGGGCAGCACACGACCCTGGAGAATGAGTTTCGGACCGGTATCGTGATGGCTCGCGAACGATACCATCGTGCCCTCGTAATTGATCGGGTTGGCCCACTGCGACGCAGCACCGGGCCGCGGCGGGTAGGCCCAGCCGGTGAACAGGTAGGCATAGCCTTCGATCACGTCCTCGTTATAGGCCGGGATCGGACGGCCTCGCGCATCGGTCTGCACCGAACCGTCGATATTGAGCATGTTGACGCCGATCGAGAACAACTGCAGCAACTCGCGCGCGTAGTTTTCGTTCGGGGTGGTGCCGCTCGCCGGGTTGGCCTTGCCGTTGTTGACCATGTCCAGGTAATTGCCCATGACCGGACTCAGGGTCACGTCGTTCAGCAGGCTGCGAAAATTACCGAACGCGTCCCGTAGCAGCATGTTCTGGTAGGCGGCCATGCCATAGGCCTCGTAGATCTCGGTGCCGGAGACGACGAATATCTGCGATAACGCGAACGCGACGCGCTGGCGCAACTGGTCGGCGCCGCTCAGGGCGTTTTGAAAGAAGCGTCGTTGCACCTGGAACAGGCTGTAGTTGTCGCGCGCGCACCGGCTTGCCGCGCTGGTTGCCGTGCCGTCGTTCTGGCAAGTGGTGGGTGCGTCGTGTGTGACGTAGGCAAAACCGGAGTACCCGGCCGGTGCGGTGGCAAACTGCTCGTTAAGGTAGGCGTCGAATCCGACGCTTTGCAGGTGCGCGATGTCCTGTGCCGTGGCGCCAAAGCTGGATTGCTCGAGCATCCGGGTGGCGTCCGCCTGGGAGACGACGATTTGACTGGAGGCAGTGCCGGAGCCGGTCAAGGAACTGGAGTCGCTGCAGCCACCGAACGCCGCCAGCGTCAGTGCCGCGATCGCGATCAACGTGCCTTGCCAGGCATTCCGTACCCGGTTTCCGGCGGTCCCGCGATGTATGTTAATTTTTGCCGTCACGATTATTTTCCTCCAGTGGTGTCCGCTGTGTGCGGCACCTCTGGGCTTTCCTGGCCGCGACAGAATCCTGAACTTCGATCCGTCATTAACGCAGCGACCTGGAATACGTTGTCCATGGTTCCTATTCAGTTGGATGCGAAGGCGTTGCTTTCGCGACGCATCCTACCGGGACCATAGTTCGCCGCCTATGGACGAGCAGGCAGAATACGACGCGCATCCGACGATCGGGCCAATCCTGCAGACAAGCGCCGACTGAGCGTGCGTTACGACATCGCGGGTAAATGGGCCTGTACGAATACCTGGGGCGTTATGCGTGATTTGTCGGATGGAGATATCAGCACAGCGTATCTGGATTTCTTGCGTTCTATCGACGGAAGCGATTTCCGCAAACTGGCGAGTTTGTCTGGATGTATTAATAATGCGAATTCCCGTCCGCGCAGCCGAAATCGTTCGCCCATTCCCTTCTGAATTGCCATCTGCCGCCGTCGACCGTTAATATGCACCCCCACGTCCGGCCCCGATTCAGAGGGGTACGGTGACTTACCGAAAAACCAAAAGTGGCCTTCAGGCTATTTCTTTATAGAGGGGCTGAAAATGAAACAGTTACTGAACCTTGTGCTCATGACCGGCGTGTTCCTGACCGGTTGTGTATCGACCTCGACCTTCGACAAGAAACAGGCCGAACTCATGGCTTGCCAAATGCAGGCGCAGGACGACCTCAACGCCTGCAACAGCGCGCGCAGCGAACTCGACACCAAGCTCACGGTGGCCAATCAGGAACTCGGTGTGTTCCGCCAGGCAGCGGAAGCCAGGCAGCGCAAGCTTGACGAACTCCAGAATCAGGAGAAGCAGTTGCGCGAGCGACTCAGCAAGGAGCTGACAGACAAGAATGTCGAGATCGAGCAGCTTCACGGTCAGATTGTGGTGCGCATGCCCGACAAGGTCGTATTTAAGTCGGGTAGCGCGGACATCCTTCCCCAGGGCGCGGAAGTGCTCGACAAACTGGCGGACGCCATCAAGGACAGCACCGCCATCATCCGCGTCGAGGGCCACACCGACGACACGCCGATCAGTGGCAAACTCAAGGCGAAATATCCCTCGAACTGGGAATTTTCGGCGGCGCGCGCGTCCGCCGTCGCGCGCTACTTCGAAACCAAGCACTTCATCAATCCGAAACGCCTCGAGTCCCTGGGCTTTTCGATGTATCACCCGGTGGCACCCAACGACTCGGATGAGAACAAGCAGCGCAACCGCCGCATCGAGATCGTGCTGAAGCCGGCGGCCGACCCGGAACCCGCGAAGGAGTCCGCCGCCACGGAACCGGCGCCGATGACACCCGCGGCGAAGCCGTAAGCTTCGCCTGCCGCCTCAGGCGGCAGGCCTTTTTCAGGAGCGGAATCGGGATGCCATTGCCGCTCCTGACCCCGGATGTAGCCGGATAGTCCGTTTTCAAGGCGCAAAGATTTCCGGCAAGGCGTAAACTAACTGCGTATGCTGGATTAACATTCATGAGGGCGCCACCTTGGCCAAACCGAACTATCAGTTTCAGAAGCGTCAGAAAGAACTGCAAAAGAAGAAAAAGATGGAAGAGAAGCGCCAGCGCAAACTGGCAAAAGGCGCTGATCAGCCCGATGAAAATCCGGAGCCGTCCCCGGAGCAGAGCGAGACCGTCGCGAAGGACGAGTAGCCATCCGGGCGATACGGCACCATCGCGGCGTAAGCCGCGTGCATATCCAAACATTCTGATGCAATACCCGATGAATTGAGAGGTCTGAAAAACCCATGATAAATTTGAAATGCTTTAGTGGAACGCGCTGCCTGCGGACGTTGTGGATGGCAGGCATCCTCGTCGCCGCGTGCAGCTTCGGCCCCGCCCAAGCCGACGATACCAGTCTTGACGACAGTGCCAAAAAGGTCGGAAATAATTTCGGCGAGTTGCTCAAGGGTATGGGTCAAGAAGTGAAGAAAGTCGGCAAATCGGACGGCGCGGCGGAGAAAAAAGACAATAAGAAAGAAACGAATCCGGTCGATAAAGAGCAGGATAAGGGCAAGCAAAACCCTAACTGACTCCCCGGCACACTACGTGTTTGTCCACCGCCTGACGTAAAGCGCATTTTGCGCAACCGCCGATGCGCACGGCGAACCTTACCGCCAAGGCCCCGGTTGCGTCCCGGTTCGCACCGCGCGATGATTCGGGTGCTCCACGCTGTACCCGGCAAGTTCGCTCTACCCCGATGAACAAGACAAGGGAGAGAACCCATGATCAAAGCCTATGCCGTCAAGAAACCCAAAGGCCGCCTCGAGCGCATCGAGTACGATCCCGGCGCGCTCGGCCCCGATCAGGTTGAGATCGATATCATCGCCTGCGGCCTGTGTCACTCCGACCTGTCCATGGTCAACAACGAATGGGGAAACAGCGTCTATCCGCTGGTCCCCGGCCATGAGGTTGTCGGCAAGATCGCGCAACGCGGTGCGAACGTAAAACATCTCAAGGTCGGCGACACGGTCGGGCTGGGCTGGTTCAGCGGCAGTTGCATGACCTGCAACCAGTGCATGAGCGGCAACCACAACCTGTGTCCGAACGGTGAGCAGACTATCGTCGGCCGCCACGGCGGCTTCGCCGACAAGGTGCGCTGCAAGGCCGAGTGGGCCACACTCCTGCCTGCGGGGCTCGACGTCAAGAAGGCGGGGCCGCTGTTCTGCGGCGGCATCACGGTATTCAACCCCATCGTGCAGTGCGACGTGCGGCCGACGCATCGCGTCGGCGTGATCGGCATCGGCGGCCTCGGTCATCTGGCGCTGCAATTCCTCAACAAGTGGGGTTGCGAAGTGACCGCATTCACCTCTAGCGACGCCAAGCGCGCCGAGGCCATGCAAATGGGCGCCCACCACGTCGTCAACTCGCGCGATCCATCGCAACTGAAGAAGATCGCCGGCTCGCTCGACTTCATCCTCTCGGCCGTCGCCGTGGACCTCGATTGGGATGCCTACCTGGCCGCGCTCGCGCCCAAGGGCCGCCTGCATACCGTGGGCGTCATTCCCTCGCCCATCCCGGTGCCCCCGTTTTCGCTGATCGGCAACCAGCTGAGCCTCTCCGGTTCGCCGCTTGGCTCGCCCGCCACGATACGCACGATGCTCGAATTCTGCGCGCGCCACCGAATCGGGCCCGTGGTCGAGACCTTCCCGATGAGCCGCGTCAACGAAGCCTTGGCCCACCTCGAGGCTGGCAAGGCGCGCTACCGCATTGTGTTGGAGAACGATTGGGGCTGAATCGAGCAGGAACTTCTGAATCTTCCCCGCGCCGAAGAAACATCGATCATTGATCCGATGAGAGGAGAGACAATGGCAAAGCTCGTGGCGCTGTACAAGAAACCGGCGAATGCGGCGGCGTTTGACGCCTATTACTACCGGACTCATATAACCATCGCCAAGACGGTCCCGGGACTGCGGCGTTATGAGGTCAGTGCCCGTCCCATTACTACACTCCAGGGTGAGTCACCCTACCACCTGGTGGCGATCCTGAGCTTCGATTCGATGGAAGCGATCCAACAAGCGCTGGCCTCGCCGCAAGGCCAGGCCACGGCGGCGGATCTGGCCAACTTCGCGCAGGCGGGCGTGGAGCTATTGGTGTTTGAATCCAAGGAGGTGTGACTTGAGTGAAGTTTCGAGCGCCGTTCCCGATCGTTCTCTCAACGGACCTCACTCCCCGAACCGCACCCTGGACCATTCGGCGCGGTGGACGTCCTCGGCATCAACCCCCACACGTTGCGTACGCATGCGCAAGCTGGGGATAGACTGGTGGGGTTTCCGGAAAAAGTGAGGCGAGGGCCGGCGCAGGTCTCAGTCGCTTAACCGATCGAATCTACGGGAAAGATCTGCTATCCCCCGGGCGCATCAGCTGCGTCGAATATACAAGTCGTCAGGGCCAGTGCGAGAATTGATTCCACCGCCTGCACGCGAAGCACTAGGAATGCGCAAATGATTAAAGCCTACGCCACCGAACGCGCATTTTAAGGCATACTTCCGGTCTAAGTAGGAAGCAGGAAGTACCACATGACCCAGCGACTCGACATACCCGCCCCGGTGGCCATCAAGCTGCCGGCGATGATGGCGCCCTTACCGCTGCCGGACGCTGAACGCGCGCGCCTCGGAGAACGCATCAAGCGTCTGCTCAAGGAGCGGGATGCGGTGCTCGTGGCGCACTACTATGTGGACGAGGATTTGCAGCGCCTCGCCGAGGAAACCGGCGGATGCGTGGCGGATTCGCTCGAGATGGCGCGTTTCGGTAATGCCCACCCGGCGCGCACGCTGGTCGTGGCCGGCGTCCGGTTCATGGGTGAGACCGCCAAAATCCTCAATCCTGAAAAGCGCGTGCTCATGCCGACGCTGGAAGCCGAGTGCTCGCTCGACCTCGGTTGCCCGGCGGATCAGTTCATTCCCTTTTGCGACGCTCATCCCGAGCGCCAGGTCGTGGTGTACTCCAACACCAGCGCCGAGGTGAAAGCCCGCGCCGATTGGGTGGTGACCTCGAGCATCGCGGTGAAACTCATCGAACACCTGAAAGCCCGCGGCGAAAAAATCCTCTGGGCGCCGGACAAGCACCTCGGCACTTATATTCAACGCGTCACCGGCGCGGACATGCTGTTGTGGAATGCCACCTGCGTGGTGCACGACGAGTTCAAGGGCCAGGCGCTGGCGGCGCTCAAGCGTCAGCACCCCGATGCCGCGGTGATTGCGCATCCCGAGTCGCCGACGGCGGTGCTCGAACTGGCCGATGTCATCGGCTCGACCAGCCAGCTGATCCAGGCGGCGAAGACGCTTCCGCAGCAGACACTCATCGTCGCCACCGACCGCGGCATCTTCTACAAGATGAAACAGGCGGCGCCGGGAAAGATCCTCATGGCCGCGCCCACCGCGGGCGAGGGCGCCACCTGCGAGAGTTGTGCCCATTGCCCGTGGATGGCGATGAACGCGCTGGACAACCTGGCGCAGGTGCTGGAGACCGGTGTGAACGAGGTGCACGTCGACGAGGCGGTGCGGGTGAAGGCGCTGCGCGCGACGCAACGGATGCTCGACTTCGCGCGCACGATCCAACAGAAAAACCACGGAGATTGACGGCTTGATTTCACCCGGCATCAGACGGGACATAAATCAATCCACCTGGCTATGCTGCACTAAGCGGCTCGGTGCACAGTTGATCGATCAATGGCCGGCCGTGCTTCTACCCTTGGCCTGCTGGATGGTAACCACTCGACGCGCGGATGGGGCAAGTCATTTTCCGGTAGCACGAGTATCCGAACTCCGAATTTGCCGAAGAATTTTTCGTGATCAATGTCCGGAAATTCCACCAGCAACTGATGGAAGTGGCGTGGATTCAGGCAAACCATCTGCGGCCTGACCCCATGTTTGTACTCAAACGCCTGGACCAAACCCACGATGTAGCTAAGCATGCTTCACCTCCTTAGAGTTGTTCGAGATGACGCCATCACTTATCTATTTCAACTCGGGCAACAGACTCTGCGACTCCATATATCTCATCACTTGCGCCGCGGCCTCCTGGGGCGTGATCCGGTCGTTGTGAATCACGATTTCAGGTGACAGCGGCGGCTCGTACGGATCATCCACGCCGGTGAACCCGATGCCCTTGCCCGCGGCCAGCGCGGCACGCGCCTTCTTGTACAGACCTTTGGGATCGCGCGTTTCGCACACCTCGATCGGCACGTCGACCAGGATTTCAATGAAGGGCAGACCGGCCTCCCGATGAATCTGGCGGGCACGGTCGCGGTCCTTGCGGTAGGGGCTGATGAAGCTGGTGAGGGAGATCACCCCGGTATCGGCGAAGAATCTGGCAACCTCGCCGATGCGGCGGATGTTCTCCTCGCGGTCGGCTGCGGTAAAACCCAGGTTCTTGTTCAAGCCGTGGCGGACATTGTCCCCGTCGAGCACATAGGCCAATTGACCGCGCTCGACGAGGGCATGCTCGAACGTGAAAGCGATGGTGCTCTTGCCCGCACCGCTGAGCCCGGTGAACCAGATGGTTGCCCCATTCTGGGAGAGCAGTTGCTCCCGGTCCTCGCGTTTGACGTGCCCCTCGTGCCAGGTGATGTTGGTTGCACGTACATCGGTCATTTCAGTTGCTCCGCTTCAGAGAACCGGACCGTCTTGTCCGCGGGTCGCCTCGGCTAGCGGCTCCATGCGACGCGCAGGAGGCCGTCTTCGTCCGTGTAATGCGAGTCCAGCTTACCGTGATAGGCGTGGTGCAGTGCCTCGCCGATACCGTGCACCAGGTGCGAATCTGTGAAGGTGACCACGGTGTGGTCCGGTTCTTCCTTGACGTCCATGATGCGTTCGAGCGGATGCTCGGCTTTCGCCTTCGCCTCGGCATGACGGACGAGGTGCAGGATCTCCTCGCGATGCTCGGCGAAAAACTCCCCGCTCAACGTCAGCTGTCCGGCCGGAACCCGGTCGTGTATCCGCTTGCACGCGGGACAGAGATGCTGTTCGGACTCTGGCGCCGCCTTTCCCCACCGCCATTGCCCGTGATGAACGATCGCACCACACTCGGGGCAAGTAGTCGGCTCCGGCCACTTGCCCCGCGCCCGATAGGGATCGCTCACACGCTCTTCATCCATGCGATCCCTTCTCGGCTGATGACTGTAGTCTTCGTGCTTCTTTCGTCCGGTCATGGCACACCTCCTACGCATCACACGCACAAGACAAAATCGCCGGGAGCGATTTTGAACAGCCGCAGGCTGGCCCCACGCGCGGAATACAGAGACGTATTCCGTAATTTGAACAGCCAGGTTCACGCCACTCACGACAACTACATACGCATCTAGTCACGGCAATCCGCCGCCTGCTTTGATGCACGTCAATCTGCATGCCGTTGCTCGCGGAAACGCGAGAGAAATAGGGGAAAGACCGCACTTTGGGGTGAGGAATAATTTCCAGGAAGGTCAGTGGGGTTCGCGCTTTACATGGCATTACCACAAAATCTCACGCTCGGATCGAAACTCCCTGTCTTGTCCGGAGACAGGGTCATGGAAGCGAATCATTTTGGCCAGGAGCTGGAGCGGCTGGCCGAAATCATCTTCTGTTTGCGGTTGCAGCTCGGGATAAACCCGGTCGTTGATGATTCTGAACCCCAGACTGCTCAGGTGCAGCCGCAGCTGATGGGTTTTGCCGGTGACCGGCTGCAAACTGAAAAGCCCCCGGTTGCCTTTCACTTCCAGGAGCTGGATGTGTGAACAGGCGTTGACGATACCCGGGACGGTTTTCATCCGGAACGCCGGTTCGCCCCGAACGATCCGGTTTGCGACCGTCCATTGGTTTTCCCGCGGCGTTTGATTCACTTCTGCCAGCGCGTGATAGGTTTTCTCGACTTTCCCGTGCATGAAGAGCTCATGGTAAAGGCGGCGGGTGTCTGGGTTGACGGAGAAAATGACGATGCCCGCGGTCTCGCGGTCCAGCCGGTGCAGGGGCACCAGATCGGCCATACCGGTTCGGTGGCGCAAGCGGTTCAATAAACATTCCTCCACATAACGGCCCCCCGGAATAACGGGCAGAAAGTGCGGCTTGCAGGCTACCAGCAGCTCGTCATCCTGAAACAGGATTTGTTCCGCAAACGGAATGACTGGCTCGTTTTCAATTTCGCGGAAATAGAAAATTCTTTTGGAGGGAGAATACGGTGTGTCCGCGGTAATGGGTTCGCCTCGGTCGTTCAGCACCTTGCCTTCGCGTATGCGTTCCGCCCATCGATTCCGGGAAATATCCGGAAATTTCCTGAACAGAAATTCCACTATCGAAGGATAGGGCTGTTCCGCTGCCGGCATGGTCACGACAGAAGGATGTTTGGCGATAGCCATTTACACGATTCTACGCGACAAAAAATAAATTGGGTTAGCGCCTGTTCGCCGCAACAAGAACACGTGCTTGGCTTGAGAGGTTAAGATCTTCCGAGGTTTTATTTTTTTCTTCGCGGGCGGTCCTTAACCTGCGTAGATCCGAGAGACTGACCGAGATGAACCTGGCCACCAGGCATTTGCCAGTGCGAGCAAATGGTGGAAGTTGTCGTTTTGTTGAAGCGCTTGGTTAAAGGGGTCGTAGCGATTTTTCATTCGGCCCCGCCCCCCCGGCCTGGCGGCGCCTGTCGGCGGGCATCCAGTTGTCCCGCGCGCTGAAGATGTCGCGGTAGCTGCAGTACAGACTGGCGGACACCACCGGCAGAGTGACGGATCCGATCATGATCCACAGCAGGTAGCCGGCCCATAGCGACAGACTGGCGGCGATCGCGCCGAGGAGGACGGGCATGAGCAATACGCCCAGCAAAACCAGCAGGGCGGCGGTGAAATGCCGGCTGGCCTTGAGACTTTGCCGTAGCGAGGGCACCAACGGTTCGTCGCGCAGGAAGGTGAGCGGTAGCGCATAGATCAACGCCGCCGTGAGCAGAACGTAAAGCACGAAGGTGAGCAGCGACACCGCGAACATCCCGAGTAGTGTCAGGTGATCGAGGTTCGACCAGTTGGAGACCCAGGCTTCACCCACCACCAGCCGCACCAGCAGATTAATCAGCAGCACCGCGGTCACGCAGAGCACGCTTGTCGTCGCTGCCGGCAAAAACCGCTTCTCGTCCCGGAATACATCCAGCAGTTGTCGTGGTGATTGTTTCAGCGCGGGCAGTCGCAGCTCGGCCGG
>NZ_JBAVEJ010000076.1:0-8442 GCF_049587675.1 Sulfuricaulis sp. | reverse complement strand
GATCGAGGCTCAAGAACGGCGATCTGATCGAGGTTGCCGGTACGCGCTTGCAGTTCTATCTGAAGTAATTCAGTCCAACAGCTCCAACGCCTCCGTCAAACGCCGCACCGGCAGCAAGTCGATGCCGGCATCGCCCTTTTTCGGCATGTTGGCGGCCGGTACCAGCGCGCGCTTGAAACCGAGCTTGGCGGCTTCGCGGATGCGTTCCTGTCCGCGTTGCACCGGGCGCACCTCGCCCGCCAAACCCACTTCGCCGAAGGCGACCAAGTCTTTCCCCAGCGGCCGGTTGCGCAGGCTGGACATCGTCGCCGCCAGGATTGCCAGGTCCGCCGCGGTTTCCATCACCCGCACGCCGCCGACGACATTCACGAATACATCCTGATCGTAAGTCGCGATACCGGCGTGGCGGTGCAGCACTGCGAGCAGCATCGCCAGGCGGTTGGTGTCGAGCCCCACGCACACACGCCGTGGATTGGCCAAATGACTCTGGTCCACCAGCGCCTGGACTTCCACCAGCAACGGACGCGTGCCCTCCTGGGTGGCCAGCACGATGCTGCCCGGCACCGCATCGCCCTGCCGGCTGAGAAACATCGAGGACGGATTGCCCACCTCGCGCAGCCCGGTCTCGGTCATGGCGAACACGCCGATCTCGTTGACCGCGCCAAAGCGGTTCTTGATCGCACGGATGATGCGGAACGCGCTGCCGGTATCGCCCTCGAAATACAGCACCGTGTCCACCATGTGTTCGAGTACGCGCGGTCCGGCTATCGTGCCCTCCTTGGTGACATGACCGACGAGGAATAGCGCGGTACCGGTCTGCTTGGCAAAGCGCACGAGCTGGGCGGCCGATTCGCGCACTTGGGCGACACTGCCCGGGGCCGACTGGAGAATTTCGGTGTACATCGTCTGGATGGAATCCACGACGATGACCTGCGGACGCTCGTCCTGCGCGCAAGCGATGATCTTTTCTACCTGATTCTCCGTGAGCAGCCGCAGGCGATCGCCCTTGAGCCCGAGACGCCGTGCGCGCAACGCGATCTGGTCCGACGATTCCTCGCCGCTGACGTATAGTACCTGGGCAGCATCGCCGATCGTGGCCAGTGCCTGGATCAGCAAGGTGGATTTGCCGATGCCCGGGTCGCCGCCGATCAGCACCACCGATCCGACGACGAGTCCACCGCCCAATACGCGATCGAGTTCGCTGACGCCGGTCGGGATGCGCGCGATTTTTTCCGCCGCGACCTCGGCCAGATAGCGCGCCGGCACCGGCTCGCCGTACTGGCGTCCGGCACGCGCGTGGGTGGCGGGAGTCACCGCGGTTTCGTAGAGAGAATTCCAGGCGCTGCAAGACGGACACTGGCCGACCCATTTGGGCGTGCTCGCGCCGCACTCATTACAGGTGAAAACTGATTTTGTCTTGGCCTTTTGCATAAGTCGAATAAACAGGATTATTGATCCGGCGCGAATGTTATTGAAACCAAGGCCGTTTGTGCAAATGGATCTTTTTGGGTCTTCGTGGTGCCGGATCAATAATCAAAACTCTTAAGATTGCCTGTTATTGCGGCGGCATGGCGTCTTGCGTTCATGGCCGGGTCCTGTTCCATTGGGGAATCGGCACTTCAAATGGATTGATGCCGTCGCAATAACAGGATTTCGCGGGATTGACATGATCTTTGAAAATTCTATTCAAGCTTTAATCTTTTATTCATTGATCGCCACCCGCGGGATGCGATCGGTCACGTGGCACATGAGTTCGTAGGCGATGGTGCCGGCATTCTTCGCCACTTCCTCGATCGGCAGTCCCTGGCCCCACAGCACCACCGGGTCGCCGACTTTCGCCTGTGGCTGCGTGCTCAGGTCGAGCGTGATCATGTCCATGGAAACCCGGCCGATCAGCGGTACACGCTTGCCATTCACCAGTACCGGGGTGCCGGAGGTGGCATGACGCGGATAGCCGTCTCCATAGCCGATCGCGGCCACGCCCACCGGCATGCCTTCCGGGCAGCGCCAGTCACCGCCATACCCGATCGCGTCGCCCTTGCATCGCGGGTGCACGGCAATCAGCGCCGTCTGCAGTGTCATGACCGGCTTAAGGTCCAGTTGGGCGGCGCTCATCTGCATCAGCGACGAAGCGCCGTAAAGCATGATGCCGGGACGCACCCAGTCGAAATGGCTCTGAGGCCAGGCGAGAATGCCGGAAGAGTTGGCAAGGCTCGATTCAAGATCGAGGCCAGCGGTGCAGGCGAGGAAGCAATCGAGCTGGGAGTTGGTATCGGGATCGGATGGAATATCCGCGCGCGCGAAATGCGACATGAGACGGACTTGCGCCACCGCGCTGCAGTCGCGCAGCCGTTCCAGGGCATCCAGCACGAACGCGGGCGCAAAACCGAGGCGGTGCATGCCGGTGTCGATCTTGAGCCAGACGGAAAGTTTCAACGACGGCGACGTGTGCTCCAGCGCCTTGAGCTGACCCTCTTCGTGTATCGCCGGATCGAGCTTGTGCTTGGCCAGCAATGGCAGCTCGTCGGCGGAGAAAAAACCTTCGAGCAGACAGATGGGAAGAGCGATGCCCGCGTCGCGCAGCTGTATGCCCTCTTCCATGCTGGAGACACCGAAGGCATCTACATTGTCACTCAAGGTGCGCGCCACCCAGGCCAAGCCGTGCCCGTAACCATCGGCCTTGACCACCGCCATGATACGGGCGTGCGGCGCGCGCAAACGCACCTGTTGCAAGTTATGCCGCAGCGCCCCGGCGTCCACCTGCGCGCGCGCCGGTCTGCTCATTCAGAAAGACCCGTCGTAGCCGGCCGTGGTGTAATTTTCAAAGCGGGTGTATTCCCCAAGAAAGGTCAGGCGAACTTCGCCGATCGGGCCATTACGCTGCTTGGCGATGATGATATCGGCGGTGCCCTTGACCGGACTGTCCTTGTTGTAGACCTCATCGCGGTAGATGAAAAGAATGACGTCGGCGTCCTGCTCGATGGCGCCGGATTCGCGCAAGTCGGACATGACCGGTCGTTTGTCGGTGCGGCTTTCCACGCTGCGATTCAGCTGCGACATGGCGATCACGGGAACATCCAGTTCCTTGGCCAGGCCCTTCAGCGCGCGGGTGATATTGGAGATTTCCGTGGCCCGGTTCTCCTCCGTCCGCTCGGTGGACTGCATGAGCTGGAGGTAGTCGATGATGATGAGACCCAGACCGTGCTCACGTTTCAGCCGCCGGGCGCGGGCTCGAAGCTCCATCGGTGTAAGACCCGGGCTGTCGTCAATGAAGATCGGCGCTTCGTTAAGCAGGCTGACCGCCGAGGTCAGGCGCGGCCAATCGTCGTCATCCAGCTTGCCGGTACGCACGCGGTGCGCGTTGATGCGCCCCAACGAGGCCATCATGCGCAGCGCCAGCTGCGTTCCCGGCATTTCCATGCTGAATACCGCCACGGGTATTTTATGCCCCACGGACGCATTCTCGGCAATGTTCATCGCCAGCGAGGTGTTGTGCACGCAAACGTCATTGGCGATGAAGTTGTGCGTCTCCGGAATCGTGAGGTCATAAACCTGTTTCGCCCCCGCCGGCACAATGGAGACGATGCGGTCCCAGTAGACATCGCTGTCGGCCAGCGCCAGCAGCTCGCGGTTGCCGAGAGTCATGGCAAACCTGGCCAGTCTGGCGCGGGAAAGCCCGCGACGCCCGACGTGAATATTGGAATCCGACACGCCAGCCTTCCGTGCCAGTTCGGACCAGGGCAGGTCGCCTTTAGCCCGCGCGATCAGGTCCCAGACCTCGACCGGGATGAGATCGGTATTCGTCTGCCGACGGCGCCCGGCGACCGCTTCAACGGCCGCGGCTAGTGCCTTTTCCTTGCCGTGGATGCCGATCTCGCGCCCGAAGGTCAGAATCGAATCGGCGTGAGTGATGTCCAGTTGCCAGACGGGACGACGCGCCTCGCGGTATTTCACCCAGCGCTGGCGTAGGGACGAAATCACGCCGAAACGCAGCAACAGGTGCTGAACCTGCCGTGCCAGCCGCTCATTGATCGTGGCATACCCGAGCTGTGCCTGACCCGATTTCAGGACGGTCGCCCAGCCGTCGGTGGCAAACAGCCGATTGAGAAACAGCGTCTGCTGCTCGCGCTCCAGCCGGAACACGACAGGGGGAACCGATTTCTGCGAGGCGCCGTGCCTCATCAGGTCGTGCGTCTCCAGCCAGCGCGCCAACGGATTGACGCCGTTCTTGCGCGCCGCCGACAGACCGTTGGGCGCGAGCTCCGCCGGTTGCACGCAAAGGACCTCACAAAGCCGGGAGAACGAGTGCTCGTCCGGGACGGATTTCCCCTGGCGCCAGTACGTAAGCGTGGCGGGCGCCACGCCCACCGCCGCGGCAACCGCACGTGCCGACAGCTGGCCAGCGTCGAGTTCGCGATCAAGGTGCATGGAAAATTCCGCGCGGCGTGTGGCAATCAGCGAGCGATCGCTCACCACGCTCCACGACGGCGCGAAGCCGCTACGTCGTTCGGCGATTGTCAGGCTCAGGCCCCCGAAGGCATGCACCGCGTCCTTGAAATCGGCAACGATCCTGGTATTGCTATTTGTGAACCGGGCGGTGTTGCCGGTCAGCCCGCCGTCACCGATGAGGTAAGCGAGTAGTTTGACTTCGCACTCCCGGAGCCGCTCATGGCCGAATACCGGGAGGCACCGCGGCACCGCGATCGCATCGCCGACCTTAAGGCCATGCAGTGGGCGCCAGCCCGGCAGGGTAAGGAAGGGGTGCGTGAGCGTGGTTTCGATGCGGCGACCGGAGCGTGTGGTGACCTCGAATACGGGTTTGACGCCATCGTCCACGTAGTCGCTGGGCGTCGCGCGCGCCAGCCGCAGGTTCTTCGCCAGCGTTCCCACGCGCTGCCGGCGGCGGTTCCGGAATATTTCCTCGATGGTAACCACGCTGCCGTCATCCATCACCAGTTCGGAATCGTGGACGAGGCATTTACCCATGCTCGGACGCCCGGCAATGATAATGAGGTCCGAGCCCTGCAGACCGGAGGTCATTTCGTCGAGGTCGGAAAAGCCCGTCGCCACGCCGGTAATCGACGATTTCGAGCGAAACAGTTCGTCGATGCGGTCGACGGCCTTGCTGAGCAAGGTGTTCAGCGGGTGGAATTCACCACGCCGGTGGCCCTTTTCGCTGATATCGAAAATGCGTTTTTCGGCGAGATCGAGCAATTCGTTGGCCGAGCGGCCCTCGGGCGTGTAGATCGCGGTACTGATGTCCGACGCGGCGCGCGCCAGTTCGCGCATGACCGAACATTCGCGCACGATGGCGGCATAAGCGACGATGTTGGCGGCGCCGGGGGTGTTGTTGGCGAGCGAACCCAGATAAGCGAGACCGCCCGCGGTGGCGATCTCGCCGCTGCGTTCGAGCCACTCCGAAACGGTGACCACGTCCGCCGGGCTGCTTTCCTCGCACAGCGCGGAGACGGCTTGAAAGATGAGGCGGTGTTCGCGACGGTAGAAATCGTCGGCGGTGATGATGTCAGCGATGCGGTCCCAGCCCTGGTTGTCGAGCAACAGGCCGCCGAGCACGGACTGCTCAGCCTCAACGGATTGCGGCGGGACCTTGAGCGATTCGGCCGCCGACTCCATCCCTCGCCTGGAAATGGCTCGTTCCTCCACCGATCCCCCCTGTGATGCTGGGCTGCCGTTTCTTCCCGTCGACAGCGATTATTGCGAGCGTGGCCGGCCTTCGTTCAAGAACAACCGTGCCGGGTCAACAGTCAGCATTATATATCGCAACCCGCCCATTTTAACAAATGAGGGGTTCATCCGATAATTCAGTGTTATTTTTCGCCGACAACCGAAACGATGACTTTGAAGTTGACCTCGGGGTGCAACGACACGGAAATTTCGTGATCGCCGATTTCCTTGAGCGGACCGCGATCGAGATGAACTTCCGACCGCTCCAGCTCGAAGCCGGCCTGCTCCATGGCTTCGCAGATGTCGCGAATGCCGACGGAACCGAAGAGTTTTCCTTCCTCGCTGACCTTGCGCAGGATCTGCAAGGTGACGCCGGTCATCCTCGCGGCGCGTGCCTGCGCTTTTCCGAGCGCATCGGCCTGGGCCAATTCAAGCTTGGCGCGTTGCGCCTCGAACTTGGCGCGGTTCGCTTCGTTGGCGGTGACCGCCTTGCCGTAGGGAATAAGATAGTTGCGCGCGAAACCGGATTTCACCTTGACCTGTTCGCCAAGGTTCCCCAGGTTGCGCACTTTTTCAAGCAGAATGACTTCCATCGTTCAAACCTCGAGATGTGCGTTTAATGACTGTCGCAATAGGGCATCAGCGCCAGATAGCGCGCGAACTTGATGGCGCGCGTCAGTTGCCGCTGGTAATGGGTCTTGGTGCCGGTGTTGCGGCACGGGATGATGCGGCCCGTTTCCGTGATGTAACCGCTGAGCACGGCCAGATCCTTGTAGTCGATCTCTTCCACCTTCTCGACGGTGAAGCGGCAGAATTTTTTACGTCGGAAAAAACGTGACATGGTCGTGCTCCTTAAATCTGGTCAGGCGAGGCGGATTCCGCCGCATCGATTTCACCGCCTTCAATTTCCGGGGCGGACTGTGCGGGCGCGGCCGATTTTTCTTCAGCCTCCTTCACCAGCGGCGAAGGGGTGGTCACGGCGTGCTTGCGCTTGATGACGAGCGAGCGCAGCACCGCGTCGTTGAAGCGGAACGCGGACTCCAGTTCGCGCAGGGTCTCAAGCTCGCACTCGATGTTCATGAGCACATAGTGCGCCTTGTGCACTTTATTCAGGGGGTAGGCAAGCTGGCGGCGGCCCCAGTCTTCGAGGCGATGGATTGAGCCCTTGGCGGACTCGATCATCGTGCGATAGCGCTCGATCATCGCGGGCACTTGCTCGCTCTGGTCCGGGTGGACCAGGAACACGACTTCATAATGACGCATGCAACACTCCTTATGGATAAACATCAGCCTTCCGCTGCCGTTTTATTGTTGTAATCGGCCGGTAAGGCAAGGTGAAAGAGCGCGGCATTCTATTACAAACAAGGGGTTAAGCCAAGCCTAAACGAGGCGCTGCCTGACCGTCCCGAATGGGCAGCCCTACCCCCGAAATATCCGGGATTTCAGCAAGAAAATTATAGTTATCTCACGATGCTAAATTGGTATGGTGAGGGCGGCGGGGTCTTTCTCTAAGATTTTCGGGTGTTGTTATTTAAAAAAGCTACTAAGTACAAGGGGTGTTTCTGCACTCTGCCAACTTATACACCTCAGTGGTGTTTTCACACCTATAATTTCGGGTGTCTACTATTAGTTAGGCGCAAATGAAAAAGAAACAGAAATTGCTAGACAGGCGACTCCTTGGGATATGTCGCTCTGACAAAGCAAAAACAACCAAATTTTGGGCATTTAAAAAACGTCTAACTGTTACGAAGCGAAAACACATATTTGATCTTTTTGGCAAGCTTCAGTTTCGGTTTACAAAAGGAAAAATCTATTCGGAATACGAAGACATCAAACACGTCGTTCCATACTCTGTAATCGCTATAGATGAGAACTCGGTGGTAATAATGTGGCACGAGAAAAAAGGAGATTCACTACAGCATATACATTTTGAAGATGACTCGTTTTACATTATTAGTGGTTACAACGTCGAATTCTTTAAAAGGGAGCGCCTAACACAGCGCTCCACCGGACGCGCAAAAACGGCGCGCCGGTGAGCTAAGCGTTAGGTGCCAATAAAAAGCAGTGTGCAAAATGAAACGAATTAGAACTTGTATTTTATCCATATCTATTAATGTCAGCAGCCAAATAAAACTTCAAGGTAATGGTGGATTAAGTTATCCCTTTGTGGTTGACGGATACGAAGTAGCATTATATGAATGAAGTATTTGTATTAAACAATACAAAAGGACGATATTATGGTTTCAAGTATTCAAAAAGAAAAAGCCGAACTGTTCTTGAAATATCATCATGATAAAGAAATTCTGGTTCTGTTAAACTCGTGGGACATCGGAAGTTCTAAATTAATAGAAGCATGTGGCTATAAAGCAATCGCAACAACAAGTATGGGAATAGCTGCCTCTTTAGGTTATCCTGACTGCCAGGTAATACAATTGTCAGAAATGATTGAAGTAATAACCGGGATCGTAAATGCAGTGCAAGTTCCGGTAACTGTGGATATTGAAGCCGGATATGGAAATAATTTAAATGAAATAATCGATTCGGTTAAAAAGATAATTACAACAGGGATTGTTGGAATAAACATTGAAGACAGTATAGATTTAAATCCAGTGTTAATCGACGAGATGGAATTTTGTGAAAGAATATCAGCTATTCATGCATTATCAGATTCACTAGGCTTTCATTTGGTAATTAATGCAAGAACGGATTCATTTTACACGTCATCGGGTTCGACACGGGAAAAATTATCTGAATCAA
>NZ_JBAVEJ010000075.1:0-21956 GCF_049587675.1 Sulfuricaulis sp. | reverse complement strand
GATCGACCGCGCGTTCAAGAAGGCGGTTCAGAAGTAATCAATCCGAGACCGCCACCGGAATGCCGTGCAGCCTAACGGCCTCGCGGGTGACGCGGTCCCAGTCCACGCGTGCGGCGCGTCCGCTCGTGGCAGATACCACTGCGTGCACCGCGGATGTGAGGTTGCCCTTCGCCTCCGCCAGGTTTTCCTCGAGCGGCGGCTGGGCCTCGAAGTAGAGCACGCCGCGGTACCACCCGGCCTTGTACGGCTGATTGACGATGCGTACCGGCGTACCGACCGGCACTTCCTCGAACAGACGCTGGATATCCTCCGGGTAAAGACGAATGCATCCGTGCGTCGCGCGCATGCCGATGCCGTACGGCCGGTCAGTACCGTGGATGAAATAGCCGGGCCGCCCGAGTTGCAGCGCGTACTGTCCGAGGGGATTGTCCGGACCGGCGGCGACCTCGGGCGGCAGCGCTTGGCCCTCCTGCTCATGTTCGGCGCGGATCGAGGCCGGCGGGTACCACACGGGATTGAGGATCTTGGCCGTCACACGCGTGAGACCCAGCGGCGTGGTCCAGTCCATGCGACCGATGCTTACGGGAAAGGTCACGACCGTCCGCGGCTTGCCCGTTGATGGTTTGGGATAATAATAGAGCCGCATCTCGGGCAGGTTGAGCACCAGACCCACGCGCGGCGCGTCCGGCAGGATGTGCTGCGTCGGCAGAATGACGCGCGTGCCTTCACCGGGCAGCCATGGATCGACGCCCGAATTGGCGCGCAGGATCTCCTCATAACCAAGATGGTACGCGCGGGCAATATCGGAGAGCGTATCCTGGTGGCGCGCCCGCACCACGCTGACCTGACCGATCACGTCCTCTCCGGCCGGCGGCAGCTCGTAGGTCTGTGCCGATGCTCCGCCGGCCGAGAGAATTGCGAGCAGCCCGAGCAGCAGGCGTGCGCCCCGCGAACCTTTTCGATGAGCGTTCATGCGGTATTTTTCCATACGGTCGTCAGGATAAGCCAGCCGGTTCCCATAATGCAAAACCGGCGGCAGCAATCTGTCTCGCCATTGGATGATAAAGTATGCGGAGTCTATAACGATCGCATCATGAGAAATTAATAATATGGAATCCGCCAATACCTTGGGCCTCATCGCCGGTGTACTTACCACGGTGGCCTTTGTCCCCCAGGTCATCAAAATCTGGAAAACGAAGCATGCGACCGACATCTCCCTGGGAATGTTCGCGATTTTCAGCTGCGGTGTGCTCCTGTGGCTGTTCTACGGTATCGAGATCGATGCCATGCCGGTCATCGTCGCCAACGCCATCACGCTGGGGTTGTCGCTGACGATTCTGTTTTTCAAGATCAAATTCAAATGATTCTGCCGGTATAGTGCCCGGTCACGGCAGCGGTTAAAATCGCGGCCATTCGAAACATTTTGGAGTGCCTTCATGCCAGAGACACTGTATCAATCGGACATCAAGAGTCTGCACCTGCGCCACCGCGGCAAGGTTCGCGACATATACGACATCGACGACAAGCACATGCTCATCGTCACCACCGACCGGCTCTCGGCGTTCGACGTGGTGCTGCCCGATCCCATCCCCGGCAAGGGCGCGGTGCTCACCGCGATGTCGAATTTCTGGTTCGGCCGCACGCGCCGTCTCATCGCCAACCAGCTGACCGATATTCCGCTCGAACAGGTGCTGAAGGATCCGGCTGAACGTAAACAGGTCGAAGGCCGCGCGATCGTGGTGCGCAAACTCAAGGCGCTGCCGGTCGAGGCCATCGTGCGCGGCTATCTCGTAGGCAGCGGCTGGAAGGAATACAAGCAGAGCGGCACGGTTTGCGGCATCAAGCTGCCCGCGGGCCTGAAGGAGGCTGACCGCCTGCCGGAACCGCTGTTCACGCCGTCCACCAAGGCGGCCGTCGGCCAGCACGACGAAAACATCAGCTTCGAGAAAGCGGCGGAATTACTCGGCCAGGACAGCGCCGCGAAAGTGAAGCAGGCCACGCTCGCTATATATAAGGAGTGCGCCGCCTATGCGCTCACGCGCGGTATCATCATTGCCGACACCAAGTTCGAGTTTGGGCTGGACGACAAGGGGACGTTGACCCTGATCGACGAAGTGCTGACGCCGGATTCCTCGCGCTTCTGGCCGGCCGACCAATATAAACCCGGTGCCAACCCGCCGAGCTACGACAAACAGTTCGTGCGCGACTGGCTGGAGGCGAGCGGCTGGAACAAAAAACCGCCGGCACCGAAACTCCCGCCGGAGGTGCTGATGAAGACGGCGGAGAAATACCGCGAGGCGCTAACGCGTTTGACTGGCAGCGACACCGCGCCGCGCGCTGCGCGGTAGCATATTGCGTCCGAGAAATGTTTTTTTCATCAAAAAATTGCCGCCTGTTTATTATGCTGATTGCAACTCTATTGTTGTTTAGCTGTGCGACATCAAGAAATTTTGAAAGGCATTATAATGATTGGGTGGGACAAGACGCAAAGAGATTAGTCAGCGCATGGGGAAAGCCAAATCAGGAAGTTGTTTTGCAAAACGGAAACACTGAATATGTTTATAACTTGTTTAGGGAACCTTCACCAACTGGCGGATGTGTTATTTATTTTGAAGTACACCAAAACAATAAAAAAATTGTTCGTATGCGCCATTTTAACTTTAAGGAAGGGAGACCTTGCAAAAGAGCCCCCTCATGCGTGTAATTCAGATTGTAGGTTAATTAAATAAACTTACCTTCATTGAGTGATCTTTTGCGCTACCGCCTCGGCGACTTTCATCCCGTCGACGGCGGCGGAGATGTTGCCGCGGCAGGTTTACCAGATAGACAGCTTGTGATGGGCGCGTATCGTTCTGTCTTTGGTGATCAGCGGAATATCCATCGCTGCCGATTCCGCGGCGATCAGGCGGTCGAAGACGTCGCGCGTCCAGTCCATTCCGGTTGCCGCGCGGACGATCTGCTCAAGACCCACGTCAGATAGTCGCAGGCCGATCTGGGTCGAGAGGTGCCTGATGATTTCGGCCGGCTTGACGCGGAGGCGGCCGATCTCGTGAAGGAATTGCAGTTCGAGTTCGACCATCCATGAGATGACCAGATCGTTGTCCTCGATAGCCTCGGTTGCGGCCTGGCTCAGACGATCAGTGAGCGCGTCATAAAGCCAAACAACGACGTGCGTATCGAGATAGGCTAGAGATTCCTTCCTTTTCGCCATTTTCCTGCCTTGAGCTCAACGAGGTCCTCGGGGTTGCCGATGATGGCTTTGTGCGGCGTGAGACGCGCAAGCTTGCTCGTTTTGGCCACGGGCACGATACGCAGCTTGTGTCCGCGCCGGCTGATCTCAACCGGGACACCGGTCTTGATGATGCGATCAACCACCTTGAACAGCTGTTGACGCAGGGTAGTGAGGGAAATCTGGCTCATTACGGCAACTCCATACAGGATATGTACATATTATATGACACGTATGTACATGTCTACGGGAATACGGCATACGGCAGAATAGATTTCGTTATACAGCCCTATATCTGTGTGATTTTGCGCGCCACCGCCTCGGCGACTTTCATCCCGTCCACGGCGGCGGAGATGATGCCGCCGGCAAAACCCGCGCCTTCGCCGGCGGGAAATAAACCCTTCGTATTCGTGCTTTCGAAATTTTCATCACGCGTGATGCGTATCGGCGCGGAAGTGCGCGTCTCGACCGCGGTGAGCACGGCGTCGTCCATGGCGAAACCCTTCAGCGATTTGTCGAATACCGGAATCGCCTCGCGGATGGCGGCGATGGCGTAGTCCGGCAGCGCCGTGCCCAGGTCGGTCCAGGTCACGCCGGGAGTATAAGAAGGAATAACCAAACCCGGCCCGGTCGAAGGCCGGCTGGCGAGAAAATCGCCGACGCGCTGGGCCGGCGCGTTGTAATTTTTCCCGCCCAGTTCAAACGCTTTTTCCTCGAGTCGGCGCTGTAGTGCAATGCCTGCCAGCGGATCATCGCTCCCAAAGTCCTGTGGCGTAATGTCGACGACGATGCCGGCGTTGGCGTTGCGTTCGCTGCGCGAGTAATGGCTCATGCCGTTGGTGACCACGCGTCCCTCCTCGGAGGTGGCTGCCACGACTTGCCCGCCCGGACACATGCAGAAGCTGTACACCGAGCGGCCATTTTTGCAGTGGTGCACCAGCTTGTAATCGGCGGCGCCGAGCACCGGATGCGCCGCCTCCGAGCCGAGACGGCAGCGGTTGATCAGCGTTTGTGGATGCTCGATGCGAAAACCGATGGAAAACGGCTTGGGTTCGATGTGTACGCCGCGGCGGTGCAGCATTTCAAACGTATCGCGGGCGCTGTGGCCCAGGGCCAGGATGACCTGATCGGCGGCGATGGATTCACCACTGGCGAGCGTCACGCCGCGCACCTCGCCGTTGTCGATCGCGATATCCGTGACGTGACTCCCGAAGCGGATCTCGCCGCCGAGCTCGACAATCCTGCGCCGCAGATTTTCGACGACCTTCACCAGCCGCAGCGTGCCGATATGCGGCTTGCTGATGTAGAGAATTTCCCCGGGCGCGCCGGCGTTGACGAAATCCTGAAGAATCTTTTTTATATGGTGCCCACGGTCCTTGATGCCGGTGTGCAGTTTGCCGTCGGAAAACGTGCCGGCGCCGCCCTCGCCGAATTGCACGTTGGACTCGGGATTGAGGCGGCCCTGGCGCCAGAATCCCCACACGTCCTGGCTGCGTTCGCGCACCTCCTTGCCGCGTTCCAGGATCAGCGGCTTGAAACCCATGCGCGCCAGCGATAACCCGGCGAACAGGCCGCAGGGACCGGTGCCGATGACCACCGGCCGTTTGCCGAAATTCGCCGGCGCCTGGACCGGGTAATGATAGGTCTCATCCGGCGCTTGACGGATGTGCTGGCTGTGCCTGAAGCGCGCCAGCAGTCCTGGCTCGTCTTTGATCTCGGCGTCGAGGGTATAGACGAACACGACTTGGCCGGACTTGCGCGCGTCGTAACCGCGGCGGTGCACGTGGTAGCCGAGCAGCTCCGGTTCGGATATTCCCAGCGCGCACAGGATCGCGGCCTTGAGTTCGGACTCGCGGTGGTCGAGGCCGAGTCTTATTTCAGTCAGACGCAACATTAGAGGGGACGGAGAAAAAATGCGGACGATCGGCCGGAATCGGATCGCATTATTATGGCATATTCAGCTTGCGTCATTCCGGCGCGGGCCGATTTCTTTTGATGGGCCCTGCGATTATCATAGCCGCGCTATGAAATGGCTCGGGGGCATGATCATGTTGGCAGCGCTGTTCGCGGTGGCTTGCGGCAAAAAAGAACCGGAGGCGCCGGCCGGCAAGGATCAAACCAACCGGGCTTTCTCCACGGAAAGCCTGTTTCGCGGCGTGCGTCTGTATCAGGAGCACTGCGCCCTGTGCCACGGGCCGGAGGCGCAGGGACATCCCGACTGGCAGAATCCCCAGGTGGTCGCCGCGCCGCCGCTGAACGGCAGCGGCAACGATTGGAAGCGGCGCAAGCAGGACATGATCGCGATCATCCGGAACGGCGCGACGCGCCACGGGGAGCCGGTGATGCCAGCGTGGAAAGGGCGGCTGAGCAATCAGGATATCGAGGACATCATCGCCTGGTATCAGGCGCTGTGGCCGGCGGAGGCCTATCAACGCTGGCGCGAGACCGAGGCCAGGACGGCTGCCTCGAAGCGTTGAGCCGCGGCCGCCGATCATTACCGTGAACTATTTCTGAAGGAGAGTCACAAATGGGTATCGCCATCTGGATCATCATCATTCTGATTATCGCCGCGCTCATCAAATACCTGTTGAGTGATTCGGGCAAAAAATAGGAGATACCCCATGTATGGATTCAACATTATCCTGAAGGACAGTTTCGACAACGTCGTCAAGCGCGTCACCGAGGCGCTGAAGACCGAGGGTTTCGGTGTGCTTACCGACATCGACGTGCAGGCGACGATGAAAGCCAAGCTCAACGTCGACGGCGCGCCTTACCGCATTCTCGGCGCGTGCAACCCGCCGCTGGCGCACAAGGCCATCACCGCCGATCCGGATATCGGCCTGCTGTTGCCGTGCAACGTGGTGGTGCGCGAGCAGCCGGACAAGAAGATCAACGTCGGGTTCATGGACCCGATCGCGGTTTTGAAGCTTACCGATAACCCCGCGATTACTAATATGGCAAAAGAAGTACGCGGCAAACTCGAACGCGTGCGTGATAAATTGTCCACCGGTTGACCGCTTTGCCGCCGCTGAGCCTGTCGGAAGGGATAATTCAGACGGTACGCCGTTTTGCCAAACGCTGATTTTGGAATGAACCGCCCGTGTCGACGGATGTCAAAGCATTTGCGGGGCAGAATCTGTAACCCCATGTCGGGGTGAAAATCTTGTCGTGCCGTCCTCGTGTCCGCTTGCCGTATCCATGGTTCTAATGTTTACCGTTCTGGCGGATGATTGCGAAATGGATATACGCGGTTACTACTAAATGTCAGCCGTCGCCGGTATTTTTTTCAGGAGTGACCGCGGAAAACCAAGAGACCGATATTCCGGACATTTTTTTAACCTGATAATTCCCAACAAGGAGGTTTGCGATGCGTAATTCGACGATACCGAAACTGGCCGGTGTGGTTTTCGCGGCAGCACTCGCGGCATCGGCCGCGACAGCTTGGGCCGACGACGTTGATGACATGATGGGCGGCTACGGTCCAGGTTATGGCATGGGGCCCGGGATGGGAATGACGTACGGTGGCTATGGCATGGGACCCGGCATGATGGGGGGTGGCTACGGTGGCATGGGAATGATGGGCATGGGCCCGGGCATGATGGGGGGAGGCTACGGTCCCATGGGCATGATGGGTATGGGTCCGCTCGGGATGCTGGATCTTTCCGATGAACAGCGCACGAAGATAAACAAGCTTTTTGACGAAGAGCGCAAAAAGCATTGGGGCATTATGGGCAAAATAATGGAGGAACAGAACAAGCTGCGCGACCTCTATGCCGCTGCCGAACCGGATCCGAAAAAGGTGGGGGCTGTGTACGGCGAGATCGCCAAGCTCCGCCAGCAGATGATTGAGTCGCATATTCAGACGACGAATCAGGCGCAGGCCATGTTGACCAAGGAGCAACGCGACCAACTGCGGCAATGGCATCGCGGCAGGTGGGGGCAGGGCTGGGGGCCGCGTGGTCCGGCCGCGGAGCAGCGTGGCACCATGGGCCCGGGCAATATGCCGGGGGGCATGATGGGGCGTTGAGGTTCAACCGATGCCGCTACGTGCGAAGCGGCATTTTCCGCTGGGTGGCAGTAGAATGTCGCGGACAGTCTCTGTAATGCAATTTTTTAAAGAGGTGATTCGCATGAGCACGGTGGAAACCCGGTATGCCGTCAAAGGCATGAAGTGCGGCGGCTGCATCGCCAAGGCGACCGAGGCGTTGTCGAAGTTGCCCGGTTACGTCAGCGCTGAATTTGATCTGAAGAGCGGCAAGGCCGTGGTCAAAGGCGGCGCGGATCCGCAGGCCGTGGTCAACGCCCTGACCAAAATCGGATACCCCGCGGAAGTGAATTAAGACTGACCCCTGGTTTATCGGAGGTCTCAATCATGACCGCGGCGATCCCGGCGGAAGCGAGCACGCATCGGCTGTCCATCTCCGGCATGAGCTGTGCCGGTTGCGTGGCGACGGTCGAGAACGCGCTGAAAAACGTGCCGGGTGTGGTTGAGTCCACGGTCAACTTTGCCGAACACACCGCGACGGTGCGCGGTAACGTCGAAGCCGGAAAGCTGATCGAAGCGGTCACCGCGTCCGGTTATGGCGCGGCCGAGCTGCGCGGCCTCGAGGACGAGACCGAAAAAGAAGCCGCCGAGATGGTTCACTACCGCGCACTGCTGCGTAAGTTCATCGTCGCCGGCGTCGTGGGCCTGCCGCTGATGCTCGCCGAACCCCTGGGCCTCATGCCGATGCTCGATACGCCGTCGGGCCGGGTTTTCTGGTTCGCGGTCGGCGCGGCGACGCTGTTCGTGCTGGTCTATGCCGGGGGTCATTTCTTCCGCGGTGCGTGGAAATCATTCCGCGCGCACAACGCCAACATGGATACGCTTATCGCGCTCGGTACCGGCGCGGCGTGGGTGTACTCGATGCTGGTGGTGGTCTTCCCCGGCATCGTGCCGAGCCTCGCGCGCCATGCCTATTTCGAGGCCGCGGCCATCATCATCGCCCTGATCAATCTTGGCCAGGCGCTCGAGATGCGCGCCCGTGGCAAGACTTCGGAAGCGATCAAGCGCCTCATCGGTCTTCAGCCCAAAACCGCGCGCGTGATCCGCGACGGCCGGGAACTGGACATCCCGATTTCCGAAGTCGGTCTCGATGAAACCATCCGCGTGCGCCCCGGCGAGAAAATCCCGGTCGACGGCGTCATCATCGAAGGCCATTCCTCCGTGGACGAGTCCATGCTCACCGGCGAGCCGATGCCGGTGGAGAAAAAAGTCGGCGATGAAGTCGTCGGCGCCACGTTCAACAAGTCCGGCAGTTTCCTGTTTCAGGCCAAGCACATCGGCGCGGATACCGCTCTCGCGCGCATCATCGAAATGGTGCGCCGCGCGCAAAGTTCCAAGCCCGCGATCGGGAGACTGGCGGATAAAATTTCCGCCGTGTTTGTGCCGTCGGTTCTTATTATTGCGGTGTTCACCTTCTTGGCATGGTTCAACCTCGGTCCCGATCCAAGGCTTTCCTTCTCGCTGGTGGCCACGATGACGGTGCTCATAATAGCTTGTCCCTGCGCGCTAGGATTGGCCACGCCCATCTCTATTATGGTAGGCGTGGGCAAGGCGGCGGAATACGGCATTCTCATCCGCAACGGCGAGGCGCTGCAGCAGGCGGGAAAACTTACCACCATTGTGCTCGACAAGACCGGCACCATCACCGAAGGCCGGCCCGCGGTGACTGCGTTAGTACCGGCGGCCGGCTGGGACGAGCAGAAACTGCATACCGTGGCGGCGAGCATCGAGACCGGTTCGGAGCACCCGCTCGCCGAGGCAATCGTCGCGGCAGCAAAGGCCAAAGGCATCAAGCTTTCCGCCGTCAGCGGTTTTGAGGCCATCACGGGACACGGCGTGTCGGCAACGATTGACGGCAAGAAAGTATTGTTCGGCAACGCGCGCCTGATGGCGAAACACAAGATCGATCTTGGTAATCTTCCGAAGCGTGCGGAAGAGCTCGCGGCGCAGGCACAAACGCCCATGTTTCTTGCCGTTGGCGATTCTGTCGCCGGCATCGTGTCCGTGGCCGATCCGATCAAGCCTGACTCGAAAGCCGCCATCGCGCGGCTGCACGCGATTGGCCTCAAGGTGGTGATGATCACCGGCGATAATCGGGCGACCGCCGATGCCGTGGCGCGCGAGATCGGCGTGGACGAAGTGATGGCCGAGGTGCTGCCCGGCGACAAGGCCGCCAAGGTGTCGGTGCTGCAGAGCCGCGGCGAGATCGTGGGCATGGTCGGCGACGGCATCAATGACGCGCCGGCACTGGCGCAGGCCGACGTGGGTTACGCCATCGGCACCGGCACCGACGTGGCCATCGAGTCCGCGGACGTAACGCTGATGCGCGGGTCGCTGCATGGCGTGGCCGATGCCATTGCCATCTCGCGCGCCACGGTGCGCAACATCAAGCAGAATCTTTTCGGCGCGTTTATTTACAATGTATTCGGCATTCCCATTGCCGCCGGCGCGCTGTATCCGCTCACCGGCTTGTTGCTCAATCCGATCATTGCCGGGGCGGCGATGGCGATGTCGTCGGTGACGGTGGTGAGCAACGCCAATCGTCTGAGATGGTATAAATCGGAACAGCCCCGGACATGACGACGTGGACCATCAATCTGGCGGGACTGGGTTTGATCGGCCTGATTGTCTGGTGGTTCTGGCTGTACCGCCCGCCGGCGCTGCGCGTCGCCGGACCGCAACCGATTGAAATCATCGTTGCCGATGGCGTATACACGCCGGCCCGTATCGAAGTCCCGGCGGGCAAGCCCGTGACATTGCGTTTCCTTCGCAAGGATCCCAGTCCCTGCGCAGAGAAGGCGTTGTTTGAAACTCTCAGCGTTAGCGCTGATCTGCCAATAGGAAAACCCACGGATGTGATTGTCACGCCGCCGCAACCGGGTGAATACGAGTTCACCTGCCAGATGCGCATGTACCGGGGTGCATTGGTGGCACGGTAGTGCGTCGGCGTGTTCCGCGCGCACCGGTGTGCGTCAGTTTACATTCCTGACATGCATATCTGGTGGCATAAGGGCGCGTCGCGTCCTGATGCCGCCGGGTGGTCCAAACTGCAGAGGGCTGCCGGCCAGCGCTTCCAGCCGCTTGCGCTTGCGAATGGAGATGGAACCGCGCGGCGCTTTAATAATCGCTTCGCGTTTGAATTGGGCCATGATGCGGCTGACCGTCTCCACGGTAATGCCCAGGATTTCCGCCATCTCGTTGCGCGACAAATGCAGCTTCTGCGTTTTCCCGGCTTTGTCATCTGTCTTATGTGGTAGCAGGTTCAACAGGAGTGCAGCAACCTTTTCCAGCGCAGTTTTTTGACCCAACACTTGTATCAGGGTTCGTGCCTGTGCCAGTTGTTCAGTGATCGCCAACAGCACGTTAAGGGACACCTTTGAGTTTTTCGCCAGCACTTTCATGATATCGCCGTGCTTGATCCGACAGAACACCGACGGTGTGAGGGTCTTGGCGCTGTAACCGTACATCGGGTTACCGATGGCATCGAACCCGAGGAGATAGCCTGGTCCGACCAAGCCAATAAGGTGCTCATTTCCATTGACGTCCAATCTCGTGAGCTTGATCTGTCCTTCACGGATTACATACAGGTATGTCGACGGGTCGCCGGCGCGAAACAGCGTTTCGCCCGGACCGGTGTTGCGGAGGCTGAGCAGTGCCCGGATATCGCGCACCTGCATCTTGGGGAGACCCGAGTAAAGCTTGGCCTCACAGAACCGGCATTCTTCATCATCCTGACAAGAACAGGATTCCAGCTTCGTCTGTCGCATCTGGCTTGGTGATAACAGACGGGCACAGTTGCTCCGCACGTGTCGTATGCGCCTGTGCTGACTTGTCTGCTGATTTTCGCGTTTCATTGATACGTTCTCATTCTTAATTGAATGAATTTTTTTTTGAAACCCGGGCATGTGACTCGCAGATGATCGTCCTTACGCTGATGATCGTCGTCAACTGTTCAGCAAGCCTGATGAAGCGCTTGATTTGCACAAAGTAAACGGGAATTGGCTCGTCGCTGAATTGATGTACGTCAATGATTAAATTCTTTAACGCGCTAGCTTTGATGACCTAAATGAATGATCAATCTTGTTAAACCAGTTTCGCTGGATGAAAAATTGATTAAAGTCAACTATTTAGCAGGATTATGAAGTAAAGGCGCAAACATTCGAACTGATCTCGATTACTGGATTGATATATATCAATGATGAAATTCTCCAATTCGGTAGCTTGGCGTAGTATGAATGATCAATCGTGTGAAGCCATCTGTCTACAAGCGGGGGAGTTATGAAAATAAATCGATCTGCATCTCAATGGTCCAGCCTGGTTGCGTTAACGAGCATGCTGGCAATCGCGTTGACCGGTTGCAGCGGCAGCGATGGCAGCGATGGCGCGCCAGGACCGGCGGGACCTCCCGGAACTGGGGTCGTTGTATCTCCCGCTGGCACGACGGCGCTGACCATAAACATTACCGGCGTTACCATCAGCAGCCCGCCGGTGGTGAACTTCACCGTCACGAACGAGAACGGTGCTGGGGTAACCGGTTTTGCCGCCGCCGATCTGCGCTTCAACATTGCCAAGCTGGTGCCAGGCACGAACGGTGCCCCGAGCAACTGGCAGAACTATATCAACAGAGTGAGCAGTGGCGCTGTACAAGGCAGCCAGGAGCGCGCGTCCACCGGGGGAACCCTGGTCGATAACAAAGATGGCACCTTTACCTATACTTTTGTCACCGATATCACCAGCGCCGCGGCGACCTGCCCGGCGCCGTGCACGGATGCGGACGGCAATGCGCTCGATACCAGCTATCAACCGACCCTGACGCACCGCGTCACGATTCAGCAGGGCAACTCCGCCTATCCGAGATACAACGCGACGTACGATTTCGTGCCAGCCGGTGGCGCAGTCACCACCACGCGCGATATCGTTACCACGGGAAAGTGCAACGAGTGTCACAGCCAGCTCAGCGCGCACGGCTCTCGCATCGAGACCAAGTTGTGCGTTACCTGTCATAACCCGGGTTCCTCGGTTGCCGGTACGCCGAACACGCCGGTTGACTTCAAGGTGATGATCCACAAGATCCATCGGGGCGAGAATCTACCCAGCGTACTGGGCCCGGATGGAGTACTGGGCACCGCCGATGACGGGACATATAAGATCGGCAATGCCGACTTCTCGGACGTTGTCTTCCCACAGGACATTCGCAACTGCACCAAGTGCCACGACGGTGCCGTGACCGCGCAGGGCGACAATTGGGAAACGCAGCCGAGCATCAAGGCCTGCGGCTCGTGCCATGACAACATCGACTTCAGCAAGTCCGCACCACCGTCTGGAACCGATCCCAACGGTCACCCCGGCGGCGATGTGAGCACGATAACGGATAGCAGTCAGTGCCTCTTCTGCCACAAGACTGGTGGCGTGGCCCAAAGTATCGCAACTAGGCATTCCTTGCCGTCGCTGCTGAAGGCGGAGGCAGCCAACTACGTTCTCAAAATTGTGAGCGTAACCAACGCGACTCCGGGTCTCGCGCCAATCGTCAAGTTCCAGATAAACAACGCCAGCGGTACGCCGTATGACATCGCGGCCACGCCGGCAATCACGGGCGGCAGCATGAGCCTGATCATCGGCTGGAATACGACCGACATCACCAACACGACTCCGACCGTTGGTCGCAGTAATGCTCAGCCGATCAGCATCAGCCTGCTCAGCGGCGGCGCCCTGGTGGCTGGCGTGACCAATAATGGTGACGGCACCTACAGCATCACGTCCGGGACAGCAATTCCGGCGGACGCAACGGGTACCGGCCGGGCCGGCTTCTATGCGCGCATGTCCGTTGACGTCGATGGTGATGCGACCAAAGATACTATCCAGGTTAAGAGCGTGGTGAAGGACTTCATTATCACCGGCTCCAGCGTGGTAGCGCGGCGCACTGCGGTCGATATCGCCAAGTGCGACCAGTGTCACGAGCGGCTGAGCCTGCATGGCGGTGCCCGCACGGACGAGCCACAGCTGTGCGTCATGTGCCACAACCCGAACGCGACCGACACCGCACGGCGTCCGGCTTGCGCTTCGACGGTACCACTGCCCGCGCTCTGTACGCAGGATAACAAGAAGGAGGAAGCGATCGACTTCAAGCGCATGATCCACGGCATCCATGCGGCTGACATGCGTGAGAAGGGATTGGTCGTCTACGGCTTCTTCTCGGCGCCTGCCACCGAGAACCCGGTTAACTTCAGCGACGTTCGCTTCCCGGGCATCCTGAACAACTGTACGACCTGCCACGTGACACCCACGACAGCCAACCCATCGTACCAGCTGTCGGGTATCTGGGAGTCGCCGACGCAGAGTGGCATTCTTGGGAGCACCATTGACCACGGTGCGGATATCAATGCTCCGGCCGACGACCTGAACATCTCGCCGACAGGAGCGGTGTGCTCGTCATGCCACGACGGTGCCTTGGCGCAAACGCATATGATACAGACCGGTGGTGCGGTGTTTGCGGCATTGGAGTCGACTATCAACACGAACCTTGAAACCTGCTCTATCTGCCATGGACCGGGCACCGTCGCCGACGTCAAGGTGGTCCATGGCGTGAAGTAGAAAGAAAAAGGCATAGCATTTCGTGGTAAAGTCATGGCCCAGAGGCGAAGCAGTTCAGCGCCCCTGGGCCATTGACGTTGTGCAAGCATGACAGTCTGACGTGTTAAGATCGCTGCCGATTGGTCGTGGAGCAGGGGAAGAGCCACGGATCGGGAGAGTGTAACGACGGATATGCATCAATAAAAATGGATCAACCATGAACCATGGCGATCGGATTACGACAATGAACAGCAAGCCATCCTTATTTGTCGCAGTGTTATTATTGTCCGGACTCGTCTTCAGCGTGACCGTGTTCGCCGAGACGCCCCCGGTGCCGGCCGAAGCATCCGCCGCCGCACCCGCCACTGGTCAGGCCTCGGAATACACGGAAAAAGGCGCCGATACCTGCATCAAGTGCCACGACGAGGATTCCGAATTTCCGGTGTTCTCGATCTTCAAGACCAAGCACGCCCAGCCCGCCGACAAGCGCACGCCCTTCGCGGGTCTGCAATGCGAGGCCTGTCATGGCCCCGGCGCCAATCATGCCAAGACGGCACAGCCAGGCCAGAAACAGGCGCCGATCATCGCTTTCGGACCCCATTCCAAGCTCACCGCCGACAAACGCAATCCGGTGCCGCCCGAAGAGCAAAACCGGATTTGCCTGGGTTGCCATCGGGGCGACGCGCGGATCGGCTGGAACGCGAGCGCACACGAGAGCGGCAACCTCGCTTGCGTCAGTTGCCACAAGATACACGCGGAGCACGATCCCGTGCTCGCCACCTCCAGCCAGCCCGAGGTTTGTTACCAGTGCCACCAGAAACAGCGCGCGGACTTTAACAAACCTTCCGTGCATCCGGTGCGGTTCGGGTTGATAGCGTGCAGCGAATGTCATCGCCCACACGGATCGAACACGTCCGCCCTGCTGGCGAAACCGACACTGAATCAGACATGCTATACCTGCCACGCGGAAAAACGCGGTCCGTTCCTGTGGGAACACGCCCCGGTGGCCGAGGACTGCACGCTTTGCCACACGCCGCACGGGTCGGTTTATCCGGCGCTACTGAAGAAAAATCCGCCGCTGCTCTGCCAGCAATGCCATTCGCCGGCCGGTCATCCCTCCATCGCGCGTACCGCCGACGGATTGCCGGGAGGCACGAGCGCCCCGTCCGGCTTTCTGCTCGCCGGAAGCTGCACGAATTGTCATTCACAGGTTCACGGGTCGAATCATCCTTCGGGAGTCAAGCTGATGCGATAGCCGCGCCCGCTCCAGGATCGCGCCGTCGACGATGCAGTCTGAAACCAGGACATGAACATGAAAATCTCGAAACGACTGTTTTTCCTCCTCGCGCTGTCGGCGCAAGCCGCGACAGCCGCGGACAATTCAGCCGACGGGGGCGAGGCTTCCGTCGATACCTCGCAGTGGAAATGCAAGTACTGCGCTTTCGAGGAAGGGACGAGCGGGACGGTCGATGCGGGCCTCGGTTACGTCTCGGACGACTCGTACAAATTCGGCGAGTACAACGGACTCAACCAGCAGGGCGGGTTTTTTGTCGGTAACGCCAGCGTGCGTTCTCGCGGCGAGGATGCCGCCTATTGGAACGTCGATGCCTCGGATCTCGGATTGGTTACGCGCTCGCTGAGCGTGGAAGGCGGGAAACAGGGCAAGTACGAGATGTTTTTCAAATATAAAGAGTTGCCGCACTTCATCTCGGACAGCGTCGTATCACCCTTCTTTGGCATCGGCGGTAGCTCACTCACGCTGCCGTCCGGCTGGGTTCCGGCAGGCTCGACGGGCGGAATGACCGCGCTGCCGGGCAGCCTGCGTAGCGCCGATCTCGACACGAGACGGCAAAGACTGGATATGGGGGTAACGCTGATTCCCGAGTCCCTGTGGCAGTACGGTATCAATTTCCGTCATGAAACCAAGGAAGGCATGCAGCGCATTGCCGGCACGTTCATGTTGAATTCGGCACAACTGGTTGAGCCAATCGATTATGTAACCGATCAGCTGGACGCTTCTGCCTCATATACCGGAAGAAAATTACAGGCCAAATTTGCCTATTACGCGTCAACTTTCAGCAACAACAATAACTCTCTGACTTGGCAAAACCCGTACACGCCGACGGTCGGCAACACCGCCGGCCAGCTCGCCTTGCCGCCTGAAAACCAGTTTCATCAGATACTCGCTTCGCTGGGATACCAGTTCAGTGAGCGGACACGTGGCACGGCCGACATCGCGTTCGGCCGCATGACCCAGGATGATAACTTTCTCTCGCCGACGCTGAATTCCACCTTGGCCGCCCCGGCCCTGCCGAGAAATTCGCTGGACGGGGAGGTGGATACCACCAACGCGAACCTCAAGCTCGTTTCCGCCATGACAAGCAAGCTGCGGCTGAACGCGGCGTATACCTATAACGACCGCAATAATAAAACGCCGCAGGCAGCCTACCCGTGGGTGACCACGGACTTATCCGTGAACCCAGCGAGAACGAACCTGCCGTACAGCTTCACGCAAAACACCATGAAACTGAGCGCCGATTACAGGGCCACGACGCACATAAAGACCTCTGTCGGTTACGATTACGATACGATCGAGCGCACCTTCCAGGAAACCGACAAGACCCGCGAGAATACCTTTTGGGGCAAGGTCATCGCGCGGAACCAGGAAGGTATCGATATGACGTTCAAGCTTGCGCATGCCCAGCGCGACCAATCGAACTACGCAGCCGTCGCGGCGATCAGTCCTCCCGAGAACCCCCTGATGACGAAATATAATATGGCGAATCGCACGCGGAACACCGTCGGATTCCGTGTGGATGCACCCGTCGGAGACGCCGTCAATTTCGGGTTCGGGGTCGATTATTCCAGAGACGATTACCCCGACTCGAAGCTCGGCCTGACTAACGGCAACGACTTCAATATCGGCGGCGACGTTTCCGCGATGCTCACCAAACAAACCAGCCTGCACGTTTTCCTGAACCATGAGGAAATCTACTCAAAACAGGCCGGGAGCAGTACCTTCTCGACAGCGGATTGGTTCGGGGAAAACAACGATAAGATCGATGTCATTGGATTCGGCATTAAGCGCGCGGTGATAACTAAAAAGCTTGATGTCGGCGCCGATTACACCGTGACGCAATCACACGGGGCCATCACAGTTGATACCGCCGCGGTGGCCCCCCCGTTTCCCGATCTGGCGAGCAGGCTTGACACCCTGAAACTCTATGCCACGTACCGTCTCAAGGATAATATGTCGCTGCAGGGAGCTTACTGGTATGAAAGCTTCCAATCTGATAATTGGATGGTCGATGGTGTTACGCCCAGCACGATCTCGAACGTGCTGAGTTTTGGAGAACAATCGCCGTCGTACCACGTGAACGTTATTTCCCTGGCGTTGAGATACAAGTTCAAGTAAGGGGTTTTTGCTGCAGCCTCGTAATTCCGACTGACCCGAACGACCGGAAAAAGGCCGCGTCCGAGTATTTTCTTTTTGTCCAATGAAGCGCAAAATATCGGGCAGCACCCTTGTATAACTCGTATAGGAGATAACTCAAGTGCCGCAACATAGAATTGTCGTGCTCTCAACCTCGCTGGCCGCTATTTTTCTGATGGGGGTTTCGGCAGTCCACGCTGCAAACACCGCTCGTCCTGGTGGAGAAAAAACTGCTTCCTGCGAACAGTGTCATGGCCCCCGAGGGGCTGTGCCCGTGCAGGGCCTCATCCCCAAACTTTGCGGGCAGAATGCCGAGTATCTCGAAGCGCAGCTTCTGGAGTTCCAGGACGGCAGGCGCCCTCAACCGATCATGCATGCGACGACTAACCAGCTGAGCAAGGATATTATTAAGCAGCTGGCCGTTTATTTTTCGAAAGAATCCTGTTCACAAAAATAAATCGTCAAAATCCAAGAAGGGCCCGGGGCTTGAGCCGGGCCCTTTTTATTTGACGTCCCGAAGGCGATTGATCGTCACGATAAATGGCCGCGTCGTTCTTCAGGCCAGGAGCGGAGGAAGCTTCCCCGGGGTGGCCTGAAATTTCGGGAACACGGCGGCCAGCTGTTGGCTGTTCAATCTCAAATGCCGCGAAAGGACGGCGCACGCAACATCGCGGAAATCCGTCGTGACCGCGAGGTCGCGGCCCTCGTATAAATTTTCCTGTGATAACCCGGGCCATTTTCCGTAGACCTTGCCGCCTTGCACCGCGCCTCCCATCAGCCACATCACATTTCCATGGCCGTGATCGGTGCCGCCGTTGCCGTTCTCATGCACCGTGCGCCCGAATTCCGACATGACGACGATGACGGTGTCGCCATACGCATTGCCAAGATGGCGCGCCAAGCTGGCCAGTCCGTCACCGAGTGGTTGCAGATGATTGGCGAGTTGGCCCTTGGCTGCGCCTTGGTTGACATGGGTATCCCAGCCACCCACGGCCAGAAACGCGAACTGGATGTTTTTGTCTTGCGCCATCAGGCGCGCCGCCTGATCCGCGATCTGCACGAAACCGCCAGCGGATGGTGCGCCATTGCTGGCGGCTTCCATATCCTGTGCAAGCTCGGCGGCCAACTGTCGGCGCGCGGCTTTTCCTTCCTGGTAGGCGCGGCTCAAGGGATCGTGACCTTTGTATAAGCGGTCGAAAGCGTCGCCAATGAAAGGTCGATCGAGCGGCATCGGCTGCATTGCCGCTTTGCCCACACCGATATTCGCCACCGACACCTTGCCGGAAAAGATGCGTGGCAGGGTGGGACCGAAGCTCACGCCCTGTGTCGGTGTATGCGTGCCCGGTAGCACCGCGAGCAGCCGGTTCAGCCAGCCATCCTGCGTGGATTTCACGCCCGGCGTGCCGCTCTCCATATAGTCTTGCGCGTCGAAATGCGATCGCGAGTTGTCCGGGGAACCGCAGGCATGCACAAACGCAAGCGTACGCTCGCTCCACAGTGGCATCAGGCTGGCGAGCGCCGGGTGCAGTCCGAACTGACCATCGAGGTTCGCGAGCCCGCCGTTGCCGCCCGAGTCAGGGATAGCAATGCTGGGTCTGGTATTGTAGTAGACGGATTCGTTATTCGGAACGACGACGTTCAGGCCATCGACCGCACCGCGTAGAAAAACCACGATCAGTCGCTTGTGGCTCGTGTCGGCGGAGTTTGCCCGCGCCGCCCAACCGAGATTTCCCAGAGGAAGCATGGTCAGAGCTGGAATCAGGCCGGCGGTCTTGAGAAATTCACGTCGGTTCATGATGTCGGTTCTCAACGCTGCATGAATTCGGGGCTGCCGAGGATCAAAGCGGCATGCAGGGGCTTGGGCGCGGCATTGATCGCGGTTTGCGTTTGCGTTGAAAAACGGTTGTCTAGCGTTCTGACAAGCTCAACGTCGTTGATGGGTTCTCCCGCCGGTGTCATCTCGCGTTCCCTGTCGTTTGTTTTCTTGCGCATGAAACCGGATTCCTTGTTCGGTTGTCCCAGCGGCAGGCGTCCGCTGGCCAAGACCGTGGCGAAGCTGATGCGGCGTGTCATGGCGTCGGGATTCAACCAGGCGTCGCGGGTGTTTTTGTATCCGTCCGGTGTCAGACAGCCGTAGAGCGGCATGCCCAGTTGCATCAACATCCCGTAGAGCGGTCGGACGTTCACGACTTTTATGTCCGTGGCCCGTACTGCGGAAACCAGGTACTGATAAGGCGTCTTGAGTTTGTTGCCGTAATATTTTTGGTCCCAGAACTCCGGGCTGTGAAACAAGGTATCGAGCACGGCGCGAATTTCGCCATCGGTATCGAGAAAACGCTGGCTGAGACGTTTGACCAGAGCGGGCGGTGGATCGTCAGCGACGAAATACTGCGCGAGCTCGAAACTGATGTGGCGCGCCGTGGCTGGATGCCGCGCGAGGATATCCAGCGCCTCTTCGCCTTCGTCGATCCCCGACCCACGGATCGTTTGCCCAAGAAATATCTTGGAGCTGAAATCATGCCGCTTGGGGTCGAAGAAAAATCCGCCTTTGTTGATATCGCGTCCACGCGGCCGGCCCAGACCCCAGCCGGTGAGAATGCGCGCGAGTGTGATGACGTCGTCCTGGGTGTAGCCGCCGTCCACCCCCAGAGTGTGCAACTCCATCAGCTCGCGGGCATAGTTTTCGTTCAGTCCCTGAAGCTTGCCGTGGGCGCCGATGCTGTTGGACGCCGTGTTCTGCCAGTTGTCGAGATAGAACAGCATGGCGGGGTGTTTGGCGGTTGCACCGAGCAGCTCGCGAAAGCGGCCGAGCGCGTAGGGCCGGATAGCCTGTTCTTCGTACGCGCCGGTCCACAAATGGTCGAGACCCTTGGCGGCGAAGACATTGAAATGGTTGTACCAGAAATCGGTCATGACCTCCTGTAATTGACGTGGACTTTCGATGGCGCGCCACAGTCGGGCCTGTACCGCCTGTTCCATGATAATTCGGGCGCGTTCGCGTGCCTCCCTGGCGGCCTCGGGATCGACCTGGCGATCGCGTTTGAGTGGCGGGCCGTATTCCTTGAAAAGCCGTACCGGATCCATGCGCAGGGTCTCCAGCTCATCGAGTTCGCGACTGAGATGTTCCGGGAGCGGAATGGAATCGGGAGTAAGCTGCTCCTCGATGTATTGGTTTACTCCCAAGGCGCGGACTTTTTGTACATCGCCCGGTGACGGCCCGTAGGCCAGACGATTCAGCACATGCAATGTCTTGAGCTCATCCGGGATGGCGGCCGCCATCCCGGAATTGGTCATGAGGACCCATGAAAGCACCGCGATACACAGCACGATGAGTTTCATGGTTCAAATACTCTCAGGCTAACAAGATTGTCTTGAGCAACGTCGCGCGTGAAGCGGGGGTTGGTTGTGGCAGGGAGGGTGTCTGTTCCGACGCATCGTACAAACCCCACTGTGCTCTCGACGTATGTCTGCGATAGAAGTGCCGGATCAGGCCTGCTTCTCGGGATGCACCTTGCGGTGGTCGTGACGACGGTCGCGCTTGTCGTGGTGCAGATCTTTTTTATCCGCGTGTAGATCACGGTGGTCGTGTCGCAGGTCGGCATTATCGGCTTTCAACTCACGGCGCTCTTTGGCCGCTTCGGCCTTGTCGCCTTCACGCACTTCCTGATGTAGTTCCCGTCGAACCTGGTTGCGTTCTCGGACGTCCCGGTGGACATCGCGTTTGTCCTGACGGATTTCCTTTCGGTCTTGGACGATTTCTTTCGTGTCGGATCGCACTTCGGGATTCCCCCTAGGAGCCGGATCCGCGGCATAAACAGCCGGGATGGCGACCAGTGTGAGAACAGTACCCAGTGCGGCAATTTTGAGTTTCAACATGTTATATATCTCTCAAAATATCAGGTTGGTTGGTGCAACGCGATGAGACAACCAAAGTGTAGATAATCGCGTTTGTCCTTGCTTTAACGCGCGGGTATCCGCAGCGTTGACGCACCAAAAATCCCTTCGAGTTCAGGGGCTAGACAGGCGATGGGGGGTCGTGGATGCCGGGGATCAGTCGACGTTCAGCCAATAGGCTCCGCCGGTGGCAACGGTGATCGTGACCAAGCCGAGGATCAGATTGGTGCCGATGAGCCGGCGGATGACGGCTAGTTGTTTTCCGGCGGAGGAGAAATCGCCGACCGCGATCGACCGATTCATCCGTTGATAGGGCAGGAAGAATACATATAGATAAATGCCAATCATGCCGAAGCCAATGAACTGCATAATATCGACGTGCAGGCCGACGTTGTCCATGCCTTCGAAGGTACTGAAGATTATCCAGTAGCCACTGGCAGGCAGCAGCACAACCGCCGCCCAAACCCAGGGGAAGAACCGCGCGAAGGTCTTGGACCACAACGGCAACCGCAACGGAGGCTCCAGCAGGCTCGCGGCTACCGGGCGTAACGCCGTGTAGGCGAAAAACATGCCGCCTACCCAGATGACTGCCGAAAGGACATGCAGCGTGATGGCTAAGGGCATGAGCGCTCCCGCGAATTGCATTGAGTTTGCCGTGACGATCATATTATTCTCTGCCGCATGGCCTCGCTACAAGATCTTTCACTCGAGCAACTGCGCGCCCATGCCGTGAAAACCTTCCGGCGCGGCGGGGGCTCGCGCCCCGACGTGCTGCTGATCCGGGC
>NZ_JBAVEJ010000074.1:0-5812 GCF_049587675.1 Sulfuricaulis sp. | reverse complement strand
CCTCGGGCCAATCCTGCTAAAAAAGGCCTCCCAGCGAAGGATAGTCTTATGCAAAAAAAAGAAACCGCGACGGTGATTAACATCTCCAGCATGAAGGCGGCCTGCAAGGATTGCTCGCTGCACGAATTGTGTCTGCCGCTGGGCCTGAGCGAGCCCGATCTCGCCGCGCTCGACAAGATCATCAAACGCCGCCGCACCCTGAAGAAAGGCGAATTGCTTTACCGCTATGGTGATCCGCTGCGTTCGCTGTATGCCATCCACAGTGGCACGCTCAAAACCACCGGACTTATCGAGGACGGCCGGGCGCAGGTGACCGGTTTTTATCTTCCCGGCGAACTGTTGGGGATAGACGCGATCAACACGGACCTGCATCCGTGCAGCGCCGAGGCGCTGGAAACCTCCGAAGTCTGCGAGATACCCTTTACTTTACTCGAGGAACTGGCACAAAAAGTCCCTGGCTTGCAGCATCAGTTGCTGCGCATCATGAGCCGTGAAATCGTGCGCGATGAAGACATGCTCATGATGCTCGGACGCATGAGCGCCGAGGAACGGCTGGCCTCGTGTCTCATGAGTTTTTCCCGCCGTTTCGCGCGGCTCGGCACCGGCGCGGTGGATTTCAGGCTCAGCATGTCGCGCCAGGACCTGGGGGATTACCTGGGCCTGGCGCTCGAGACCGTGAGCCGCCTGCTTTCCCGTTTCCAGGAAGAGAATTTGATTAGCGTTCATGGCCGCCAGATAGTGCTGCGCGACCTCGACCGGCTGCGCGCTATGGCTGCCGGCGCGCCCCGCGAAAACAGCGCCAGCGCTTAAGCCACCGTCAACTCTCGGATTACTGGAGAGTTGACAAGCGGCGCGGCTTCCCCTAGCTTGATCGCTCTTAAAATATTATTACCGGACGACTCCCGATGCATCCCGACGCCGCTGAAATTGCCGCGCTGTTCGAACTCCCGTTCAGCGATCTGATCTACCGTGCCCAGACGGTGCATCGCCGGCACTTCGATCCGAACGCGGTGCAACTCTCGACGCTGCTGTCCATCAAGACCGGCGGTTGTTCGGAAGATTGCGGCTATTGTTCCCAGTCGGCGCGTTTTCAAACCGAGATCGAAAACCAGCCGCTGTTGTCGAAGGAAGCGGTGGTCACTGCCGCCCGCGCGGCCAAGGCGCGCGGCGCCACGCGCTTCTGCATGGGCGCCGCCTGGCGCGGGCCGAAAGAAAAGGATCTGATACAGGTCGCGGAGATGGTCCACGCCGTCAAGGCTCTCGGCATGGAAACCTGTGCCACGCTGGGCCTGTTGCGCGACGGACAGGCGGAGCAGCTGGCACAGGCGGGCCTCGATTATTACAACCACAACCTCGACACCTCTCGCGCCCACTACGATAACATCGTGCACACCCATAGTTACGATAGCCGGCTGGACACCCTCACCAAGGTGCGCGCGGCCGGCCTCAAGGTCTGCTGCGGGGGCATCATGGGCATGGGGGAATCACGCGCGGACCGCGTGCAGTTTCTCGCCGAGTTGGCCGCCCTCGACCCGCCGCCGGAGTCGGTGCCGATCAATCTGCTTGTGCAAATCCCGGGGACGCCGTTATCAAACAATGCCGCACTCGACCCCATCGAGTTTGTGCGCACCGTCGCGGTTGCGCGCATCGCGATGCCGGCCTCGTTCGTGCGGCTTTCCGCCGGCCGCAGCCAGATGCCGGATCATCTTCAGGCGCTGTGTTTCCTGGCAGGCGCCAATTCCATTTTCTACGGTGACAGACTGCTCACCACCCCCAACCCGGAATCCGACGCCGACCTGAAACTGTTCGAGAAACTGGGTATCCAGCCCCTCGCTCTCGAAAAGCCGCTGCCGGAACGCAAGACCGCCGAAGCCTGATTATTTTCTTCCCGGTCTGGCGCTCAGGCCCAGGCCTGCTGCCTGTCTGGCGGAGCTTTCGGTAGTGTTACCTTCCGGATTTCAAATTCCATTTTCTCCAGATCGCCGAACACATAGGTGGCCGGTGCGCTCACGCCACCTACCGTACCGGGATCGATACGCAGCGTTTCTCCTCCTTTAATATTCTTGATGCGCTCGATCACGGCGTGGTGTTCATGACCGTTGCACACGAAATCGTAGTCGCCGGTAAGCGCCATGGCCTTGGCGTAATGAGGATAATGGACAATGAAAATGCGACGGCCATGCAAGATGAAAGACCCGTCCTGGCCGTAATAATGCACGCGGTTCTCCGCCTTCTGCGCCAGCTTCGACAGATGGAAAAGATCACCCGTGTTATTGCCATGCACGATGTGCACCGGCAGCCCCAGCGGGATGATGGCATGCAGCGTGGATGGCGCCACCAGATCGCCGCAGTGCAGCACGGCCTGCGCGCCCAGTTGCCTGGCTTCGGTGACGGCGGCGGCCAGATGGTCGCGATGATCGTGGCTGTCTGAAACGATGCAGATTTTCATGGGGCGTGATTCTATCCCAGTGAACGAAATATGCGCAGCAACCCCGCGTTTTTATTAGTAAACCATCCCAGAAAAGTACGCTGTTATATTTTAAGTAGTACAAAATATATTTGACTTACTTTATATAGAAAGGCATACTTTCCAAAATTGGAGATTAAACTATGGACACTTACATGACAGTCAAAGGCCAGATCGTGATTCCCTCGAAAATCCGGCGAAAGCTCGGGATGACGGAAAGTACCCGCATCCAAGTGGATGTGGATGAACAGGCGCATAAGATCATCCTGACCCCTATTACCCGTGAGTACATCCAGAGCCTGCGCGGGAAATATAAGGGCAAGGGGCTGCTGAAAGCGCTGGCGGCCGAAAAGAAGCGCGAGAAGGAGCTGTAAATGGCGCGAAAACCCAAGGCACTTGTCCTCGATTCGTGGGCAGTGTTGGCGTACCTGGAGGATGAAGACTCAAGTCAGAAAGTGGCAGACCTGATCGCCGACGCCCATGAGAACGGGATTCCGCTGCTGATGTCGGTCGTGAATGCCGGGGAGGTCTGGTACATCCTCGCACGCGAGATATCGGAAACCGAGGCTGATAAAGGCGTCGATGGTTTACGGCAACTGGGAATTGAATTTGTTGACGTTGACTGGAAACTGGCGCGACAGGCCGGCACATTTAAATCCAAAAATCGGATGTCATTTGCCGACTGTTTTGCAGCAGCGCTAGCTCGAGAGGTTCGGGCGAGTCTCGTGACGGGAGATAAGGAATTTAAACAGATCGAGAATGACGTAAACATTATGTGGGTCTAGGACGATTGTATCGGAGGCGGTAAGGCGAATGTGTGCCACGCAACCAACTAGAGGACTGACAAATGAGTATTGAAAGAAATGAAGGAATTCGATTTCATGAGCGTGGGACGCTTGAAGCTGTAACTCGATGGATTGCCACACATCATGATGGAATTGCGGAATGGTTCAAAAACGTCCGCAGGCAATATCAGATTGACCGGGCTAACGTAGCTGCAGAACATCGAGTTGCTCTTTTGCTTCTCGTCGACGCCAAAGGTGGAAGTGGAGCGCGCATTGGTTTACTTGACGTAGGCGGTGCAACACTCGAAGACGTAACAGCTTGGAGTGTTTGGCAAGACCCTGAAGCATCTAATCGTCAATCTGGGCTTCAGGAAGAGGAAACACAAGGCAACGGGGGAAAAGCATACATGTATCGTCTTTTCACTGGCCCCACGCGTATCCTTGGTGTGCGCGAAAGGCGACGTAATTGCAAAGGTTTTGATGGTGAAGTGGGAACTGTGGAGCGCGGAACACCCGGATGGGTTCCCAGCGTTGCTGGTGGTCGCGATGTTGAAATCAGCTCATTTGAATCAGAGCTGCAACATGTTCTTGATCCGTATGGTCTGACTATCAATGATCTACCTCCGAAGGTGCGTGATGCGGCTTTGGCGCGTCAAGCTTTCACGCTTGTGAAGGGGGAGGAGCCTACCGGATTGTATAAAGGACGAATCAACGCTGAGGATCTCATCGCGAAGGTGATTCGCCACGAGCAAGCAACCCTTTGTCTTGAACAGGTTGAATACTACGCGATCCATAATGGACGGTTGCTAAATGAAGAAAAGAAGCTTGTATTGCCTCCGATTACTCCATACCCCGGCCTAGATTCACCCATAGTCTTCGAAATACCAGATCATCTTCCGCTTGATGATGGCCAGCTCATTTCGACAAGAGAAGGTGGAGCGCGGGAAGCCGGCAGGCTCACGATACATACATCGGCTGAAAATATGTGGAATGCTTACCGAAATCTTCGCCCGCGTTGGCAAATAACATACCGGACTCGCCATCAGGTCATCGGCGCGAAACCAATTTCGGAAGTCGCTGGCACATTCCCTGGTGTAATGTTCGTTTACGGTTCGGTCGAGCTATCAGCGCTTGAGCCAGCCTATGTGGAGCATGGACGCCGCCGCCCAAAAGATGGCCCCCTCGTGGAAGCGCTTGATCGTTTTATCCAGGAGAAGATTCGAGGGGTGGCGCAAAAAATCAATGCGCAACGTCAAGCGCAGCTCGACGAAAAGGCGCTGGACAAGGTTTGTGACGAAAATCGGAAACTCGATGAATTCAAGAACAGATTTTTGCCTAGTTATGGAGATGGACATGGTGGTCCCGGAAAGGATGGAACCGGCTCAGGTGGTGGTGGAGGGGGTGATGTCATTTGGGGAACGGAGCCTGAGGAAATTGAGTTTTCCCGTCCCGAAGATGGACTAAATATTGCGAAGGGGATTGTTGTTTCTCTTCGCACCCAGCTAGAGGTAAGTATTAGAGATATCAATGGACGTCCAGTACGTGGAACCATTGAATGGTTTACGAGCGATCCTCACATTGTTGCAATTTCTCAGGATGGGGCTATTGAAGCAAGAGAAAAAGGATCATGCGAGGTGTGGATGCGCGTTAAAGGCACATCCATTGTTAGCGATCGCATACCTACGCGAATTTGGAATATCGACCATGTCCTGCTAACTCCTCGTAATCTCGATATTCCGCTTGGAACTCGGCAGCAAATTACGGCAGAAGTGACAGACGATGATGGTAAGCGATCAACTCATGTGCTGCTCGATTGGCGCCATGATGCCGATGATCCTATGACGGTCCGAATAAGCCGGACCGGAGTCATTACTGGTAATCGAATTGGCAAAACAGCAGTTTTCGCTGGCGCTGGCCCAGTTTGGGCTCGTATTCCCGCTGAAATAAACGTTATCCCGAATGAAAAAGAGAAAAGTCGGGGTAGCGGTTTTCCTCGTCTTCTTTTAACGGATCGAGATGAAGACCCTGCCACAGGTACAATCAGGGAAGGAGACCCAGATCAACCTGCCTTATGGCAGGAGCCGTCGGATTTTATTCAAAACGTATGGTGGCTGAATCTGCAGAGCCCAGAAGCAGCATTTGCTTTTAGACAACATGACAACAATCCGACGGTATGGCGCACGTTTCACGCGGAAAAAGTTATCGAAATGGTGGTTCAGGTGTGGATGGGCGAAGAATTCACACGCAAGAACGAAAGCCAGCGCCCTGATTTTTGGGCGGGGCACCTTGCCGCATTTGTTCGACACCGGGTTCGGATCGTCCAGGAAATGTGGAAGCACCTAGAACCGTACGTGCTGGCTGGTTCTGGCTGGGAGCCTGAAAAATCGGATTTGGCGGCATGAACAACAACTCCACTGCTAAATCGGCGCGCATTGGACTAAAGCAACAAGTGCTTCTTGCGGCACTTCAGTGCTCGGGTGGTGACATTAACAAAACGTTCACAGCGGAGGAATTATTGCTAGCTGCATGGAAACGAGATCCAGTTTCATGGGGTTTACGT
>NZ_JBAVEJ010000073.1:0-1854 GCF_049587675.1 Sulfuricaulis sp. | reverse complement strand
CGCCATGACGATCGAGCAGCTGTTCTCCGCCGCGGAGTTGCTGGCCACGAAGTTTCGCGTGCGCGGTCACCGGCTGGCGATCGTGACCAACGCCGGCGGACCCGGCGTACTCGCCGCGGATCGCGCCGCCGATCTCGGTGTCGAACTGGCGACATTGTCGGACACCACGATAGCGCGGCTCGACAAGCTGCTTCCCTCGCACTGGTCGCATGGCAACCCGGTGGATATTCTGGGCGATGCGTCCCCGACGCGTTTTCGCGACGCCGCCGAGGCTTGCCTGGCCGATCCCCACGTGGATGGCTTGCTGGTGATGCTGACCCCTCAGGCCATGACCGACCCGCTCGCGGTGGCCAAGCACATCGTGGAACTCGCGGCCGGCACCGACAAACTGGTGCTGGCCTGCTGGATGGGAGAGGCGCAGGTGCTGGTGGCGCGCGCGCTTTTCACCGAGCATCAGCTCCCGGAATTTCCCAGCCCCGAATCGTCGGTCGAGGCCTTCGCCTATCTCGCCAATTACCAGCGCAACCAGCTGTTGCTGCGCCAAGTGCCGGGCCCGCTCTCGCCGCACAGCACCCCGGACGTCGAGGGCGCCCACCTGATCATCGATGCCGCGCTCGCCGAACGCCGGACACTTCTTACCGGCATGGAAGCGCGCGCGGTGTTGAACGCGTTCGGCATTCCGCTGTTGCCGGGGATGGAAGCGCACAGCGAGAGCGAGGCGCTGGTGATGGCGGAGTCGATCGGCTACCCGGTGACGCTCAAGATCGCTTCACCCGACATCACGCACAAGTCCGACGTCAACGGCGTACGCCTCAACATCGGCAATGCCCAGGCGGTACGCTCGGTGTACCGCGAGCTTGTCGAGTCGGTGAAACGCAAGCGCCCGCAGGCGCACATTGTCGGCGCGACCGTGGAACGCATGTACAAGCATCCGCATGGACGCGAGCTCCACGTTGGAGTTATACGCGATGAGGTTTTCGGCCCGGTGATAAGCTTCGGGCTGGGCGGCGTGGCGATAGAGGTATTGCGCGATCGCGCCTGTGCACTGCCGCCGCTCAATACTTTTATCGTCCGGGACATGATCCGCAACACGCGCGCCGCCAAGCTGATCGCGGCGTTTCGCCACATGCCGGCCGTCAACCATGCCGCGCTCGAGCAGGTGCTGCTGGCGGTGTCGGAAATGATCTGCGAGCTTCCGCAAATCAAGGAACTCGATATCAACCCGCTGGTGGCCGATGAGCAGGGGGTCGTGGCGCTCGACGTACGCATCGTGGTGGAAACGCCGCCGCCGCGTCGCGACCGCTACGGGCATATGACGATTTATCCGTACCCGAGTCATCTCGTTTCGCACATGCAGCTGCCGGACGGGACGGATATCGTGTTGCGGCCGATCCGTCCGGAGGACGCGGATATCGAAGCGGCGTTCGTGCGCAATCTTTCGCCGAAGGCGAGGTACATGCGCTTCATGCAAACGCTGGAGGAACTCAGCCCGGAAATGCTCGTGCGCTTCACGCAGATCGACTACGACCGCGAACTGGCATTGATTGCCGTGGTGATGCAGGACGACAAGGAGGTCGAAATCGCGGTAACGCGCTATGGCGTCAATCCGGACGGAGACAGCTGCGAGTTCGCCATCGTGGTCGCAGACGAATGGCAGACCCGGGGAGTCGGCGCGCGGCTGCTCACGCTGCTGATCGAAGCCGCCAAGGCCAGGGGGTTCAAGAAGATGGAGGGCGAGGTGCTGGCAGAAAATGGCGCGATGCTTTCGCTCGTGAAGCGGGTCGGTTTTTCCGTGAGCACCCTGCCTGACGAGCCGGCGATTTTCGCGGTTCAACGCAATCTGTAATGCCAGGC
>NZ_JBAVEJ010000072.1:0-2734 GCF_049587675.1 Sulfuricaulis sp. | reverse complement strand
CCCCAGCGCTGTCGCTGACACCGCCGCCCAGCCCGCAGCTCTCCACAAGCTGGGCGGGCAAGCAGTCCCCCTACGCGCGTGGGAGCAGCTGCCCACAAGGTGGACGGGGCCCCATTCAACCCGTACCAGCCTGCTACCAAGCCGCGACCGAGCGATCACGCCGTCCACAATGTGGACAGCAGCTTGTGCCATCGGCCAGCGCCCGAGGTACGCGCGCCAAGAGCGACTAATGAAAAACCAAAACAGTCGAACAGAGACCGCGGTCGAGCTGAGCGGACATCTCAAACTGCTAATGACCCGGCCTCCTGTGAGCGCCCGCACCACATGCGTTTACCTCACCAGCGAAAGGAGGCTGTGGACAATGTCCCCGACCGCAGGTGGATAATCACGCCAGATGTGCGGTCAGTTTGGCCGAACTCTGCGCGGTCAGTTTGGGCGAGCCTTGACACTCAGCGGCAGGGCGTTCGGCTGCTTCTATCCCAACTTCCACAACTGGCAGCGCGAAGCAACGAATTTCGCTTTGAGCGGAGGGCCAAGTTCTTGAAATCATTCGGCGTGAGGTCGCCGACACGTGTGTAGTGCCGACCTACCCCCTTGCCAGCAGCACCCGTGAGTTGGGAAACTGGTGAGGGTGGGGAGGTGGTGGGTTGTATCTGCGGCACAAGTCGCGTCCCAAAGACGGCAAGGATCACGTCTACTGGCAGCTGGTGCGCTCGGTGCGGCGCAACGGCAAGGTGCGCCAAGAGACGGTGGCCCAGTTGGGGGAGTTGGATGCGGCGGGGCGAGCGAAGGCCCAAGCGTTGGCGCGACGCATCAGCGGGCGTGGCGATCAACGCGATCTGTTCGAAGAAGCCCCACCGGTGGCCACGAGCGTCGAGGTGCGGCTCGACCAGATACGAGTGGAACGTGACCGCAGCTTTGGCGCCGTGTGGTGGGGATGGGTGTTGTGGCAAGCGCTGGGTCTCGATCGTGTGTGCCGCGAGCTGCTGCCGCGCGGTCGGCAAGGAGCGCAGTGGGCACACCTGGCTGCCGTTTTGGTGATCGCGCGTCTGTGCGAACCATCGAGCGAACTGCACATTGCCGAAGACTGGTTTCGGCGCACCGCGTTGGAGGATATCCTGGGCATTCCCGCCGCCACGCTCTACGACGAGCAGCTGTATCGCGCCTTGGACAAACTCCTCCCGCACAAGGAGGCCTTGGAGCAGCAGCTGCAGCACCGGCTCGGAGAACTCTTCGCGGTCGAGTACGATCTGTTGCTCTATGATTTGACCAGCACCTACTTCGCGGGCGAGGCCAACTACAACCCGCTGGCACAACGCGGCTACAGCCGTGACCATCGCCCCGACTGCAAACAGGTAAACATCGCGGTGATCGTCACGCGCGAGGGGATCCCGCTGGGGCACGAGGTGTTCGCCGGTAACGTGTCGGACGTCAAGACGCTCAAGCAGATCGTCGAATCGGTGGAGCGCCGTTACGGCAAGGCCAGGCGCATCTGGGTGATGGACCGGGGGTTGTCGAGCCAGAAGAACGTGGCCTGGTTGGAGCAGGAGGGGCGACTGTATGTGGTGGCCACACCGCGCAGCGAATGGAAGCGCTGGCGCGCACAGTTGGAAGATCAGAGCGGCTGGCAGATGTTACGCGATGACGTGGAAGGCAAGCTGTGCGTGGCCGAAGAGGGCAAGCTGAGTTTCGTGCTGTGCCGCTCGGCGCAACGCCGCCTCAAGGAGAAGGCGATGCACCAGCGCTTCGCGGCACGCATCGACACGGCGCTCACGAAGTTGGAGCGCCGCCTCCAACGTTCCAAGAAGCCGCTGGCCCGTGCCCCGATCGATCGCCAACTCGGCCGGCTGCTGCAGCGCAACTCGCGCGCTGCGGCCCGTTATCAGATCGAGCTGATCGACGATGCCACCGTCCCGGCCACCGTCTGCCTGCAGTGGTCGATCCGTGCCGACTGGGAGCGTGCGGCCGAGATCAGTGAAGGGTGCTACGTGCTGCGCACCAACGTGGCGGACTTCACAGCGCAGCAGACTTGGCAGACCTACGTCCAACTCACGCAGGCGGAGGCTGCCTTCCGCATCCACAAGAGCGAGCTGTCCATCCGCCCGGTGTGGCATTGGAAGGAGCGCCGCGTGCGCAGCCACATCCTGGTGTGCTTTCTGGCCTACGTGCTCTGGAAGACCTTGGAGCAGTGGCAATCCAAGGCGGGCCTCGGCAACAGTCCGCGCACCCTGCTTGAAGAGTTCGAGCGCCTTCGCAGCACCGACGTGGTGCTGCCGTTGACCCAGGACCCGGCTGGTGAGTTGCGGCTGCGTTGCGTGGTGCGCCCCGACAAGGCGCAAGCGATTTTGCTCCAGCGCATGGGGCTGCGCCTGCCAGAACGCATCCGCATTACCGAGGACGACCTCCGGCGCGCAGGCAAAATGTAGTGCCGACTTTTCGACCTAAATGCCTGAAAACGCTAGATTCGATCCCTTGACTTGTGGAAGTTAGGCTAACGCCTGCGCCTATACCGGGTCGCCGGTGGATCAGCGGGATCCCGCCGCATCGAGCCGCATCTGGCGCAAGGCGTAGGGTTCCGTCTCGGCATCCTTACCGAGTGCCACGTCCGGTCTGACCGGCGCTATCACCGGCAGCTCGACCACGAACGACACGCCGCCACCGACCTTGCGCACAGAGATCTTCCCCTGGTGCATGTCGACGATTGATCTGCAGATGTAGAGGCCGAGCCCTATGC
>NZ_JBAVEJ010000071.1:0-37818 GCF_049587675.1 Sulfuricaulis sp. | reverse complement strand
GCTGCAAACTCCGGGCTCGCGTCGTCTGAGGCCTCGACGAGTGAAATGGGTTTCTTTTCGACGAGCCTGCCAGCGGCCGCGTCGATGATCAGATCTGCGCCGTTGACATCGCCATCCGAAATGCTCGCTTTCAAGGTCGTCGCATCTTTCCAGGAAAACCCGGCCACGTAACTCCGGTACATGGCGAATTCGCGCGAGGCCTTGGCGTCGAGCAGTGTTTTGACTTTCAGGGTATTAAGATCGAGCGCCAGGATTTCCGTGAGCTCTGTGGAGCCCTCCAGCACTTCACGCGCAAACGCAAGATAACGCGAATCAGGCGAAAAATGCGGCTGAACGTAATCGCCGTTTTCCAGGGTAAAAAGAGTTTTTCCGGTCGCCGTGGTTTCACTCGATGGCAGCATCGGGAGCGAGGTAAACGGGTTGGCCCACACCGACACCGGCAGCAGGCTAGCCGCCACAACTACTGACTGTATCCAGCGCCACATGTTCGGTGCTTGTCCGGCAGGTTGACCAGAGTCCAGAGTATACCGTCCTTACGGCAAGCAGCTAGAGTGCAGTGCATTCTATTGGGCCCCTTTCCGGCGCCCCAGGCTCTCCAGCCACATATCCACCCGGCCCCAGAGATGTTCGCGCAAACGGGCGTGCCAGGGGCGGCGACGCCACGTTTCGTAAAGGCATTCGATGCTGTTTAGGAAATCCTCATCAAACATAATCTTTACAGACTCTCCGAAGGCGGCATGCTCTACTTCCTGATTGGCTTCAAGGTTCCAGCGCAGATTCCAGCGGTCGAGGTTGCTTGAGCCGATCGAAACCCAGTCGTCGCAGAGAATCGTTTTGGCGTGCAAAAAACGCGGCTGGTATTCGAAAATGCGCACGCCGGCGCGCAGCAAGCCGGTATAGAAGCGCCGTCCGGCGTGGCGAATCGCCGGGTGATCGGTGTACGGGCCGGGCAACAGCAGCCACACGTCCACGCCACGCCGGGCAGCCTGCTTGAGCGCGCGCCGTACCTTGCGTGACGGCACGAAATACGCGGTCGCGAGCCATACGCGGCGTTTCGCGTGACGCACGCGGTTGTACAGCGAGCGCTTGATGTCCTGTCGCGCCAAAGCCGTGGTAACCGTGACACGCCCGCGCATGTCGTCCGCCTCGGCGAGTGGCGCGGGAACCGGAAGCTCCAGCGGATTCGGCGCATGCCGGTTCCAGAGGCGCACAAACATTTCCTGCCAGTCCACGAGCACCGAGCCGCGGATGCGCGTAGCGGTTTCGCGCCAACTCTGCTCCGGATCTTCCGGTAAATCGAACTCGTCGGTAATACCCGCCCCGCTAACAAACGCCACCTCGCCGTCCACGATCAGCAGTTTGCGGTGATCGCGGAGCATGTTGCGCAGATGCTTGCTGAAGTGAATCGGGTTGTATAACAACAGCTCCACGCCTCCCTGCACGAGCCTTTCCCGATCCCGCGGGGCAAGTCCCAGTGCGCCGAAATCATCGAGCAGCAACTTCACCTTTACGCCGTGGCTCGCGGCGCACACGAAGGCATCGATGAAGCGTGTCGCGACCGCGCCTGATTCGAATAGATAAATTTCCAGCAACACATAGCGCTGCGCCTTTTCGATGGCCTCGAGCATGCGCGGGAAGAATTGTCGACCGTCCACCAGCAACTCAAAACGGTTGCCGTCGCGCCAAGGGAACAGATATTTACCGCGCTCGCGGGCTGGCATGTGGTTCAGCCGGTGGCGCCTTCCGGCCTCACGGCCTGGCGCGCAGGTACTGCTTCGGCCACGCCACGTCCGCGTTCAACCGCCGGGCGGCGTGCACCGGCCAGTAGGGATCTCGCAGGAATTCGCGCGCCAGCAGGATCACGTCCGCCTGCCCGGTGGCGACGATCTGCTCCGCCTGATGCGCCTCGGTGATGAGGCCCACCGCGCCGGTGGCGATGCCCGTCTGCGCGCGGATCGCGGCGGCGAACGGCACCTGGAAACCGGGAGCGGCGGGAATGCGCGCATCGGCGACCAGCCCGCCGCTCGAGCAGTCGATCAGGTCGATGCCGATCGGCTTGAGCCAGCGCGCGAACTGGATCGACTGCTCCAGGTCCCAGCCGCCGTCCACCCAGTCGCTGGCGGAAATGCGCACGAACACCGGCAGGTGCGCCGGCCAGACCTCACGCACCGCGCGTGCCACCGCGAGCGGCAGGCGTACGCGATTTTCGAGACTGCCGCCGTATTCGTCGGTCCGCACGTTGGCGAGAGGCGAGAGAAACCCGTGCAGCAGATAGCCGTGCGCCATGTGGATCTCGACCACGTCGAAATCCGCGGCCCGAGCGCGCTGCGTCGATTCGGCGAACTGCCGGACCACGATGTCCATCTCCGCCTTGGTCAGCTCACGTGGCATGGCGTGCGCTGGCGTGAACGAAATCGCGCTCGGCGCCAAAGGCTGCCAACCGCCCCGGTCCGGCGGCAGCGGGCCACCGCCCTGCCACGGCGTGCAGGTCGAAGCCTTGCGCCCGGCGTGCGCCAGCTGAATTCCCGGCACCGCCCCCTGCTCCCTGATGAACTGCGCGATCGGCCGGAACGCGTCGCGCTGCGCTTCCGACCAGATGCCCATATCGTCAGGGGAGATGCGGCCTTCGGGGGAAACGCTGGAGGCCTCGACCATAACCAGTGCCGCACCGCCCACCGCGCGGCTGCCAAGATGCACCAGATGCCAGCTGTTGGGCATGCCGTCGACGGACGAATACTGGCACATGGGCGAAACAAAAATGCGGTTGCGGAAGGATAGCTCCCGCAACTTGAAGTCCGAGAAAAGTTTCGCCATGCGCGGTTCCTGTGTGGACGATGGGGGAAACCCGTTGTGGATGGTGGCGCGACTAGCCGACTTTCGGCAGGCGCTTCATTGCGTCCGCGACCGCGGCCTCTGGATAGTGGTAGTCCTCGAGCTGGCCGCTGAAATATTTGTCGTAAGAGGCCATGTCGAAGTGGCCGTGGCCGGAGAGATTGAAGAGTATGGTCTTGCCTTCGCCGGTCTTCTTGCAGACGAGTGCCTCGTCGATCGCGGCGCGCACCGGATGGCAGGATTCAGGCGCCGGGATGATGCCCTCGGCACGCGCGAACGCGACGCCCGCTTCGAAAGTCGAAAGCTGCGGCACCGCGACGGCCTCGATCAGCCCTTCGTGGCAGAGCTGCGATACCAGCGGCGAGTCACCGTGATAGCGCAGCCCGCCCGCGTGTATGCCCGGCGGCATGAAGTCGTGGCCGAGCGTGTACATTTTCATCAATGGCGTCAGGCCGACCGCGTCTCCGAAATCATACGCATATTGACCTTTCGTCAGGGTCGGGCAGGACGTCGGCTCGACCGCGACGAGGCGCACCTTCTTGCCGGCGGCCTTGTCGGCGAAAAACGGGAACGCGATGCCGCCGAAGTTGGAGCCGCCGCCGCAGGCGGCGAGCACCACGTCCGGGTATTCACCGATTTTCTCGAATTGCTTTTTCGCCTCCAGGCCGATCACGGTCTGGTGCAGCAGCACGTGATTGAGCACCGAACCCAGGCTGTAATTCGTGTCCTTGCGCGAGGCCGCCTCCTCGACCGCTTCGGAGATGGCGATGCCAAGCGAACCCTGGCTGTTCGGATCGGCGGCGAGGATCTTGCGGCCCGATTCGGTCATGTCGGTGGGGCTGGCGAAAACCTCCGCGCCCCAGGTTTGCATCATCGAACGGCGGAACGGTTTCTGCTCGTAGCTCACTTTCACCATGAACACCCGTACTTTGATGCCGAACATCTGCCCGGCGAGCGCCAGCGCTGAACCCCACTGCCCGGCGCCGGTTTCGGTGGCGAGGCGCTTGATGCCAGCCTGCTGGTTGTACCACGCCTGCGGGACGGCGGTGTTGGGCTTGTGCGAGCCGGCAGGGCTCACGCCTTCGTACTTGTAATAAATTTTCGCGGGCGTCCCCAGCGCCTGTTCCAAGCGATAGGCGCGGAAAAGCGGACTCGGTCGCCACAAGCGGTAGATCTCGCGCACCGGTTCGGGTATCGGGATCCAGCGCTGGCTGCTCATCTCCTGCTCGATCAGGGCCTCGGGAAAAATTGCGCCGAGCGCCTGCGGCGGTACCGGCTTGCCATCGGGACCTAGCGGCGGTGGCGGCGGGTTCGGCATGTCGGCAATAACGTTATACCAGTGGGTGGGTATTTCGGGTTCGTCGAGCAGAATTTTTGTTTGAGGCATGTTAGTTCTCCGGATTAAACCGCTATTGGCAATACGCCGACCCACCCTGGTCGAAACCGCTGAAGAGACGAGTACTTAATACCAGAACCACGGTACGGTCAATGCAACAGTTATGGTAGTCTCACGGTACAGGGTGCACGGTCAGCTTGATATCACTGCGCGCACCGGGAAAGCGGGCCATTCGATGGTGCCGACGGACTTTCCGTAATAGACACCTTCTAAACGCAAACCCGCTCTGATATCCCGCCGGCACCGACTGCCAATAAATGAAAGTAGACACGCCGTGAGCACAAAAAATAATCAGCCTGACTGGGACAAGATCGCCGAGAAATTCGACGTGTGGCTGCCGCACATCGCCCCCGTCGGCGAAGTGCTGCTGGCCACCTTGGGCGCCCAGCCCGGGGATCGCATTCTTGATCTCGCCTCCGGAACCGGAGAACCGGCGCTGACCCTGGCACGGCGCCTGAAAGGTCATGCCAGCATCACCGGCATCGACTCCGCGGACGGCATGGTGCAGGTAGCACAGGCCAAAGCGGTCAAGGAACGGCTGTCGGGAATTTCCTTTCGATGCATGCCGGCGGAACAGCTGACCTTTAACGACAACTCTTTCGATCGTATTTTATGCCGCTTCGGTGTGATGCTGTTCACCGACCCGCTGCAAGGCCTAAAGGAGATGCAGCGTGTGTTGAAACCCGGCGGCCGCTTCGCGCTGGCGGTGTGGAGCACCCCAGAAACGATTCCGACCCTGCGGTGGTCCTACGATGTTTTCTCGAAGCGGCTGCCGGAAGAACTGCACCCGCCACTGGCCAAGGCGACGTCGCTGGGCGCGCCGGGAATGCTGGAAGACCTGCTAAGCGAGGCGGGATTCTCCGGCTTTTCGGTGGAATCCAAAACCTTCGATTACCAATTCAGATCCTTCGAGGAACTGTGGGACACGGTGGAGGCATCGGATGTGCTCAAGCAGCAATACGATGCGCTACCGCAAAATGAACGCGGCAAGATTCGAGATGAGGTCGGGCGTTTTGCCAGGGATTTCATCCACGATGGACAACTGAGGATTCCGCACGAATATCTCGTGGCAGCGGGCGGGAAATAACACCACTTCCATTTCCTTGTCGAACTCCATCGCCGCCGAATGCGAGACACAACGATACCTACATGCCGCTCATATAAGTCTTGGCCTCTTCACCGGGATAGGGCAGGCCGGCGACACGCCACGCACCAAGACAGGTGTGAAACAGTTTGTGAATCCAGTACTTGTCTTTGCCATGGTTATGGCAGATGTGGCTCATGGCGGGAACAGCGCCAAACTTCGCGTAATGCTTCCGCAGAGTACGAATAACCTGCCAGTGCTCCTCGGTGAGCTCGCCGATGCCGTCGATCCGAGCGATTTCTGCCGCGACCGCTTCGGTCCATAACGCGGGATACTTAAGCAGGCCGTCCTCGTCGAACTCGACTTCCAGTTCCTGAATTTCTTGCATATGACACCTCCTTTCCGATTCTCTGGATGAAGTGACGCTCAAATACATTATGCGCCCAATTCAGGAAAGGCGCCCGGATAGTGACACGATAGGTGTGGGAATAAATGACCGGTGACCGCTTTCTGCGCCGGTCTCAATGACTGGTGCCTTCGGAGCGCGTGATCTTGTTGTAGACGTTGTACTTGCCGGATGGTTTTTTCATCGGCAGGCGCTTGATCTCCTTGAAGGTCGCCGCATCGTACACGACGAGCGCCCCGTCCATTTCCCAGATGCTGACCAGCGCATATTTGCCGTCGCGCGTGAATTCGGTGTGCGCCGCAGTCTTGCCCGGCGCGGGCCGTAGCGTTCTGACGATTTCGAGTTTGTTCTTGTCGATGATCTGGATCGCGTCCTTGTCGGTCGGACTCATCATGGCGTCGACCCAGGCGTACGGTGTGTCCTCGTGCGAGCGCATGAAGAACCCGGGGCCGAGGGTTTTGATGTGCTTGATCGTTTTCCAGGTTTTCATGTCGATGACGGTCACCACGCCCTCCTTGAGGTTGGGCGTCGCGAGCACCGTGGTTCCCTTGTAATCCCAGGTGATGCCCGAGCCCAGGTGCGGCAGGCCGGGGAGATCGACGTCGGCGATCTTGCGTCCGACGATCAGGCTCACCACCTGTCCGTTTTTGCCGTTGCGCGCGGCGCCAATCAGGTGCTCATAAGACTGATCGAAGAAAAAGTCGTCGAGAATATCGTCGAGACGGATGCGCCGCACCGGGAACGGCCCCTTGAGCGCCAGCGCTTCGCCCATGCGGTAGTCGTGCACCAGTCCCGGATAGATCGGCTCGGCCTTGTCGTCGTAGGGAATCTCCCAGACTTCGGGAATGTCCTTGAGTGCGGCGATGAAACTCTTGCGCGGCGCGGCATCATAGACGGCGCTCACCCGCGAGCTTTTGCCGGCATCGTCCTGCACCGCGATGATCTTGAGCGGCGACAGGTCCGTGGCGTCCAGCACCACCAGCGTGTGCGGGAGATAATTGCCCGCCAGTACGTAACGCCCGTCGCTCGATACCGCGATATTGCGCATGTTGATGCCGGCGCGAATTTCGGCGACGTATTTCAGATTATAAATATCGAACTTGCTCACCCAGCCGTCACGCGAGCCGAAATAAACATAGCGGCCGTCGGGAGAGAATTTCGGCCCGCCGTGCAGTGCAAAACGCGTGGGGAAACGCAGGATCGGCTCGAATCGGTCTCCGTCCAGGAGCGTGGCATGATGGTCGCCGACCTCGACGACCACGAAAAGATTCAGTGGATCGGCCTTGAAGACCGGCTTGTCCGAAAGTTTTTCCCCGGGTTTGAGGTGGAGCACGTGGGAGCCACGGATATCGGCCAAGTCCCAACGCGGCACTTGCGGCAACGGCTCGTAGATCAGTCCGGCGAGCTGGGTAATCTGCTCCAATGACAACTTGTCCCGGAACCCCAACATCTGGGTCGCGACGCGCCCGTCACGGATGGTGGCAATCGCCTCGTCGCGCTTGAGCCTTCCCAGGTTTTCCGGCAGCAGTGCCGGGCCGATGCCGCCCAGGCGACCTGCGCCGTGGCAGGAGGCGCAATGCTCGGTGAACAGCTTTGGCACATCGGTGCCGGCGGCGCGCGCGGTGGACGCGGCGAGCACAAGCAATGCGACGAACGCGGTCGCCACCAGGCGGGGTAAATTCATGACGATTCTCCTTCGAAAATCGCAGCCGCCGAGTGCAACTCGGCCGGACCCAAACGGTGGACGCGCCCGAATCCGGAGACGTAACGCGCGGTCACGGTCACGAAACGCACGAGCGCGAAATCGGTGAGCTCGAACATTTGGGCGGCTGCGGGAAAACGCACGAGGTAGCGTTCGCGCGCCGCGGCATAGCCGGCAGCATCGCGCCTGATGGTCTCGACGTAGCCCTGCAGGCTCACACGCGCCAGTTCCCGCGGATCGTTCGTGTCGCGATCGGACTCGGTGAACGATAACGATGCGCGCGGGTTGGTTTCGAGATAGCTTGTATGCAACGCCAGACGGCTGAGGTGCAGCAGGAAACCGCCCAGGTCGTCTTCGGGGACCACCGCCACCCAGGTGGCAAGCGGCTCGTTGTCGCGCGCGGTGGCGAGCGCCGCCCAGCGCTGGCCGTGCAGCAGCGCTGCCAGCCGTCGTTTCTCTTCGGGATTCACGCCTGCTTTCATGCGAGGATTATACGCCGTTGCGCGCCGCCTATCTTACGGCGAGGCGCAAAAGAGCGGCTACTTCGCCGCCACAACAAGGATACGCGTGTACGGTCGATTTTGCAGACGCTCTCCGAGGCCCTCGACGCCGATCTCGTCGTCGGTGAGATAGCACGCCGGGTCTTCCGCCCAAGGGTCGTTCGTGAGTTGGTGCGCGCGCACGCGGGTATTGCCGCCGCAAACGTCGAAGTATTGGCAAGCACCGCAGCGGCCCTTGATCGTACGCGGGCTAGCCTTGAGCCCGGCCATGAGCGGGTCGGAAACATCCTGCCATATCTGCGAGAACGGCCGTTGTTTCACGTTGCCGAGCGTGTAATGCCACCAGAAGGTGTCGGGGTGAACCTGGCCCAGGTTGTCGATATTCGCGATATTCACACCCGAGGAATTTCCGCCCCACTGTGCGAGTTTGGCGCGCATATGCTCTTCCAGGTGCGGGAAGTGCTTACGCACCCAAAATAATAAATAGACCCCATCGGCGTCGTTGTTGCCGGTGACGAATTCCTTATGCAGGCCGCGCTGGGTGTATTCCCAGCATTTGTCGAACAGCAGGTCCATGGCCCAGCGTGTCGTTTTCAGGATCACGTCGTCTTTGCGGTTGATATTGCCGCGTCCGGCATAGTTGAGATGCGAGAGATAGAACTTGTCGATGCCCTCGGCTTCCATGAGATTGAGCAATTCGGGTAGCTCCGCGGCATTGTCCTGGGTCATCGTGAAGCGCATGCCAACCTTGATGCCGCGCGCGTGGCACAGGCGGATCGCGTGCATCGAGGCGTCGTAGGCGCCTTCGAGACGACGGAAACGGTCATGGGTGGCACGCAGGCCGTCTATGCTGATGCCGACATAGTCGTATCCGACCCCGGCGATCTGTTCGATATTGGATTCGTTAATCAGCGTGCCGTTGGTGGACAGGCCGACATAAAAACCCATCTGCTTGGCGCGGTGCGAGATGTCGAAGATGTCATGGCGCATGAGCGGTTCGCCGCCTGAGAGAATCAACACCGGCACGTCGAAACCCTTGAGATCGTCCATGACTTTGTACACTTCTTCCGTCGACAGCTCGCCGGGGAAGTCCGTGTCCGCGGAAATCGAGTAGCAGTGCTTACAGGTCAGGTTGCAGCGCCGGATCAGGTTCCAGATCACCACCGGCCCGGGCGGATTCCGCTTCGGCCCCAGCGGCGTGGGATTCTTGATCTCCTGCATGTACTGGGAAATGCGGAACATGCCTAGCTCCCGAGACGCAATCCAGTTTTCTTCAGGATGCGCGTACTGTACAGCACCGCGTGGCCCCGATCGGCATCGCCGAGCAGCGCGGCGATCTGCGTCACCTTGGCCTCGACCTCGGCGCGGTCACTCCCATGCACCATCGCGAACAGGTTGTACGGCCATTCCGGCAGGTACCGTGGGCGGTGATAGCTGTGGCTGACGAAATCCAGCGCGCCGATTTTACGGCCCAGTTCGCGGATTCGCTCTTCCGGCACATCCCACACCGACATGCCGTTGGCCCGATAGCCAAGGGCGTAATGGTTCGGCACCGCGCCGATGCGACGGATGACACCGGTTTCGAGCATGCGCCGCAGACGCGCCATGACTTCGTCGGCGCTGACACCCAGTTGCTCGGCGATTGCATGATACGGACGGCTCACGCGCGGCAGTCCCTCCTGGGTCGCCAACACAATGCGGCGGTCCACGGCATCCAACACCGCGGCGGCCTCGAATCCAGCGTGGGCAAGGATTTCAGCGGCGTGCGCGTTCATACCGTAAATCTCAGGCCCACGTAGAACTCCTCGAGCTTGGGCATGTTGTATACCCGGTAGCCGGCGGCCTTCTCGATCTCGCCGATCACTTGTTCAATCCGCGATGGCGTTTCGGTCGCGAGTACGAACCACATGTTGAACGCGTGCTCACGCGCGTAATTGTGCGCGACCTCGGGGAAACCGTTGACGATACCGCTCACGCGCTCGAAATCGGCGGCGGGAATTTTCATGGCCGCGAGCGTGAGCGCGCCGCCGAGACGCTCGGCGTGGTACATCGGCCCGAAACGGGTGAGCGTGCCGTTCTCTAGCAGCGTGTCGAGGCGCTGCATCAGCTCATCCTCGGACAAGCCTAGTGTCGTGGCGACTTCGGCATAAGGCCGCTCGCAGACGGGAAAGCCGCCCTGCAGCTGATTGACGATGGCGCGATCCACGGCATCCATCAAGATTCCCTCTTTCCGGACGTATAAATGGCGCCGCGCTGCTTGAAGCGGCGGCGGCTGAAGAGGACTTCGTGCGCCAGACTCTGAAGTCCGCAATGGTTCACCATCCACTCGAGATGTGCCAGTACCTCTTCACGGTTCTTGCCGTGAATCATGCAGTAGAGATTGTAGCGCCATTGTGGCAGGCGCCGCGGACGGCGGTAACAAAGCGTGATGAAATCGAATCCTGCGAGGCAGCGCCCGAGCTCGGACACCTGACCGTCCGGCACGTCCCACACCACCATGGCATTGGCCGAATAGCCCAGCTCATGGTGCCGCACCACCACACCGAAGCGGCGAATCACGCCAGCCGCCTTGAGCCATGCCAGTCGAGCTACAACCTGCATTTCAGAGATGCCCAGTCCTGCCGCGATCTCGGCATAGGGACGCGGAATCAGCGGCAGCCCCTGCTGGATCGCCGCTAACAGCCGTCGGTCGGCTTCGTCTACCTGGGGCCGTTGCCGTGTCGCTGCGGAATGTTTAATGACGTTCAGTTCCATCGCATTTCAAATCCCAAATCGATGTGGTAATCCTCGACAAGCGGGAATGACAATACTTCGTAACCGGTGCGCGTGGCGATTTCATCCAGCGTCGATTGCAATCTTGCCGCATCGGGCGCCGTAGCCACGAACCACAGGTTCAGCCGGTGTTCGCGCTCGTAGTTGTGATTCACTTCGGTATAACCGTTGACCAGCGCGGCCACTGATTCAAGCTGTTCCGGCGGCACCGCCATCGCCGCGAGCGTGCTCACGCCTACCGTGTTCGGCCGCACCACGGCACCGACGCGGCTGACGGCCCCGGCGCTTTTAAGCGCCTCCAGCCGCGCGAGCACCTCCGCTTCCGTCACGCCCAGATCGCGCGCAATGTCGGCATATGGCGTCGGCGACAGCGGAAAATCCTGCTGAAAATCATTCAGCAGGCGCCGGTCGAGTTCGGTCAGTTTTGGCCTCATTGCCCGATCCTGTGCGCGCGCGAAGTAAAGAAAATCCCGCTCGGCTTGTCCGCGGGCAGCGATGTAACGCGCGCGAAGCTGTCGGTGTCGTACACGTCCACCCGGTCCTCATCGCGCACGGACAACCACACCTGTTCGCCGCGCGGCGTGAATTCCATGTGCAATACCGCCTTGCCGGGCTTGAGCGTGCGGATGATCTTGAGTGACAACGTGTCGATGACCTGCACCTTGTCGTTGTCCGGGGGCGCGAAGTTCACCCACAGCTGGCGTCCGTCCGGGCGCGCGATCACGAACACCGGCTGGCCGGCGACGGCGACGCGGCCGGCTTCCGTCCAGTTCTTCTGATCGATCACCAGCACCTCGTGCCGTCCGACCGCCGGCACGTAGGCGATGTCGTTCGCCTGCGCCCAGTAGTCCATGTGCGGCATCTTGAATACCGGCAGCGGTTCCTGCCCGCGCCCGTAACCTTCCAGCACGCGGCGCACGCCTTTTTCCGGTTGCCACAGGTCGAGCAACGCCAGTCCATCCTCGCCGAAAAGTCCGGCGATGTAATAACGCCCGTCAGGTGTCACCGTACCGTCGTACGGCTGTTTGCCGACATGGGGAAATTTCTGCACCTGCGGTTGACGCGGATTACGCATATCCGCCACCCAGATCTCGCCGGCGTCCCACAGGGAAAACACGAAGCGGTTGCCCGGCGCATCCACCAGCCCCACCACCTTGGAACGGCGCTGGCTGTCGCCCGAGCCCGCGGGGATGTCGGCGAGCAGATCGAGCGTGTCGGCGGCGAACACCTTCACGCCGCCCGGCTCGTAATTGGAAACCGCGATCAGGCGGCCATCCTGCGAGATCGCGCCGCCGATGGCGTTGCCCGCCTGCACGACGCGCTTGTCGATGCGCCCGCGCAGCAGATCGACCTTGGTCAGCCCGCCGTCACGCCCGAAGACGTAGGCATAACGCGCATCGCGCGAGTACACGACCGAGGCATGCGACAGGTCGCCCAGGCCCGGAACCTGAGCCAGACGCGTGTGGTGGGTGGTTTCAACCACCTGCACGCTACCGCTGGCACGCTCAATAATGATACCCAGATCGCCAGTGCCACGCGGCGAGGCGCACGCCGAAACCAGCACGACGCCGATGAGACTCAGGAAAATCTTGACGGAGGAATGGAAAAGTTCAGTGCGCATCGGTTTTGCCCTCGAGCAGCACCTGCACCAGCCAGTCTGCTTCTTGCTCGTTCAGGAAACTCTTCCACGGCGGCATCGGCGTGCCCGGCCGGCCGTGAAGAATCACTTCGCGCAACATGATGGTGGGCTTGCCGGCCAGCGCCTCCTGTGTCAGCGCGGGGCCGAGACCGCCTTTGCGCGTCAGCCCGTGGCACGAACCGCAGTCCTGGTTAAGAAGATGCATCAGCTCGGTTTGCCGCGCGGCGGGGATATCGGCGCAAACCGCAGACGTCCACAACGCACTAAGCGCTGCGAGAGTGATGCCGGTCTTATGCCTGGGCCTGCGCATGCGAACCTGCCATCCCGTAAAAAACGGGGCGGGATGGCTCCCGCCCCTTGCTGCCTTTGAAACTAGTAGACGTCGTGCTGCGTGTTATAGACGTTGAACTTGCCCGTCGGCGTGACCAGGCGCTTGTCCTTGATCACAGCCTTGAGCTTGCGCGTCTTGTCGTCGAGCACCACGATGGCGGATTCCTGGGTCTTGCCGTTCCACACCGAGAACCAGACTTCGTCGCCCTTGTTGTTGTACTCGGGCTGCACCACGCGCTTCGGACCTTCGCCCAGGCCAGCCATTTCGGCGATGTTCACCACGTCGAATCCCTTGTCGAGATTCTTGATGTTGTATACCGCGACCGATTGGCTGACAGCGGCATTCGGGTTGAGCGCGGTATCCACCCACAGGTTCGTGGACTTCGGATGGGTCTTGATGAACAGCGACCCGCCGCCCTGGCCCTTGAGCGAGCGCACCATCTTCCAGGCGTTCTCCTTGTGGTTCACCGGATCGGTGCCGATCAGGGCGATGGTCTCGTCGCCCAGATGGCCCGTGGCCCATACCGGACCGAACTTCGGATCGACGAAGTTCGCGCCGCGACCCGGGTGCGGAATCTTGCCGACTTCGACCAGCTTCACGAGCTTGTCGTTCTTGGAATCGACGACGGCGATTTTATTACGCTGGTTAGCCGCCACCATGAAGTAACGTTTGGTGGAATCGAAGCCGCCGTCATGCAGGAAGCGCTCGGTGCCGATATCGGTCACCTTGAGATTGTTGATGTCCGAGTAATCCACCATCAGCGTATGGCCGGTCTCCTTCACGTTCACCACGAATTCGGGGTGAAAGTGCGAGGCGACGATCGAGGCCACGCGCGGTTCGGGGTGATATTCCTGGGTATCCACCGTAAAGCCGCGGGTGGCGACGATCTTGAGCGGCTCGAGCGTGTCACCTTTCATGATTGTGTACTGCGGCGGCCAGTAGGAACCGGCGATCGCGTAGGTATCCTCGTAACCCTTGTACTTGGAGGTTTCAACCGAACGCGCCTCGAGACCGACCTTGATCACGGCGACGTTGGCGGGTTGCGCCATCCACATATCGATCAGGTTGATCTGTGCATCGCGTCCAATCACGTAGAGATACCGGCCCGAATTCGACACTCGCGAGATATGCACTGCGTAACCGGTGTCGATCACGCTGACAATTTTCTTGGTGTCGCCATCGATCAGCGCCACCTGGCCAGCATCGCGCAACGTCACCGAGAAGACGTTGGCCAAGTTGATGTTGTTCAGCTTCTTTTTCGGACGCTCTGCCGGCGGTACCAGCACTTTCCATGACGCCTTCATTTCCTTCATGCCGAACTCGGGCGGTGTCGGCGGTTCGTGCTGCAGGAATTTCGCCATCAAGTCCACGTCCTGATCGCTCAGCACGCCGGAGGTGCCCCAGTTGGGCATGCCCGCGGGTGAACCATAGTTGATGAACACCTTGAGATAATCGGTGCCCTTATTGAGAGTAATGTCCGGCGTCAGCGGTTTGCCAGTGGCACCCTTGCGCAGCACGCCGTGGCAACCGGCGCAGCGCTCGAAGTAAATCTGCTTGGCGCGGGTGAATTCAGCCTCCGTCAACGGCGGCGCTTTCGGCGACACCACGGTTTCGGCCTGCTCCGGCTTGATCGGCACCGGCGCGCCCTTGTAGCGCATTTCCGTCTCGGGCGTTCCCGGATGGCCGGAAGGTTTTTCCTCCGCCCCTACTACACCGGTAAAAGATAGCGCGGTCGCTACAAACAGACCGGCGGCAAGTGCTGCGTAATTGAATTTCATGTCGGGCTCCTCCCGCGTCAGATTGAAAAACCGTCGAATTAAAACCACGTGTGGCAACACTGTAAAAGTGGGGCGAGGCTTGCTCCTTGACTTGAGTCAAGAAAAACCATGATTAGTGTATGCCTGAAATATTGCAACATCACGAAGAAATTCGACCGGCATGGATGCTGGTGAAACACCGCTCGAAGCGATTCATTTCGGCTCCCGGCCCGAACAAGCATCGCAGCCCGCTTGACCCTGGTCGAACAGCCCGGAGGGCCCGACGACCTGCTCCATGCCACGCACCATTTCACGGGCACGGCCGCTTCGCTCGCGGCGTTTGCGCCGCTCGACCTCCGGCGGGCATTTCTGGTCGTTCCAGTAGGTCACCTGGCAGTCGAGACAATAGTGGCATTCGTTGGCGTTGATCTCGCCATTCTTGCGAATCGCCTGCACCTCGCACTCGACGGCGCAAACCTGGCACGGACGGCCGCATTCGCGATGCCGCCGCAACCAGTCGAAGATGCGGAACTTGCCCGGGATGGTGAGCGCCGCGCCCAGCGGGCAGAGATACTTGCAGTAGAACTTGCGATTGATGGCGGACACTAGAATCAGTCCGGCGGCAAACACAACATAACCCCACTCGCGCTGAAAGCGCAGGGTGATGGCGGTCTTGAACGGTTCGATCTCGGCCAGGCGCTCGGCCTGCGCCAGCGATTGCAGCGAAACGCCGAACAGCCCCAGCAGAATAATATACTTCAGCGCCCATAGCCTTTCGTGCACCATCTCGGAGAACTCGAATTGCTTCACGCCGAGGCGGCGCGCCAGTTGCTGCGTCAGTTCCTGCAAGGCACCGAACGGACACAACCAGCCGCAATAGATCCCGCGCCCCCACAGCAGCAGCGTCACCGCCACGAAAGACCACAGAATGAACATCATGGGATCGATGAGAAAACCTTCCCACTGGAAATTGTGCATCGCCGCCTGCGCGAAGGTAAGCACGTTGATGACGGAAAGCTGCGCGAGCGAATACCAGCCGATAAAAATAACGGTGAATATCAAATATCCATCGCGCACATACACCAGCAAACGCGGGCGCTTCGCCAGCCAGTCCTGAAACACCAGTACCAGCGTCAGAAATACCAGGCCGGTCACCAGCACGGCAATCTGGAAAGTGCTTTTGCGCCAGACTCCTTTCCAGATAGGTTCGTCCTGAACGGAAGCGGTTATATTTTTTTTCGCTGCCGCCGGGGAGACCGATGATAATGCCTTGGCATGGGTTACCGTGGCAGGTGGCGCGGATTTGCCGGGGGTGAACGCCGGCGCATTCACATTGTCAGCCGCCGGTTTCTCTTTCCCGGAGACGGTCGTCGCCTCGACGGCGGGTGGTGGCGGAGGCGAGAGACCGCGGGATTCGGCCACGCGGCGCACGGAACGCATCAGGGTCGCGTTCTCGACCATGACGGTGATGGTGGCGCCGGAGATGGTGTCGATGGCGACATCGCCCTCGGCGCCGGCCCCGATGACGACGCGGTCGAACACGGATTTATCCTTGTATTGCGACACGAAGCGCTGCAAGCGCTCTTCGGATATGCCCACCACCAGGATCGGTTCCTGGTGTTCGACGACGCGCAGGCCCGCGATGCGTCCCTGGAGATCGAAGCCCACCAGCGTGTTGATCGGATGCCCGGAATACGCCGGAATGCGGAGAACGTCGCTCGTCAGATACGCATAGCCGAGCAGGCGCTGGCCCTGATAAACGGCGGCGGCCAGTGGCTTGCCTTCGAGCTCGCCGAAGCGGTCGGCCTGCGGGAAAAAATCCCGCACCGTGGGATAAAGCTCGTCGATCGTCTCCGCGTGCGCCGTGGTGGTCATCCCCAGAAACAGGATTAACGCAAGCAGGCGAATCACGGGCGCCATGGTGGTCACGAAGGGTTCACAAGGTGGGAACGAAGCATAGCCCTGAAAGTACCTTATCAATCCTGACGCAGGGAGATTACAGAGACCTTGACTTCAGTCAAGCCCGGGGCGGCGCGAAACGCTAGAATGGCGCCGTACGACAGATCAACAAAGGACACAAACGTCGTGGAAATCGTTTATTTCACACTCGTGGGGATTGGACTTTATTTCGCCTCCGACTGGACTCTGGATCGCCTCGAGACCAAGCGCGGCAGCCGTTTTGAAAACCGCTCCATCATCTTTTTTGTCATCATTCTGGTATTGGCGTTTGTCTCTTTCCAGTTGATCAGCCACTTCATGCACCCCTGAACCGGTGACCCAATGCAAAAGGGTGAGGACCTCCCTCACCCTTTTGCGCACTTCACATGAAAACAGCGACTAGAGCCGCACGTGCGTCGATGTGTTGAGGCTCGCACGCGAGCCGCGCCAGTTGTCGATGTGATACTTGGTGAACGGCAAGCCGGTCAGCTCAAAGAAACGCGGCCAGCCGATACGCTCGACCCACTCACCCATGCGTTCCCAGGCGTGCGCGTCTTTCTTGTACACGCGCAGGATGTTCGTCACGATCGCGGCAGCCTCGGGCCAGCGCGGCGGATTGTTGGGAATGCCCGCGGCCACGAGCTTGTGGAGCGTGGGTTTGGAACGCGCGTTGGAGTTCTTGCCGCCGACCCAGATAGCGATCTTGGAATTTTCCGGATCGTTGATCTGCATCGGCGGGCACGGCGGATAACAAGCGCCGCAACACATGCACTTCCTCTCGTCTACTTCTAGCGTCGGCTTGCCGTTGACCATGGCCGGACGGATCGCCGCCACCGGGCAGCGCGCCACGACGGTGGGACGTTCGCAAAGGTTGGCGACGATGTCGTGATTGATCCTGGGTGGCTTGGTGTGCTGCACGTTGATGGCGATGTCGCCCTGGCCGCCGCAGTTGATCTGGCAGCAGGACGTGGTAATCCGCACGCGGTTCGGCATTTCCTCGGTGATGAACTCCTTGTGCAATACATCCATCATCGACTTCACGACACCGGATGCGTCGGTGCCCGGGATATCGCAGTGCAGCCAGCCCTGGGTATGCGAGATCATGGACACGGAATTGCCCGTGCCGCCGACGGGGAAGCCGCCCTTCAAAAGCTCATCGATCAGCGGCTTCACCTTCTTTTCATCCGCCACCATGAACTCGATGTTGGAGCGGATGGTGAAACGCACGAAGCCGTCGGCATATTTGTCCGCGATGTCGCACAGCTTGCGGATCGTATACACATCCATCTGCCGCTGGGTGCCGGCACGAACGGTCCAGATCTGGTCACCGGTGTGCGACACATGATGCAGCACGCCGGGACGTGGGCGATCGTGCCACGCCCATTGGCCGTAGTTGCGCTTCATGACAGGGTGCAGGTACTGGAAATGATCCGGCGTGCCGGATTCGATGGGCATACGTGGTTGTGCAGACATTGAATAACCTCCGTTCAATTCAGAATTTCGTTAGTTCTCAGCCAGCCTTGGCCTGCTTCAGGCGCGCCACTTCATCGTCCCAGCCGTCCATGCGGATATACGGGTTGGTGCGCGGATGATTGACCATGTTCGGATCCACTTCCATGCCAAGACCTTCCAGCAGGTTATTGAGGCCGATGCGTTCGATCATTTCGCCGCAACGCTCGTGTTCCAGGCCGTTTTCGGCCCAGAACTCCATGAGGTTCTTGCTCAATTGAACCAGCTTCTCGAAATCCTCGTCGGTTTGGAGTTTCATGAACGGCACAATCATCGTTCCCAGGAGATCGCCGATCTTGAGCGTGCGCTTGCCGCCCGCGAGAATGGTGACGCCGCGATCCTTGCCCGGTGACAGCGCCTTGGTCATGACGTTGATGCAGTGCATGCATTTGACGCAGTTGCGGTTGTCGATTTCGAGGCTGTTGTCGGCCTTCAGCTTCAGGCACTTGGTCGGGCAGCGCGTAATCACGTTGTCGACCACGTACTCACGGCCCTTCTGCTTGACGAAGTTCTTGACCTCCGCCTGGTTGACCTGGATGTCGTCGCGCCAGGTGCCGAGCACGGCCATGTCGGAACGCTGGACGGAGTTCATGCAGTCGTTGGCGCAGCCCGAGAACTTGAACTTGAACTTGTAAGGCAGCGCGGGCCGGTGGATATCGTCGATAAAACTGTTCAGCACGTCGCGGTGGGCGCGGCCCTCGTCGTAACAGGAGTGTTCGCAGCGCGCATGTCCCACGCAGGACATTCCCGTGCGCACCGACGGTCCGGCACCACCCATGTCGAAGCCCAGATCGTTGAACTCATCGAACGCGGGCTGGATTTTTTCCGTGGTGCAGCCCTGGAGCATGATGTCGCCCGTCTGGCCGTGCAGCGCAATCAGACCGGAACCGTGCTTCTCCCAGATGTCGCAGAACTTGCGCAAGATATCGCTGGTGTAATGCATGCCGGGCGCCGGCATGATGCGGATCGTGTGGAACTCCTTCGACTCGGGAAATTTTTCGGCGACCTCGGAGAATCGCGGAATCACGCCGCCGCCGTAACCGATGACGCTGGCAGTGCCACCTTTCCAGTAGCCCTTGCGGGTTTTATAGGAGTGCTCCAGCTGACCGAGCAGGTCGACCGCCATGTCATTGGTCTTGGCCAGGCGTTTGATGCCGGTAATGAAGCTGGGCCAGGGGCCACTTTCGAGCTGATCCAGCATGGGGGTTGCGTGCATTTTTTTGCTCATGTGCTTTCTCCACGAATCAGGAAGGATTTCGACTTGAATCCGGGCCGGCGTGCGGGCGAGCCTGCGGTTCGATCGTCCGCGAATGGCCTCGACCCGGAATGCCGTTTCCGAGGCGGTATATTAGGAAACGTGGCGGGCATTAGTATGATCTACGTCAACCTAATGCCATGGCGGCAGCCCCATTGGGGATATCCCCCTATCCCTTTGCGGGGGTCAACGGATTGTGCGGGGTAATCGTAATACGTAAACGCAGGTTAACTCTTGAAAAAACAGCAGAAACGCGCCGTGGCACCTCAGGTATCACGGTTCACGACGCGCCCGCCCGGGGCCGCATGGCACGATAGCAGACATAGATAAACAGAAATCCGCCGGCGATGGAGATCAGGCCGCCCAGGCCCATGAGCCCCATGCCGGTGACACGACCGACGCTATCGAGCGCCTGCGCCGCGCCCGCGACCTTGCGCTGCACGCCGTAACCACCCGAAATCACCAGGCCCAGCACATGCAGCAACTGGCCGCCGCCGTAGAGCCAGGGCTGGAGGCGGGCCGGTTTCACCTCCGGCGCGCGAAAACCGAGTTGCGGCAGGAGATGATAGGTCAGCCCCATGAACGCGAGCGTCACGCCGACGATATTACCGTGATAGTGCGCCGGGATGGTGACGTTGGTGCCGCTGATCAGGAAACCGATCGCGCCACCCGCGCCAAACAGGATCATCGAGGCAATCAACGCCGCGCGCAGCGGCTGGCCGCTCCCCGTTGCTTTTCCAGCGTGCCACAGACCGTGAAGCAAGGCGAGGCTCAGCGGCAAGGCGGCGAGGCTGCCGCCGTAACGCATAAGCCAGGTGAAGAGTTTGATGTGCTCCACGGACGTTACCGGGTAGGAATAATATATAATCGGCGTGAAGAAAATCGTTATCAAACCGAAACCGAAAAAAATCAGCGCCACACGCGGGCTGAGCGTCAATAGTGCGCCTGAGGCCGAGGCCAGCCACAGCCACGCGACCAGCATGAGCAGCGTGTAGGTAAATTGCAGCACGTGGCCGCCGCCCCAGAACAGCAATTCGTAATAGGGCTTGCCGTGCAGAAATTCCGGCAGCGTGAAATACGACCAGGCGAAGGCGATGAGCGCCAGCATGGCCGAGACCGCCGCGGTGTTCAGCCCGAAACGCAACGCCGCCACGCCCTCCATCCACGGGCCCACCGGCGGAATCGCGCCCATCGCGCGCAGGGTCAGCGCGGCGAAGCCGGCGGTAAACAGCAACAGGCCGGCCAGGAACCATGTCTGCTGCAATACCGGTATGTAATTGCTCATGAGCGCCTCGCCGGCGCCGGAAAAAGGCGCGGCCGCGATCGCCACGGTGCCGAGGGTGGCAAACAACAGCGCTAGCCTGCCGGCACCGAGAAAGCGCGGCGTGGAATTGAGGCTCCACAGCGCGCCGCCGAAGGCGAGGAACCACACCAGCACCGAGAGGTCCACGTGCACTACCAGCGCGGTGTGAAAAAAATCCACCCAGGGGAAAAAATTCTGTACATAGGGTGTGCGCGCCAGCACCAGCAGCACCGAAAAAATCCCGGAGCCCAGTAACGCGGCCAATCCCAGTATCAACCAGCCGGCAGCAATCTGCCGGCGACCGTCGTCAGGAATCGGGAGGGAAAATTCCATTATGATTGCTCACCGCAAAGACGCAAAGAGCGCAAAGGAAAGCAAAAATAAAATAAGATTTTCATTCTCAGCCTTTTCATTTTTTTTCTTTGAGTCATTTGATGCGCGCCATCCCGGGCGCGCACCCTTCGGGCGCGCTCCGCGCGTCCAATTTTGTTCCAGACAAAATTGTGCGTCATTGCGGTGAGAATTATTTAAATACAAACCCGCCGGTCCGGGAGCTGAACTCAACGACAAATACCTGCGCCGGCGCAAGCTCGACATCCGCCTCCTTTATATAGTTGAAATCCGGCACGCGTACGCTGTCCTTGAGCCGCGCGCGCAGGTGGTGGCGCCCGGCGGGCACCTCAAAACGCTGATAGACCGTGGAGACGCCGTCGCGCGAAAGCCCCGCTGGCGGCAGTTCGGCGCGGTAAACCACCTTGTCATCCAGTTCCAGGTCGAACATCACCGGCGATCGCTCGCGCCCGCACTGGACCGGCACGCGCATGTTGGGCGGCAGGTTCGCCAGTTCGTCCGCGGTGCGGACATGACACTCCTCTTTCGGCTGCCCCGCATGGCTGAAGCTCGCCTTGATCAGAGCCATGTCCTTCGGGAAATGTTCATAGGCCGGCGCGGACGAGAAATAGCCGATCACGGCGACAAACAGGCCGTAAAACACCGCCTGACCGGCGTACTGCATGATCTTTTTCGGCATCACTTAACCCTCACGTCGTTTATTCATTACTCAATCGAGCCGGCGATGCAGCCACGCGTCGTGGCTGCGGAAATGTCCGGCAAACCACGCCTGCAGCTGCTGCGCGAGCAGCTCTTCGCTGAACGATTCCCCGTCCTCGTAATCGTCCATCATATCGCGGATTTCTTCGAGTAAACGCTCGTGATCCGCCTTGTGTGTGTCGTATTGATCGTAGTTCCGGGCGCGCATGATCTGCTCTTCCAGCGCGAAGTGCGCGGAAATACGCGCAAATATCTCCCCGAGAAAATCCATGACCGCCTCCTCGCCTCCCGGGCGCATCAGGCGGTTATGGGCCTCGTTCACCAGTCCGATCAACTCGCGGTGCTCATGATCCACGGCCGCGACACCGACGGAATATTTATCATCCCACTCGATAAGAGACATCTCTATCCTCCGGTGGATGGGATGCAGGAGACGCCGGTGGCGTGGCAGGGCCGTGGCGGTACGGACCCATGGCACGCAGCCGCGCGCGGAATTCCGCGATCTCGCGCGCGAGGGTGGCGTCGCCCGTGGGCCCGGCCCATACCATGGCCAGCCGCTCGCGCGGCACTCTGCCTCGCAGATAAGGATCACGTTGTCCTGCCAGGCGCTGCTCGGTCCATTCCACGCCCAGGCGCTGATAACAATCGCCCGCGATACAGCCCGCGAGCAGCACGCCGTCGGCGTGACGGCGACTGATGACAAAATCGATGAACGATGGCGGCAGCGCCGCGAGGCAGGGTAACACCAGCGTCGCAACTCCCGGTTCCTGAAGCGCAGCGAGATCGGGGCCGGAACGACAACCAAACACCATGACACGGTCCATTCCCGTCAGCGGCGCGGTAGCGGCCAGGATGCGCGAGCGAATATCGCGCGTCGTGAGCGAGGGCATGTCGATGCCCGGCACAAGATCGCTCACCCGCCGGAAAGGCGTGGCGGTGGGACAGGCACCGACGCAGATCCCGCAAGCCGTGCACAGGCCAGGTTCCACCACCGCCTGACTCTCGAACGGCAACCCGTCACTCCTCGGCTGCAGGATCACGGCGCTGTAAGGACAGTCGGCGAAACAGCGGCCGCAGCCGTTGCAATTCGCGAGGTCGACCACGGCCGCCGGCGCCTCCTGCCGGCGCGGAATCCATGGCAGCAGCATCAACAACAGTGTCCCGCCACCCGCGAGCGCCCAGACAACGCCCGGCGACCAGAGATCGATCAAGGGATACATGACGAGATAAAACCAGTCGGGATGCACCCGGCTGACCAGCGTGTCGAGATCGGCCGGCCCCTGGCTGAGCGCCGGATAGACCAGCGACAACGCCGTCAACGCCAGCAAGGTACCGATCATGATCGGGCGCGGCGGATTGGTTTTGGCGCGGCTGATGCGCAGGATGTGAATCCACATGCCCAGCAGCAGAAACAGCGGGATGCCGATATGCATGAACACCAGCAGCGAGAAAAAACGGTCATTGACCGAAGTGCTGTTCAGAAAGTTGCGCGCGATCGGCTCGGCAAAAATCGGCAGCCAGTCGAACCACTCGGTGGTCACCACCGCGATATACTGGGCGAGCCGGTCCCACACCAGCCAGTAGCCGCCGATGCCCGAGGCGTACAGGAACCACAGCAGGATCACGCCGGTCAACCACGCATACCAGCGTACGCCGCGGTAACGATCCAGCACGAACTCGCGCGCCAGATGCAGCAGCACGGTGATCACCATTGCATCCGAGGCGTAGCGGTGCAGGCTGCGCGCCACGCCGCCCACGTACCATTGGGTGTGCGTCAGGTATTCGACCGAGCGATAAGCGCCGTCGATACTGGTCTCGAAAAAAACGTAAACATAGATACCGCTCGCGGCAACCATCCAGAAAAAGAAAAACGACAGCGCTCCGAGGTGATATAACGGATTGATCCTCGGGCCAAAGGCGGCATCGAAGGCATGCTCGAAAAACGAAAATGCCCGGCGGCCCGCGCGCTGTATCGTCTCATTCAAAACGGATCTCCGCAGAAAGTCGCTACCGGTGACGGATATAACTTGGCATTTTACCGGGGGGAAAGAATATGATTCAGGTCAAGCTCGCGCGCGGCGTCGATTACGGCGCCATTCGCGGATCAACAGGAAGCTCACAGTCCCGATGGAGATCAGGCCGATGAAAAACCCGATGAATATCGAGTAATCGAAACGGTACTGATCGGACGAGGGATCGTAAACGGTGCAGAACAGCTTGATGCGGCTGCCCAGATTCGACAGCAGCGAAGGCGAGGTCGGCGCACCGAAGACCAGTTCCTTGAGCGGTTCGACCAGCAGCGGGGTATCGAAATTCATGCCATATACCTGGCGATAAATTTTCCCCTGCGCGTCGACCACCGTCGCTTGGATGAGATGATCGAACCCGTGCGGCGCCGGGTAAGCGATGAAGCCGAGCTCCTTGGTCAGGCCGGCCATCGCCGCGGCATCGGTGCTCAAAAATTCCCAATGCGCAATGTTCACGCTCTGATCCAGGGCGAACTGGCGCATCGCGGAGGGCGTGTCTCTGGGCGTGTCAAAACCGATGGTCAGCACGTTGAAGCTTTCCGGTCCGAGCGCGGCGCGCGCCGTGCGCACCACCTTGGCCAGATGCTGCGTGGTCGTCGGGCAGATGTGATAGCAGCTGGTGTAAATGAGGCTGATCACCAGCGGCTTGCCGCGAAACTCGGACATCCGCAGGTTGCGGCCGTCCGCCGACGTCAGTGTGTAATCGCCAAGGTTCTTGCCGATCGCGCCCTGGCTGATGGCCAGCGCCGCTTTCTGATCGAATTTCGATGCCGGGTCTGCCCCCGCCGTCGGTGACGGAGTGTGGCCGGCTGTGTCGTGCGGCGCGGCCATGGCCGGCGACGCCAGGAGACCAGCGCCGATCAGGCCGAGGAACAGGATGAGCAATTTTTTAACGTGCATGGAGGAATCATTCCGGAAAGGAACAGCCGGGCGGGCTTGCGCCCGCCCGGCCTCCCGCTCGCGGACCGGCCCAGAGGCCCGCGTTTACAACCGCCTGAATCGAAGCTGTCTCAAAAACGTCGCGAGCGGCCGTCAGCCGGGTGAGGACGGAGCGCAGGATCCGGAGTGTACACGGCAGTACATGAGGATTCCGAGCACCGCCCGATCCCGGATCACGGACGCGCAGCAGTTTTTGAGGCAGCTTCTAGCCCAGCCCCCAGACCTGGGACAAATATTTCCAGTTGACGAAGTAGTACAGGATGAACGTCGTCAGGAACACCAGCGCCAGCACCAGCGTGCCGGGCACGGAGATGCCGCCGATGCCGATGCCGTGGACACCCGCCGCCACCGGTTCGGCGATGATCGGGGTCGCGCTCTTGACCTCGCCCCGGCGCCGGCCGAACAGGACCGAAGCGACAATCTGCAGAACGAAAAGTCCGCCGCCCACGATCGCCAGAATTCCGCTGATGGCCATCAGACCGAGCATCAGATACGCCACCTCCGGATACTGATACTGGAACAAGGCGTTGGCGAACGAGATGTCCCAGTGGCGCCGCGGGACGCCGAGTGTGCCGGCGCCCATCATGAACAGCGTGAAGCCGATCATGCCGAAGCCGAACAGATACGGCTGCCACTTGGCGAGCCCCGGCAGGACGACGTCGCGCTGGAACAATACCGGCACCAGCCAGTAAGTCAGCGCCATGAACGCCAGAGTCGTGCCGCCGACGACGGTGGCATGGAAGTGACCCGGGACGTACAGGGTGTTGTGAATGATCAGGTTGATCTGTTCCGTGCCCATCACCACCCCGGTGATGCCGCCGAGGAATCCGAAGATGATCAGCGACAGGAACATGCCCGAGAAGGTCGGATTGCCCCACGGCGCCTTGCGCAGCCATTCAAACAGGCCCTTGTTGAAGCCGCGCTTGCGCTGCGCCGCTTCGATCGCGCCCGGCACCGTCAGACCGTGGATCATGCTCGCCAGCACCGCGAGGTACATCGCATAGCTGGTGTTGAAAATTTTCCATTCCGAGCTGATGCCCGGATCGGCCAACAGGTGATGGGCGCTGGCCAGCTGCAGGAACAGGATGTAAAGCAGGAACGCCATGCGCGAAACCTTCTCGGACAGCGGCTTGGCGCCGAACACCACGCCGGCAATGAGGTACCACACGGCAATGTGGGCCGAGACGTTGATCTGCTGCGAGGAATGGCCCATGCCCCACCAGATGATGCGGTACATCAACGGGTCGATATAGTTGATGAAGCCGATCTTCCACAGGAAGGTCGGAATCAAAATAATCGCGCCCGAAGCGATGGTGAAGATGGCGATGATACAGGCGGTCAATGCACCAAAGGTCACCAGCGGAATCGATCCCTCGCCGTACGTTCGCTCGGCACGCGCGATCACCAGCGTGCCGAGGAACACGAAGCAGCCGATCAGGGCGCCTACCGCGAAGAGAATGAGCCCCAGATAGAAGTGCGGCTCGGCCGACATCGGAACATAGGAGGTCATCATCACGCTCGAACGCCCCTGAAAGATGGCGACCTCGGTCATGATGGACCCGATCACCATCAGCGCAAACCCGAGCCACGCCCAACGCGGCGCCGCGAGGCGCGATCGCAACAGGGTGCTGGAGGCGAAGTACAACACGGCTATTTCGAAGAAGATGATCCAGAAGATAAGCACGCCGAGGCCGTGCGCGGTCAGCAGCATGTAGAACATGTCCGCCTGCAGCAGGTGGACCGTCGGCCAACGCGTCAAAATCATCAACAGGCCGATGACGCCGCCGAACAGCAGGAACACGATTCCCGCGACGGCGTTCAGTTTCATCAGGGTCTCGGCCGGCTTGTGGAACAGCAGGCCAGTGTCGGGACAGGTACGGAATTCTGCAGTATTCGCCATTTTTTACGACCTCCGCTGTACAGGATGTACGAGTGCCACGAAGCACAAGCACGTAGCCCTACTCGTTTCGCTCGTTCGTCTTGTCATAAGATGACGTGCGTGAGCGGCCTTACTTCACGTAGATTCTGCCGGTCATCGTGTGGTGCCCGATGCCGCAGTATTCGTTGCATACGATGGTGTACTCGCCGGATTTGTTCGGCGTGATCTTGATCACCATCTCGTAGCCGGGGATCACCTGCACGTTGATGTTTTCCGGCTGCAGCGAGAACCCGTGCTGCCAGTCCATCGAAGACAGGTGCAGGCGGTAGGTCTTGCCGTTTTCCAGCTCCAGAATCGGGTACCACTGCCACAGGCGGGCCAATATATAAACATCGGCTCCCGCGGGCGGATGCACCACCGGTATCTCTTGCGCAGTTTCCTTGCGCACGGTGAATTGATCCACCATCGCCTGAACTTTCTTCCCGTAGAGTTCCGTCGAGGTGCGATAAGCCTCGTTCGAGAGGTTCTGCTTACCGTAGACATGCCAGTACGGCATCATGATGAACATCACGATGGCCCACACCAGCGCGATGGCGACCCAGAAAAGCTCGACGGCCTCGATCGGTTCTTTCCACCAGATGCGTTCGGCAGGAGGTAACAGGCTGCTCATATCGGCGTCTCCCGGAAGTTATTTGGCCAGAGGAATGGTGACGACTTCCATGATGCCCCACAGGATGTAGAACACCGTGGGAACCACGACTCCGATGAATAACAGCAGAAATGGATTGTCGAGCACTCGTTGCATGGCAGGGACGGCTTGATCCCGGCTTCCCGAACCCGTGTTTTTGGCGGCAGACATGTATATACCTCCTGTGCTGATCAAAAAAAATGTTTGATTACTTTCGCCGGTCTTTTGTAGCGCACCCGGCGCCATTATTCTTTCGCTGCGGCATTATGCCACCGTCAATTAAAGACCGATTCGGGCGCTCATCTACTTGACTTAGGTCAATTCAACTAAAAATGATTTACACTTTGACACTGGTCAAGCCAGCAACGACGTGACGTCGAAAACAAATCTGGGAAAACTCTTTTATTCAATCGAACCGCCAGGACGCCAGGAACGCCAGGGTAATAAATCATTCGATTCAAAATCTTTTTTTCCTGGCGACCCTGGCGTCCTGACGGTAAATGTCTTATTTCAGAGGCTCCTTAACTACCTATGCCAAGCGTGTCGACTCTCTCGCCTGCCCCCCGCTCCCCGTCGCCGCGCACGGACAGCCTCTACACGCTGCTGGTTTTTCTCTCCCTCGTTCTGGTGCTGGTGGTCGTTATTCTCAGCGCCTACCTGCGTCTCGCTGGCAGCGGCCTCGGCTGCGCCGAATGGCCGGCCTGTTACGCGCTGATCAAATCAACGGCGGGTGGAACGGAGTCGCTCGCCTCCGCGCATCTGGTGCCGGCGTGGGCCACCGTCATTCATCGTCTGGCGGCATCCACGCTCGGCGCCATGGTGGTGGGCATCACGCTGATGGCGCTGCGCCGCAGACGGCTTCCGGGGCATAACACGGGACTGTCCCTGGCGGTGCTGGGGCTGACGGTGTTTCTGTCGGTGCTCGGATACAAAACACCCTCGCCACTGCTGCCGTGGGTAACGCTCAGCAATCTGCTGGGCGGCATGGCGATGCTGGCCATGCTGTGGTGGCTCGGTCAGCGGTCGGTGTCCGCGGTCGGAGGCGATGCGCGCGCGCCATCGTTGCGGCCGTGGGCGCGCGCCGGCGTTTTCATTGTTTTCTTCCAGATCGCGCTCGGCGGTTGGGTCAGCGCCAATTTCGCCGCGCTGGCCTGCACCGGTCTTCCCGGCTGCGGTGATTTCCCCTGGCTCGACGGTCCCTGGCGCGAGAGTCTCAACTTGTTCCGCGTGCTCTCGATCACCGATGGCGGCGTCATCATCACCGGCGATGTCGCCAAGCTCATCCACATGATTCACCGGCTCGGCGCCGTGGTCGCATTTCTGTATATAGGATGGCTGGGGTGGCGCGGGCTCAGGCTCGGGGACCGCTATCGCGGCACCGCCACGTCGATGCTGGTCTTGCTGCTGCTGCAAATACTGCTGGGCGTCGCCGCGGTGGTCTCCAGTCTGCCCCTGACGATGGTGGCTGCGCATAATGCGCTTGCCGCGTTATTATTGCTGAGTACCGTGAACCTCATGCATCTGCTGACGCCGGCAACTGAAAAATGATATCTCTCTCCACATCCTCTTCCAACAAGCCCGTTGCCGTCTGGCTGTTGATCTGCTGCGCGCTGATTTTCGCGATGGTGGTGCTGGGCGGTGTCACGCGGCTGACGCGGTCGGGGCTTTCGATCGTCGAATGGGACCCGATCATGGGCGCGATCCCGCCTCTCACCCAGGCCCGGTGGGAGGAAACCTTCGATAAATACAAGCAGACGCCGGAATACATCAAGGTCAACCAGGGCATGTCGCTCGAGGAATTCAAGGGCATCTTCTACGTCGAGTGGGCGCACCGCCTGCTCGGCCGGCTCATCGGCTCGGTATTTCTGATTCCGTTTCTTTATTTCCTAGCGCGCCGGCGCATCACGCACGAACTGGCGCCGAAACTGATCGTCATGTTCGTGCTCGGCGGATTGCAGGGCGCGCTCGGCTGGTTCATGGTGAAAAGCGGACTGGTCGATATCCCGCGCGTCAGCCCCTACCGGCTCACGGCGCATCTGGCGTTTGCCGTCGTCATTTATGCGTATATTTTCTGGACCGCGCTCGGACTGCTGTATCCGCCGGAGCCCCGGCCCGCGCCCCGGGGGCTCGGCCGTTTTGGCGCGGCGGTGACCGCGCTGATTTTTCTCATGATCCTCTCGGGTGGATTCGTCGCCGGCAACAAGGCCGGATTCGCCTTCAATACCTTTCCCTGGATGAATGGCCGCTTCTTTCCCGAGGGCATGTATGCGATGCAGCCGCTGTGGTCCAATCTGTTCGAGAACATCGCGACGGTGCAGTTCAACCACCGTCTCCTCGCCTACCTGCTGTGTCTCGTGATCCCGGTTTTCTGGTGGCAGGCGATGCGCGTGGCATTACCGGCGCACACGCGGCGCGCCGTGCATTTTCTGCTCGGCTGGCTCTCAGTGCAGGTGCTGCTCGGCATCGCGACGCTGCTGTATGTCGTGCCGATTCCGCTAGCGGCCGCGCACCAGGCCGGCGCGCTCGTCCTGTTCAGTCTTGCTCTAGCGGTCCTGCATTCGTTGCGGACACCCCATTAACTGGCGGCATCCGCAACCGGCCATTACAGTTTTTTCCCGGATAGCAGCAGGCGAGTGATCTCTGCCACGGGTTGCGGACGGCTGAACAGATAACCCTGTATGCCGTCGCAATCGTGGTTGCGCAGAAACACGAGTTGGCCCGGCGTTTCCACGCCTTCGGCGATCACTTTCAGTTGCAGGCTGTGCGCCATGGCAATGATGGCCGTGACGATGGAGGCGTCATCCACGTCGGTCGTGATGTCGCGCACGAACGACTGGTCGATCTTCAGGGTATCGATGGGGAAACGCTTAAGGTAACTGAGCGAGGAATAGCCGGTACCGAAATCGTCGACCGCGAGCCTAATACCCATGCGGTTCAACGCCTGGAGCATATCGACCGTGGCTGACGCGTTTTTCATGATCACGTTCTCGGTTATCTCCAGCTCCAGGATTTCCGGCGCCAGACCGGTCTGGCGCAGAGCCCGCGCCACCACGTCGACCAGATTCGGTTCGCTGAACGAGGCGCCGGAAAGATTCACCGTCATGGACAACGGCGGCAGGCCGGAGGATATCCAGCGCCGCGCCTGGTCACAGGCTGTTTGCAGCACCCATTCGTCAATCGATTTCATGAGTCCGGTTTCTTCCGCCACGGGAATGAACTGGATGGGCGAGACCAGTCCCAGATCGGGGTGTTGCCAGCGCAACAACGCTTCCACGCCGGTGACGAGCCCCGTTGCCAGATTGACCTGCGGCTGGTAGTACAGCAGAAATTCCTCGCGCTCCAGCGCGTGGCGCAGGCTGGCCTCGAGCATGAATTTTTCCAGGGCCTTGGCGCTCATTTCGGAAGAGTAAAACTGATACTTGTTGCGGCCCTGGTCCTTGGCGCGGTACATGGCGGTATCGGCATTACGCAATAACTTGAGGGAATCCTCTCCATCGGTCGGGAACAAACTGATACCGATGCTCGTGGTCACGACAAACTCACGGTTATTCACCGCGACCGGACGGGACAGGGCCTCGACGATTTTTTGTGCAATGGCCGGAACATCGTCTGTATCCGCGATGTCTTCCAGCAGCACCGTGAACTCATCACCCCCCAGGCGCGCCACGGTATCCCCTTCACGCACGCAATTTTTCAGGCGCTCGGAGGTCGTCCGCAACGTACTGTCGCCGATATCGTGCCCGAGCGTGTCGTTGATGTTCTTGAACCGGTCCAGGTCGAGGAACAGCACGGCCAGCGGTCTTTGGGTCCAGCGTGCGCGCGTCAGCGCATGTTCCAGCCGCTCGAGAAACAGCGCGCGGTTCGGGAGATCGGTCAGGGCATCGTGATGCGCCAGGTATTGCAAGCGTTGCTGAGCCTGGATTCGTTCGGTGATATCGCGCACGATGGCCTGAATATAGCGCTCGCCCCTCAACTCGATCGCATTCAGACTGACCTCGGCATCGAAAGGCGTTCCGTCCAGCCGGATATGCTGCCACTCGAAAAACTGGGACTCCCCCTCCAGGGCCGTCTTGATCTTCTCCAGCGCCTTTTCCTTTGACTTGCGTCCGTCCGGCTGATACTCCGCCGAGAACTCCATCGGGGTATGACCGATAATATCGTGACGCCGGCAACCGAACATCCTCAGGGTTTGCGGATTGCAGTCCACAAAGTTCTCGCCCTGCATCAGAAAAATCGCGTCGTTGGCGGATTCGAACAGCGTGCGGAATTTCTTCTCATTTTCGCGTAACGCCTCGTCTGCCTGCATGCGCTCGGTGACGTCGGTGATGAATCCCTCGAGCGCCTGAATTTCTCCGGTGGGGCTGTGGATCCCCTGGCCCTGCTCCCACACCCACTTGGTCTTGCCATCCTTGGTAATGAGGCGGTAGAGCAGCTGGAATGGCCGGTTTTCAGAGAGCGCCGCCTGCACGTCGTGCCAGACCTTGTCGCGATCGTCCGGATGAATCAGGTCGGCAAATTTCACCTGGCCGGGATGCGCGAATTCATCCGGCGCATAGCCGGTCAATGCAAGTGCTCCATCGCTGATCAGTTCAACGGTCCAGTCGGGATCGTTGCGGCAGCGGTAGACCAACCCGGGCAGGTTACTGAGGAGCGTGGCAAAGCTGCGCTGGCTTTCGAGCAGGTCCGCCGTGCGCTCGTTCACGGCGATGGCCAGCACGCGCGATTGGGACTGGATTCGGTGCAAGATGTACAGCAGGCTCACGAGCAGAAGACCACCGCCGAGCCAGATCAGGCTCAGCATCAGCCCCGGGGGGCCGGGTTGCGCCTCTTTCCACGCCACGCTCAGTTTCCAGCTGCCATCGCCCACCACGATGGACATCGGCTGAGTCCAGGAGAGGTCCGATGTTTCGCCGAAGAACATATGGCCCTGATTGTCCTCCAGTCGCAGGGCAACGCTCGGATCCAGAATGTCGCGCGCGTGCTTGATCAGCGGGTCAATCTCAAAAACCCCCTGTACATGGCCGACGAGTCGATCATCGCGATACAGTGGAAATCGAATTACCACCGACAGCTCCCCTTGCACCACCTTTACCGGATCGCTCACGGTGACGTGCCGTTCCTGAACCGCCCTGCGCAGAAATTCCGCGCCGGGCCGACTATATATATCCAGCCCGATGGCCTGCTCGTTACCCTTGAGCGGGTAAAAGTGCCGCAACACCCCGTTCGCGTCGCCGTAGGCATAACCCTTGGCAGCAGGGGTGAACTGCATCAGGGTCTCGGCAAAACGGTTGAATTCGGAATAATCCGGGGGTTTGCGCGTGGCAAGCATGAAGGCCTGCAGGGTCTCGACCGCCACGATCCGCTGACGCACGCTCAGCTCCAGTTGCAACGCGGCATCCGCCTGTTCCCGGATTAACCGCCAGTGATTGCTCTCCTGGGACTGACGCCCGGCATAAACATGCAACAGAATCAGCGTGACGAGACCGAAAACCCCCACAATCGCCAGAACGCCCGGTCCACGAGCCGCTTTGACGATGGTTTCTGCCTCAGCCGGTCGTGCCAGCCTGATATCGGACAGCCTGTTCAGTAAGCCCCCTTGCCTTTTGGACGAGCCGGTGCATCACACACGTGAAAAGACCTTTAGCTTTCAAGATAGACCACTGTCCTTATATAGTTGCTTTTTGAGGGTTCCAGAGGGTCTTCGCGTGACCTGAATCAAGTACTTTCCCCGGTTTCTCCTGCTAAAAGAGACCTGTTTCATCAACACCCTCAACTGCTGCCGGATTCGAATATGAACACCCTGACGCCCCAACCCACGTTGATACCTTCACGCTGGCAGGTCTTTAGCGCCGCGCCCCATCGCATGATGTTCTTTGCCGGCGCGCTTCAAGTCATTCTGGTGATGGGGCTGTGGCTCCTGGAGCTGGCGGGGCGCGCGGGATGGTGGCCGACCCTGTCCCTGGCGGTGGCACCCACCTGGGTGCACATGTTTCTCATGCTGTACGGGGTGTTCCCATTTTTCATTTTCGGTTTTCTGATCACGGTCTATCCGCGCTGGATGGGCGGAACGGTGGTACCGGCGTCGCGGTATATCACCGCCTTCATTTTTCTCGCCGCTGGCATGATTCTGTTTTATGCGGGCCTGTTCGCATCGCGACTCGTCGTGGCGGCGGCGCTGGCACTGCAACTGGCTGGCTGGGGAGTAACGCTCTATTCGTTACTGGCGGTTTTCCTCCAGGCGCCCAAGCGCGGTCCGCACGAGCGTCTGCTCAACCTGGCGCTCGCCGCCGGCATGCTCGGCATCGCGTGCTTTCTCGCCGCTGTTATCTCCGGCGCGCCAATGGCTTTCCTGCTGGCGCGCGAGTTCGGACTGTGGCTGTTTCTGGTGCCGGTGGTGTTCCTGGTGGCGCATCGCATGATCCCGTTCTTCAGCCAAAGCGCGCTCATCAACTATTTAATGATACGACCCGCCTGGGGTCCGCCGCTGATGCTCCTGTGCGTCGTCGGGCATGTGCTGCTCGAACTCACCGGCCTGACCGCGTGGCGTTTCCTCGCGGACGCGCCGCTGGCGCTCGCCGCGCTGCATCACTCACGGATCTGGCAATTCCGCCGCAGCTTTCACGCACGCCTGCTGGCCATGCTGCACATCGCATTTCTGTGGCTCGGCCTCGGCATGGCGCTCTACACCGCGCAAAGTCTGGTGCTCCTCGTCACCGGCGTGGACTACCTGGGACGCGCGCCGTTGCACGCACTAGGCATCGGTTTCTTTACCGGCATGGTGGTGGCGATGGCCTCGCGCGTCACCCTCGGGCATTCGGGGCGCGCGCTGGAGGCCAACGACCTGACGTGGTACGTGCTGCTCGGTGTAAACATCGCCGCGATGCTGCGCATCGTCGCGGAGTTTCTCCCCGGCACTGTCGGAGGAATTTTAAACGTGCTGGCCGCGGCCACCTGGTTGCTGTCATTCCTGCTGTGGGTATGGCTGTACGCGCCGATGTACCTGCGACCGCGACTCGACCGTAAACCCGGATAATCGATTTATCAGGAAACAGAAATGATTATCTTGCTTCTCAAGCATCTGCACGTCACCTGTGTGGTGTTGTCTATTTCCGGGTTTCTGGTGCGCGGCGTATGGATGATGCAAGAATCGCCGTGGCTGCAAAAAGAATGGGTACGCGTGGCGCCGCATGTCATCGATACGATTTTGCTCGTCTCGGCGATTCTGCTGGCGATGCAGATCCAGCAATATCCCTTCGTTCAAAATTGGCTCACGGCCAAGGTGCTGGCGCTGATCGCTTACATTGTGGTCGGTGCCGTCGGTCTCAAATACGGCCGGACCAAAAAAATCCGTGTTAGCGCGTGGCTCGCCGCGATCGCGATATTCGTCTACATCGTCCTGGTCGCACTCACCCATCAGGTGCTGCCTTTCGTCGCCTAGCGATGATTGCGGCGGCTTAAATCCACCGGCACGGTTCGGGAGTTTGACCTGCGTCAAGCCGATTTACCTCAAAATAAGCTAGTTTTGTCATTTTAAGGCCTATTCATTTCATGATCCGTACCTCTTTCCCTTTACTCAAGATCCGCGATCGCGAACTGTTGCCCGTCATTCAGGGTGGCATGGGTGTCGGCATTTCCGGCCACCGGCTAGCCGGCGCCGTCGCCCGCGAAGGCGCGGTCGGCACGATCGCCAGCGTGGATTTGCGGCGCCTGTACCCGGACATCATGCAACGTTTGCGCAAGTGCCACGACCCGAAAGTTCACAGCGCTGCCAATATCGAGGCGCTGGATCGCGAGATCCGCACCGCGCACGAGATCGCGCCGGACGGCTTCATCGCGGTGAACGTGATGCGCGCGCTGTCGAATTACGCCGAACTCGTGGTGCAGGCCTGCAAGAGCGGGGCAAACGCCATCGTCTCCGGCGCGGGGCTGCCGTTCGACCTGCCCGATCTCACGGAAAAATTCAAGAACGTCGCGCTCATCCCGATCCTGTCGGAAGAACGCGGCGTGCGCGCCGTGCTCAAGAAATGGATGCGCAAGGGCCGGCTGCCAGATGCCATCGTCATCGAACATCCGCGCTACGCCGGCGGGCATCTCGGTGCCACGCGCATGGAGGAAGTCAATGACCCGAAGTTCGATTTCAAGCGGGTGTTGGATGAAACCCGGCGCGTGTTTCAGGAACTGGGGATCGCGCTCGGCAGCATTCCATTAATACCGGCGGGCGGTATCAACTCGTTTCAGAAGCTCAAGGAACTTTTCGACATGGGCGCGAGTGGCGCGCAGATCGGTACGCCGTTTGCCGTGACCGAAGAATGCGATGCGCACCCCAACTTCAAGAAAGTGCTGGCTGAGGCCAGGCCCGAGGACATCGTCACCTTCATGAGCGCGGCCGGGCTGCCGGCGCGCGCGGTGCTCACTCCATGGCTAAAGAATTATCTCGCGAAGGAATTGAAGCTGCGCGAAAAAGCCAGTCCCGAATGCTCCCAGTGCCCGAGCCGGCTCGAGTGCCTCGCACATTGCGGATTCAAGGACGGCAATCCCCAGGCCGGCCAATTCTGCATCGAGACCCAGCTCGCGGCGGCGCAGCGCGGCAACATACAGCAGGGCTTGTTCTTCCGCGGCTCGGAGTCTCTGCCTTTCGGAGTGGAAATACGCAAAGTTCATGAGCTGCTCGAATACCTGCTGACCGGCAACCGATTCGCAACACCAGCGTGACTTCCGGCACCTTCCCCTATCCCGGCACTCCGACCACCGCCGACGGATCGGCGGTGGTGGTCTGGGTCGAACAAAATATTTCTGAAGGCGCCTGCGCCTTCCCGATCACCCCGTCCACCAACATGGGTTCGGGTTATCAGCTCGCGGTCGCGAACGGCGGCAAGAATCTGTGGAACCACGATCTGTTCTTTCTCGAACCGGAATCGGAGCACAGCTCCGCCTCCGCCTGCGAAGGCTTCGCGCTGGCCGGCGGGCGCGTGACCAATTTCACCTCCGGTCAGGGCCTGGTGCTCATGAAGGAGGTGCTGTTCACTATTTCCGGCAAGCGTCTGCCGGTGGTGTTTCACATCGGCGCGCGGGCACTCAGCTCGCATTCGCTCAACGTGCACGCGGGTCATGACGATGTCATGGCGGTGGCCGATACCGGCTGGGGCATGCTGTTCGCGCGCAACGCGCAGGAGGCGCAGGACCTGGGGCTGATTGCCCGGCGCGCCGCGGAAAATTCACGCACGCCGTTCCTGAGCATCCAGGACGGTTTTCTCACCACCCACACCATCGAGAACGTGCGCCTTGCCGAGCCGGAACTGATGAAGCTTTTCATCGACGATCCGCGCGCGAAACTGACTAGCCTTTTCGATCCCGACCGTCCGCTGATGACCGGCGTGGTGCAAAACCAGGATTCCTATATGAAGGGCAAGATCGCGCAGCGCTATTACTACGACGAAGTGCCGCGCCATCTGCAAGAGGCGTTCGACGAATTCTACCGGCTCACGGGACGGCATTACGGTTTCGTCAGCGGCTACCGCCTGGAGGACGCCGAATACGCCATCGTCGGCCTGGGTTCGGTCATGGAAACCGCGATCCCGGCCGTGGACTGGTTGCGCCAGCACCTGGGCTGGAAGGTGGGACTGCTGCATGTCACGAGCTTCCGGCCGTTTCCCGGCCGCGAAATCGTCGCCGCGCTCCGAAACTGCCGGAGCATCTCCGTGATCGAACGCATGGACAACCCGCTGGCCGGGAACAATCCGCTCACCGCCGAGCTGAAGGCGGCCTTCGCCGATGCCATGGCGGGCGCCGTCGGTTACGCCGCCGTCGAGAAAATGCCGCAGATTTATTCCGGCGTGTACGGCCTGGGATCGCGCGACACGCGCGTCGGCGACCTGATCGCCGTGGCGCAGAACATGGTTGAAGGCGGTCAACCTTTCTTCTCGCTTAACATCGTGCACCCCACGGCGCTCGAGCGCCGGCACGATCCGGATGTGCGTCCGGCGGGCGCCTTCAGCATGCGCGGGCATTCGGTCGGCGGTTACGGCTCGGTCACGACCAACAAGGTGATCGCCTCGCTCGTTGAGGAGATTTTCGGTCTCTACGTTCAGGCCTACCCCAAGTACGGCTCGGACAAGAAGGGTCTGCCGACCACCTATTACCTGACGGTGGCGGCCGAGCCGATCCGCGAGCATTCCGAGATCGAACACGTCGAATTCGTGCCGATCCATGACATCAACGCCTTCGGCGTCGCCAATCCGCTGCACGGCCTCAGCGAGAACGGGAGTTTGTTCATCCAGAGCCGCTTCGGCACCGACGCTGAAGTATGGGCGCACATCCCGGCGGCGGCACACGAAATCATCCTGCATAAACGGCTGCGGCTGTTCTATCTCGATGCGGTTAAAATCGCCCGTGAGCTGGCCGCGACGCCGGACCTGCAACTGCGCATGCAGGGCATCGTGCTGCTCGGCATCTTCCTGCGGGTAGCGCCGTTCGTGCGCGCGCAAGGCCTGGGCGACGCGCAGCTGTTCGAAGGCGTCGAAAAAGCGCTACGCAAGTATTTCGGAAGGCGCGGCGAGAAAGTGATCGAGGCCAATATGTCCGCGGTAAAACAGGGATACTTCAACTTGCGCGAGCTCGACATCGCGCGCCTCGCGCCCGCGACCCTCGCGGCGGCACGAGCCTAGGAGACAGATCATGACCGCCTCGCTGGAGAAATTCCGCTCCGAATTCATGGATCGCGAGACTTTCGAGCGTGAGGTGTTACATGCCTATGCCGACGGCAGCGCCGAGGCCTGCCTGCCGGCGGACCGCGCGGTCGCGCTGTCGTGGAT
>NZ_JBAVEJ010000070.1:0-3480 GCF_049587675.1 Sulfuricaulis sp. | reverse complement strand
CAAAACCTTTGGCCTTGCGTACGCCGCTACATCCACCCTGCCATCGGCATCAGCGGTGTCCAGGACCCCACGGCCCTTTGTCTTGTCTAAATATTCGTTCAGATCCATTTCATGCTCCGGAACGGGCTTTTTCATTTGTCTGGAATCTAATCATATTTGCGGTGATTGCCTGCGCCCCGAACCTTGCTCAGCTATCCCGCCCATTTTTTTTGATGACAGTCTGGCTCAAGTAGGTTATGGATTGCCAAAAACGGACTGAGGAGGCCCCATAAGGATGCCCGGAGTCAGTCCCGATTATAACCCCGCAGTTATATCCTACGCGTTAGCCTAGCACTGCGCCTGCCCCCAAAAAAAGAACGGGACATTTCTTGCGTTCTTTGGTACACCATGGTGCATGGACACTAAAAGTACGATTCAGGAGCGGTTGGCGGGTGGCGAGGGGACTGCACTGGTCAAGGAGTGGCTCAGAGCCAACAAGGGCAAAGGGCGAGCAGCACTGGCGCGCCATGTGTGTGAGCGTCTGGATATGAGAGATGCTCGGGGTCGATTGCGGCAAGGGGGCGCACAGAAGGCGTTGCGGGTACTGGAGGCGCGAGGCTACTGGCGATTGCCGAAGCCTCAGAGCCGCGGGCCGGGGCGCTGGAAGCCGCGACGGCTGGGCCAGCGGGTTGCTGAACCGCGGAAGATGCCGGAGCGGGTGGAGCAGGTGCAGGGGTTGTCTCTGGTGGGAGTCAGCCGTGAGCAGGACGAACTGTTCCGAACGTGGAACGAGTTGATCGAAACGGAACATCCGCTGCACGACAGCCGGATGGTGGGGCGGCAGGTGCGCTACTTGATCGGGTCCGAGCACGGTTGGTTGGGTGCACTGGGGTTTGGTTCCTGTGCGCTGCGACTGGCGCCGCGCGACGAATGGATCGGGTGGGATGAGCCGACACGGAGGCTTTTTCAGGATCGGGTGCTGGACATGCGGCGATTTCTGATTCGACCCAGCGTGCACTGCGAGAACTTGGCGAGTCGGGTTTTGAGTATGGCCGCGGAACGCGTGGGGCCGGATTTTGCGCGACGATATGGCTTCGAGCCTTGGCTGCTGGAGAGCTTCGTGAATACCGAGGCGTATGAGGGGACCTGTTATCAGGCGGCCAACTGGTTGTGTGTGGGCGAGAGCAGCGGCCGTGGACGCAACGGGCCCAACAAGCCCCAGGTGGCCCGCAAAGAGGTCTATGTGTACGAACTGAATCGGCGCTGGCGCCGGCAGATGGGGATCGTGCCCAAGAGCGAACAAATCACCCCCCTGAGTCTGGAGGAGTCGTTGTGTGCTGAGGGGTGGGTGGAGGCGGAGTTTGGGGAAGCGGACTTGGGGCATCAGGACACGACGCAGCGGCTGCTGCGTATTGCGAAAGCAAAAGCGCGCAATCCGTCGGCTTCGTATACGGAGTGCTTCGCCGGAGATCGTCACGAATTGAAGGCGTACTACCGGTTTATCGGCAAGCAGCGGGCGCAGATGAGCCCGGAGGGCATTCTTAGCGGGCATCGCCGGCAGACCATACGACGGATCAAAGGGTATGGCCGCGTGCTGGCGATCCAAGACACGACCGATCTGGACTTCTCGGATCGATTGCACTGCAACGATCTGGGCGACATCGGCAAGAACCAGACCGGCGCTGTCAGCCAAGGGCTGAAGATGCACTCGGCGCTGGCCCTGAGTGAGGACGGCTTGCCATTGGGCGTACTGGGCACCCACATCTATGCCTCGCATTTCGACAGCGAAGACAAGGCGCACAACCGCCCCATCGAAGAAAAGGAATCCTACCGGTGGTTGCGCACCATCGAAGAGCTGCGGGAGATAGCACAATGGGTTCCTGAGACCGAACTGATCGCGGTGGGCGACCGTGAGAGCGATCTGTTCGAGCTCTTCGACTATCGTCGGCGTAAGGCCCGCAACATTCATCTGCTCGTGCGTGCGCGTTATGACCGCTGCCTGGAAGAGGAACCCCGAAAGTTGTTCGCTCATTTGGAGGCGTTGCCCGTAATGGGTGAAGCGCACATCGCGGTACCGCGCCAACGCGAGAAGAAGGGTAAACCCAGCAAACCCGGAAGGATCGGCCTGCCGGCACGCCGGGCAAAGGTCCAACTGCACTGGGACAAGGTGACGATCAGCGCGCCGCAAACGACACAAACCCGGCACATGGCGGCTGTGGAACTGCGCGCGTTGCTGCTGAGGGAAGTCGATCCCCCCAAGGGTGTCAAACCGTTGCGCTGGGTGCTGTTGACCACAGTGCAGATCGAATCGCGCAAGCAAGCGCTCCGTTGCGTGCGGTGGTACAGCCGTCGGTGGCGCATTGAAGAATGGCATCGTGTTCTGAAAAGTGGTTGCCGTGTTGAAGCCCATCAGCATCAAAGCGCAGCCAAACTGGCCCGCGCCATCGCTATCGATACGGTCATGGCTTGGCGAGTCATGCTCCTGACCTTGCTCGGCCGTGAGGCCCCCGAGCTGCGCTGCGAGCTCATCTTCGACCCATGGGAATGCCGCCTGCTCGAAGAACTTCAACCCTTCGTAGCTCCCGAGACGATGCGGGGGCAAAAAAAAGGGCTCTACGCATCGCCATTGCCAATATCATCCTCTCGCGACTCGGCGGGGCCCTCAACAGAAACCCCCGCGATTTGCCCGGACCTCAAACGATCATGCGCGGTCTCTGTCGCTTCCACGACATCGAAATCGGCTACCGGCTGGGGAAAGGAGTATCTGTAGATGCGATTGCTATCAGGAGATTTTAGGGATACGCGCAGTCCTAGCCCCAACCATTTCTTGCCATAGGAAATCTTTGAGAGACGTTGTGAAATGATCCGCGGTCACAGGTTGACAGAAGGAATTAACCTAGGCCAGCCAACGTTTCCTTCTCCTGTAGTGCTTGACGTCACGATAGCTCTTTTTCCCGATCTCAGTCAATCCCAGGTAGAACTCCCTCACGTCTTCGTTGTTCCGTAAGGTCTCTCCATCCCCGTCGAGCACGACCCGCCCGTTCTCCATCACGTAGCCGTATTGTGCGTATTGAAGGGCCATGGCGGCGTTCTGCTCTGCCAGCAGCATTGCCACCTTTTCCTCCTCGTTGAGACGTTGGATGATGTCAAAGATTTCCTTTACCAGGAGAGGGGCTAGTCCCATGGATGGTTCGTCCAGGAGCATGATCCTGGGCTTGGCCATGAGCGCGCGGCCGATGGCACACATCTGCATTTCACCGCCGGATATGTATCCCGTTTTGGCATGCCTGCGTTCCCGCAGCCTGGGAAAATACTTGTAAACGTTGTCAAGGGCGACCCGAATGCCCTTTTCCCGGCCCCTTGTGTAGGCGCCTGTCAGGAGATCGTCCTCCACAGTGAGGTGCACAAAGGTGTGCCTTCCTTCCATCACCTGGATGACTCCGAGTTTGACCACTGCCGGCGCATACAACTTATCAATGCGTCTGCCGTCAAACTCCACGG
>NZ_JBAVEJ010000069.1:0-20060 GCF_049587675.1 Sulfuricaulis sp. | reverse complement strand
CAGGTGCTCGGTGTGTTTTCGGATCAATGGGTGGAACCGCTGGCGGAAGTGTTGCAGCGGCTCGGGAGCGAACATGTACTCGTGGTCCATGCCGAGGACGGCATGGACGAAATCAGCATCGGCGCGCCCACGCACGTTGCAGAACTGAAGGATGGCCGGGTGCGCGTCTTTACGATCCAGCCAGAGCAGTTCGGCATCCAACGTGGCGATGTATCCAAACTGGCCGTCGCGAGCCCGGCCGAAAGTCTTGCGATCATCGAATCGGTGTTGAACAACAGGCCCGGACCCGCGCGCGATATCGTCGCGCTCAATGCCGGGGCGGCGATTTATGTTGCCGGACTCGCACCCGATCTCGGCACCGGCGTCAAAACCGCGCTGGAAGTCATCGCCAGTGGCGCGGCCACGAAGAAGCTGCATGATCTCGTGGCCTTGAGCAAAAAACTCTCAGCGAAGTGAACGATACCCCTGACATTCTCCGGAAGATCCTGGCGCGCAAGCGCGAGGAGATTGCCGCGCGCGCCAGCCAGTTGTCACTCAAGGAACTGCGCCAATGTGCCGGATCCACGCCCGCTCTACGCGGCTTTTTACTGGCGATCCGGAGCCAACTTGCCGCCGGTCGTCCCGCGGTCATCGCCGAGATCAAGAAGGCGAGCCCCAGCAAGGGCCTGTTGTGCGCAGATTTCCAGCCGGCCGACATCGCCAGGAGTTATGAACGCCACGGCGCCACCTGCCTGTCGGTGCTGACCGACGTGGACTTTTTCCAGGGTGCCGACGAGCATCTCCAGCAGGCTCGCGCCGCCTGCGCGTTGCCGGTGCTGCGCAAGGATTTCACCATGGATGCATATCAAGTGTACGAGGCGCGTGCCATCGGCGCCGACGCCATCCTGCTGATTGTTGCCGCTCTGGAGGATTCCCGGATGCGCGATCTCGCCGTGCTCGCGGCGGAACTGGGCATGGATGTGTTGGTGGAGGTGCATGATGAACGGGAACTTGAGCGCGCGCTGGCGCTGAATACACCGTTGATTGGCATTAACAACCGCGATCTGCGCACTTTCCGGACGAACCTGGAAACGACCACCAGTTTACTCAAGAAAATTCCGCCGGATCGCATCGTGGTGACCGAGAGCGGAATCGGCACGCCCGAAGATGTCGCTCTGTTACGGACGCAAGGCGTGAATGCCTTTCTGGTGGGCGAGACCTTCATGAAGGCCGATGACCCCGGCGTGAAATTGGAAGAATTATTCAATGTTTCGACACCGCGTCGGGAGAGGAAATCATGAAAGCAACCATCAAGTGGAGCGGCGGTGTCAGTTTTGCCGGCACCGCGGACAGCGGCCACACCGTGATCATGGATGGCGCGCCGGAATCCGGCGGCCAGAACCAGGGCGCCCGTCCCATGGAACTGGTGCTGATCGGCATGGGCGGCTGCACGGCATTTGACGTGGTGCATATCCTGCGCAAGTCACGCCAGGAGATCGCCGGCTGCGTGGCCGAGGTGGAGGCCAAACGCGCCGAGACAGATCCCAAGGTGTTCACGCATATTCATATTCATTTTGTCGTCAGCGGAAAGGATATGGATCCGAAAAAGGTCCAGCATGCCATCGAGCTTTCCGCTACCAAGTATTGTTCGGCCTCCATCATGCTCGGCAAGACGGCGAAGATCACGCACGATTTTGAAATCGTTGAGATCAAATAAGCACATGCGTGCGGAAAGAAATTCATGAAGCGACCATCGGCGGTTCCCGGGCTGCATCATGTCGCACTGAACGTCCGCGACCTCGAGCCCTGCGAGCGGTTTTACACCGAGATGCTCGGGATGCGCGTGGAATGGCGGCCGGATCCGGACAACGTGTATCTCACCGGCGGGGCCGATAACCTGGCCCTGCACCGTGTACCATCCGGCCCCGAGCCGGGGTCGGCGCAACGGCTCGATCACATCGGTTTTGTGTTAAACGATATCGGCGAAGTGGATGCGTGGCACCAGTTTCTCAAATCGAACGGCGTGCCCATCGTCAAGGAACCCAGAACCCATCGCGACGGCGCACGCAGTTTTTACTGCCGCGACCCCGACGGAAATACCGTGCAGATGATCTACCACCCGCCGCTGGCTGGAAAATAGCTAGAACCTATCTCAAAAACGGTAGGGTGCGCCCTGCGCACCGATCCACACTTTAAATGAAGCCATTGGTGCGTGGGACGCACTCTACGAAAATCGAAACATGGTATTTTGAGGTAGACTCTAATAACTATCTCGAAAGCTAAATCCAGTAGGCCGTGCGGGTCATGATTTTTGAATTGCACTGCATCCATTGCTTGACGGGTTCCGGCAAAGCAGCGCCACCGGATTCGATCGCTACCGTGGCGTGACGGCCTTCGTCGTCGCGCATCTGCTCGAGGATCGCCCGGCTTTTATCGTCGGCGGCGGGCAGTTGCGCCAGGTGGCCGGTGAGATGATTCACCACCTGTTTCTCGGTTTCCGCGACGAACCCCAGGCTCCACTTGTCGCCGACGGCGCCCGCCAGTGCGCCGAGCGCAAATGAGCCGGCGTACCACAGCGGGTTCAGATAGCTGACATGGCTTCCAAGTTCGTGGATGCGCTGCTCGGTCCAGGCGAGGTGATCGTTTTCCTCCTGCGCCGCCTGTTCCATTTTCCCGCGAACCTCCGGCAGCCGCGCGGTCAGCGCCTGGCCCTGATACAAGGCCTGGGCGCAGATTTCCCCGACGTGATTAATGCGCATCAGCCGGCCGGACAGTTCACGCTCGGCCGCCGTCAGCGCGGGATCGTTTTTCCCCGCTGCCGGATTGTCGCGCGCCGGATGCGGGGCCGGGCCGAAAACGGCATGCAGTGCCTGGTCGAACTGTCCGATCAAGCGATCAAGCAAGCTTATGGAGCGGTTGGTCATAAATGTCGCCCTACTTCGTTCGTCTGGACATAATAATAGTCGCCCTATTCATTCGTCTGGATTTAATCAAGTTACGATACCGCTGGCGGCGCTTTCCTACAAGGGCGCTCAGGTGCCGGCGCCGTTTTGTAGCTGTCTTTCAAGCAGTACCACGGGATGCATTACTTCGATGGCCAACCCGGCTTGGCGGATGCCCGCGGCGAGATACATGGCGCAGCCCGAATTGGACGTCACCAGGATATCGGGCGCGAGCCGTCTCAAGTGATCTATTTTCGGTGCGCGCAATTGCCGTGCGATCCGTGTTTGTGTCAGATGGTAGGTTCCGGCCGCCCCGCAGCACAGTGAATTATCCGGCAGGGGAATTATCTCCACGCCGGGAATGCGGGCAAGCAGCGCATAGGGCTTGTCCTCCTGCCGCAGGACATTGGTCAAGCTGCAGGGGTCGTGCACCGCGATTCGCTTATTCAGCGGGCGGAATGCGATATCCGAAGGCCATGTCAATCCTGCGAGAAACTGGTTTAAATCCGTGACGCGAGAGCAAAACCGGTCAGCGGATTTTTCGCTTTCCCGATACTTTGCGTATTCGCTCAGTGTTGCCGTGCAGCCGCTGGATGCACACAGGATGGGCCCCGTGTCACCGGTGAATGCCTTGATGTTCTGGCCCATGAACTCGGCGGCTTTTTCGGAGAGTCCGCTGTGCAGATGCAGCGCGCCGCAGCATCCCTGATCCGGCGGCACATGCACTTCAAATCCGAGACGATTTAATAAACGGATTGCCGAAGTCAGGGTTTGTTGATCCGTGATCTGTGTCAGGCAGCCGGTAAAAATAGTGACTTTGCCTTTTGATTTGCTCTCTGGCGGGTAAATTTCCGCCGCGGTTATTGGGATTGGCTGCGAGACAAGATTTGCCTCCAGTTCGGCGAATCCGAATAACTTGAGGAGGCGGCTGGTCCGCAGGAGCCATTGCAGGCCGGACAGGCGATACAGCCACAGAATTTTGTCGAGCGTGCGGACTCTGTCTCGTTTTTCCACCAGCCATTGAAGTATCGAAACAGATCGTGCCGCCGGCGAGGCAGAAGGTTCGCGCGCGGATTCGATCAGGGCGCGCGCCGAATCGAGTGCCAGCCCGTAGGAGACATAAGAGGGGCACACCTTTTCGCAGGCGCGGCAATCGAGGCAGCGTGCCAGATGCAATTCCAGCTTGTCGCTGAGCGGTAATTCAGCTTTTGCCAGGGCGAGCATGAGCGACAGCCGGCCGCGCGGCGATTCCGATTCGTCATGCAGAAGTCCGTAGGTTGGACAGTGGGGCAGGCATAGGCCACAAGCCACACATTTGGCGGCTTCACGCTTTATGTAGGAGGCTGAGTTCAAGATTGTCGATGGTTCGTGAGAGCTGTCATGCAAAATATACCGATAGTGGGCCGGTGTCCTATAATTCGTTATCCAATCATTTGTCACTCAAGTACTGTCATTGCCCGGACCGATGTCTTATTACCGTTATCATGTTTTTTTCTGCGTAAACCGGCGCGAGGATGGCCGCGCGTGCTGTGCCAACCATCATTCACAGGAAGTACGCGATTATGCCAAGGAGCGGATCAAATCACTTGGCCTGGATGGAAAAGGGGGCGTCCGGGTCAATACCGCCGGGTGTCTGGATCGTTGCGAGGAAGGGCCGGTGCTGGTGATTTATCCGGAGGGGACGTGGTATACCTATGTGGACAAGGAAGATATCGACGAGATAATCGATCAGCATATTGGGCACGGACAGGTCGTCGAGCGCCTGAAGCTGAAAAGCTAGTTCATGGCACCATTGAAACTGACCTAAATTGCCGTTCCAGAGCCGGAAAATGTATTACCTGCACCAAAATAGAGCATTTTCTTGTTCTCTTGAGATTGAACCAACATGATGATGCCAGGTCTTAGTTGTTGAAGCTGATGTGCCAATGGAGCAAGGGTTGTGGCAGAAGTTGTTTGATTCAATAATTTTTTCTATTTGAATCAGAGTGTTATGTAATATTCCCGTGTGCCACGAGATTTCTTAATTCGAGCTTGACAATAGGTAGGAATATTAGATAATTATTATATACTGTTGTTTAGAGATTTCTGGAGGTTGGCCCGATGTTTGCTAATCTCTGAGTAGGAAGTTGAAAGATTTTCTGACGGCGCGACAAGCGCCGGGTAAAGGCTCCTCCATCCTCCTAGTGGTGGTTCGGGCGTGGCTCCCCAGCCACGCCTTTTTTTTGCCCGATGTTCATTCGTTATTTTTAATGTATTCATCGTGCCTGTATCTCGGGTTGACCCGGCAATTTCCCGGTTTTTTCCTTGTATCTTGGAACCGTCTTTTGTAATATGCGCGGCTTTCCGGCGCACAGGAATGTGCCGATTTAGGGGCGGGAAGCCCGACAACCCAATATTGAACCATCTCCATGAAAACTTTTTCTGCTAAACAGGAAACCGTCAAGCGCGACTGGTACGTGATCGATGCGGCCGGCAAGGTTCTTGGACGGGTTGCGACCGAAGTCGCTCGCCGCTTACGCGGCAAGCACAAAGCCGAGTTCACCCCACACGTCGATACCGGCGACTACATCATCATCGTCAATGCCGACAAACTGCAGGTCACGGGCAAGAAGAGCCGGGACAAGATTTATCATCGTTACACCGGCTATCAGAGCGGTCTCAAAGCGACGAGCTTCCGGGACATGATGAAGCGTGCTCCGTGCGATGTTATTGAAGAAGCGGTTCGCGGTATGCTTCCCAAGAATCCGCTGGGACGCCAAATGTTCCGCAAGCTCAAGGTTTATCGTGGCGCGGAACACCGTCATTCAGCCCAGAGCCCCAAGGTTCTGGATATCTAATCTTAATGACCAGACGAACGAAGTAAGGCGAAACTTACATTTATGGCACAGGCAAACATCTATCGTGCAACCGGACGACGCAAAACGTCTAAGGCGCGGGTTTATCTCAAACCCGGCAAAGGCGATATCGTCGTCAACAGCTTATCGGTCGATAAATATTTCGGTCGCGAAACGGCGCGCATGATCGTGCGTCAGCCGTTTGTGGCGGTGGATATGGAGAACAAATTCGATGTCATGGTGAATGTAGACGGCGGTGGGCCGAGCGGCCAGGCCGGCGCTATCCGTCACGGCATTACACGCGCGCTTATGGCCTATGACGAAACGCTTCGTCCTACCCTGCGCAAGGCCGGTTATGTCACGCGCGACGCACGTGCCGTCGAACGCAAGAAGTACGGTTTGCACAAGGCGCGCAAGAGGCCGCAATACTCCAAGCGCTAAAGGCAGTTCAGCCGGTATATCTATAAAGCCACCTCCGGGTGGCTTTATATTTTTTTGGTAGGTAAATCTTCGTCTCTGTATGGAAACATCCTGGATCAGGAGAAATCATTTAATTTCACTTATGTATCATTGTCATCCCCTTCCCTTTCGATAAATTGACCCTCCGTCTATAGCTCTTTAGAATTCCGCCCCTTACTGGGGGATCGTCTAACGGTAGGACAACAGACTCTGACTCTGTTTATCTAGGTTCGAATCCTAGTCCCCCAGCCAAAAACTAAACGGCCCACTTTTAGTGGGCCGTTTAGTTTTTTACTCGAGACTAGGATGAGACCCGCAGGTTCGACCAGCAGCGCTGGAGCAATGCGGAACAGCGGAGCGAATGCGACGCTGGCCCCAAAGGCGGCGAGGGTCATAGATGAGTCGAGTCAAATTTGGCCGGACAGCAGATTTGGGGTGCGCCACAGGGATGTGGCGAGTCAATCCTAGTTCCCAAGCCAACAAACAAAACGGCCCGTCTTGTATGGGCCGTTTTGTTTTTCAATTCAGGACTAAGATGAGAATCCTTGAGTCCGGCCAGGATTGCATGGAGCAATCCGGAACAGCGGAGCGTATAGCGAGGAGTGGCGCAGCGATGTGCCGAGTACGGAGCTAAGGATGCACGCTGGCCCCGTTAGGAGCGAGGGACAGGGGTGACGGAAGTGAAGACAAAGATCCAGTGGGTGAGCGGCGAGGAAGCGAGCCGCGTAACGCTTGGCCAGAGATGGCCACGCTGGGCTTCAAGTGGAGCAGAAAAGCGTAGCGCTGAAACTTGTCCCGGGGTTTTTGCCACAGCATCAACAAATATGTATGATGTTGTGTATTAGCAACAATTTACTAGCATGTAGTATTTTTACAATTACAAGTTGCTTATTCGCAAAAAGATGTGCTATAAAATGCTTTAAGCGTAGGTGAACTGCGCTGGAGTTTAACTCTCACATTCATTCCAGGAGGAATCGATGAACAAGAAGCTTCTTATTGCGGCGGTGGGCGCTGCGCTGGTTGCCGGCCCGATGCTGGCGGCGCAGGCGGAAACCGTGGTGTACGGTCATTTTCATGAGTCGTGGGACAGCTATGACAATGGCGGCGATTCTGGCGCTGTAAAGGACACCACGAATGGCATGCTGAACAGCAACAGCAGCCGCTTCGGCATCAAGGGCAATGAAGATCTTGGTGGTGGCCTCAAAGCTATCTACCAGATTGAATCCGGCGCTTTCAATGCTGACGATGGTTCTGGCGGTCTTGGCGGCACCCTGCGCAATACCTTTATGGGTTTCGCTGGTTCACAGTGGGGATCGGTAAAGTTTGGCCGTCACGATGCACCGGTTAAGGATATGAGCCGCAAGATCGATATGTTCAACGAAGAGATCGGTGATATGCGCGTCGCGGTCGGTTACGGCAGATTCGATAACCGCATCAGCAACATGGTGCGTTACGACAGCCCTTCATTCAGCGGCATTCAGGTTGGAGTGTTGCATGGTGTGTCTGAAGTGAATACTGACACCACTACCACAAGCGCCAACGTCACCTGGTCACAAGGGCCGATTTATGCCGGTTTGGGTTATGAGACACATATGGCCCACAGCAGCGCCCTTGAGGACGAGAGTGATATCCGCTTGGCTGGCATGTGGAACATCACCCCTGAGTTTTACCTCGCCGCTATGTACGACCAAGTGAGTAATGTCGGTTTCGTCGACAATAATGACGGAGCGACCTGGGCCATCGGAGGCGGCTTCAAATTTGCCAACAACCTCTTGAAGCTTCAGTACGCCCAGGCCGATGCGACTGACGAAGCAACCGTGGACAATGGCGCCACAGTCTGGGCAATCGGCGTTGATCATTACTTCAGCAAGACCACCAAGGTCTATCTGGACTATGCCAAGGCGGACAATGATGATGGCGCGACCACCAATGTCTCGAGCAGCTACGCCGGACACGGCACGGGCGGTGTTCCAGCTGTGGGCGCAGGGAACTCGCCGAGCGCTGTCTCGCTGGGTATGGTCGTCAACTTCTAAAAAACAGTGCTGATGACTTCGTAACAAAAGTAATCCGCAGTATCTGACGGGGCCCGACGGGCCCCGTTTTTTTTGGTTTTGAACCGTGGTGTATCTGTTAGAATTTGGCCTTAACTCTCGGCAGCTCGTATCTGAATGATCAAGATCGGCGTCATCGGCGGCACAGGGTATACCGGCGTGGAATTGCTGCGACTGCTGGCCGCGCATCCCGAGGCGGATCTGCGGGTCATTACTTCCCGGGGCGAGGCCGGGAAGAAGGTTGCGGAACTATTTTCCAATCTGCGTGGGCATGTCGATCTGGTTTTCACGGAACCTGATCCGAAGGCCCTGGCCGCATGCGATGTCGTCTTCTCAGCCACGCCCAATGGTGTGGCCATGACCCACGCACGCGAGCTGCTCAAGGGCGGGGTGAAATTTATCGATCTGGCTGCCGATTTCCGTTTGAAAGACCCGGCTGTATGGGAAAAATGGTACGGCATGCCGCATGCCTGCCCCGAACTGCTTTCCGAAGCTGTATATGGTCTGCCGGAAGTTAACCGGGAAAAAATAAAAAAAGCGCGCCTGATCGCCAACCCTGGCTGTTACCCGACCGCCGTGCAACTGGGTTTTCTCCCGCTGCTCGAGAATGATCTTGTGGATACGCAGCATCTGATCGCCGATGCAAAATCCGGTGTGAGCGGCGCTGGCAGAAAGGCGGAAGTGTCTATGCTGTTTTCGGAGGCATCGGACTCGATGAAGGCCTATGGCGTTGCCGGCCACCGCCACTGGCCCGAGATTCGTCAGGGCCTCGATGGCGTCAAGGCAAAGCCCGTGGGGCTGACCTTCGTGCCGCATCTGACGCCGATGATTCGCGGCATTCACGCCACGCTTTATGCGAGGCTCACCAAACCGGGGGCGGATCTCCAAACCATATTCGAGAAGCGTTATGCGAACGAGCCGTTTGTGGATGTCATGCCCGCGGGCAGCCATCCCGAAACCCGCTCGGTGCGTGCTTCTAACGTCTGCCGTATCGCCGCGCATCAACCTCAGGGCGGGGATACCGTCGTCGTGCTGTCAATCATCGACAACCTGGTCAAGGGCGCTGCTGGGCAGGCGATTCAGAATATGAACATTATGTTCGGTTTGGATGAAAGCATGGGCCTCGATCTGACAGGCATACTGCCCTGATGTAAAGGCGCTCTTGTGATCGTCCATTGATCCGGCTATGTTCAAGTAAACCGCAGGATTTCCCTGAATGATTGATCTGAATAAACCAGGCGAGCTGGTGATCAAGCCGCGGTATTCTCCGCGCATTAAACTGCTGCTCGCCGTTATTGCCGCCGTGGTGCTGCTGGTTTCGGCGGGCCTGATCTACAACTACGGCCTGAATCGCGCCGGGTTCGAGCGCCAGTCGGCGGAGCAGACCCAGCAGACGTTGCAGGATGATATGCGCAAGATGCGCGACGAGAATCATGAATTGCAGGAGTCACTGGCGCGCGCGCAGCGGACCATCCAGATGGACCAGGCTGCCTACCAGGACCTGGACAAGTCGCTCAAAGCTTCGGCGCAGGAGATCGTCAAGCTCCGGGAAGAGCTGAATTTCTACCGTAACATCATCTCGCCGACCGATAAGAAAAGCGGCCTGCGTGTCCAGAATCTTTACATCGAAGCGGCCGGCAACGCGAATCAGTATCGCTACAAACTGGTGCTCATCCAGGCCCTGAAACACGAGAGCTCGATTCAGGGACGCGCCAGCTTTGAGATCAGCGGCGTGCAGGTGGGTGAGGACGTCGTATTGAAGATACCGGCGGCGAACGAACGCGCCATATCGGTTAACTTCAAGTATTTTCAGGATATCGAGGGAAAGTTCGAACTGCCCCGGAATTTTCAGCCCAAGCGTGTCAAGGTGTATATCACATCCCCGGGCGGTACCTCGATGGCGGAAGCCAGCTATAACTGGCCGGAGGTGTAAAGTGCAGTGGACGGGGTTATGCTAAGGCCCTGTTTCGGCGCGCCATGTTTTTAGCCCCGGCACGTCTACAATTTATATTACATGGAGGGTATGCCTATGTTGTCTGCTCTGGGAAAAACCCCGACGGAAAAGCCGTGCAATACGATTGATACGCTGATCGGCGCCAAGACTGATCTCAAGGGTGATATCGTGTTCACGGGCGGGTTGCGTGTTGACGGGAAAGTCCGCGGAAATATCACAGCCAAGGGCGACGGCAACAGTACGTTGGTGCTGAGTGAAAATGCCATGGTGACCGGCAATGTGACGGTGCCGCACATCATCACGAATGGAACGATCAAGGGAAACGTGCGCGCTGCCGAACGCATCGAACTTCAGCCCAAGGCGGAAATTACCGGGGACGTTTATTACAAGGTGATTGAAATGTCACTCGGGGCCGTGATCAATGGAAACTTGCTACGGGAGGCGGTCGAGCTTAATAAAGGTACGGTTACCAGACTGAAATCGGCTAGCGAGGGTAGTTCGGAGGCCGAAGACTAGGATTGTTGACCTGGTGGGTCAGGAATAGGATAATTGCATCATTGAAAGTCACTGAGTTTTGTGGAGGTCCAATATGAGTGCTGCTATGCCTGAGATGCCGTCACCCCTGTTGTTCACCGACAACGCGGCAAAAAAGGTGAAGGAACTGATCGAAGAGGAAAAGAATCCGGCTCTGATGCTGCGTGTGTTTGTTTCCGGCGGCGGGTGTTCGGGATTTCAGTACGGCTTCACGTTCGAAGAGAGCGCCAATGAAGACGATACGCGCGTGGAAAAAAACGGCGTTACCCTGTTGATTGATCCGTTGAGCTTCCAGTATCTGACGGGAGCTGAAATCGATTTTCAGGAGGGTGTTCAGGGCGCCCAGTTTGTGATCAAGAATCCGCAAGCCAAAACCACCTGCGGTTGCGGATCGTCCTTCAACACCTGAGCTATTTTCGGTAATCGAAACCCAAAGGGCCCTAATGGGCCCTTTGTCATTCCGAGGCTAAGCCAGGACACGTTCGTCTAGCGGGATTCAGGCAGGATAGATTCCGCCGAGGATGACTTCACGTCGTGCACCTGTCACGGCAGGGATGTTTCCGGGCCGGCCCTCCAGCGTCTGATGCGCCAGCCAGGCGAAGGCCACCCCTTCTACCCAGTCCGGATGCAGCCCTAATGCTTCAGTCGTGGCCACCGGTATGTCAGCAAAATTCCTCGCCAGTGCCGCCATCAGCTCACGGTTGTGCGCGCCGCCACCGCAGACAAAGACCTCCCCGGTCTTCGGCAGAAACCGTCGGACTGCCTCGGCGACGGTCAGCGCCGTCAGCTGCAAAAGTGTTGCTTGCACGTCGGCGGCTGAGGACACGGAAGATATTTTTTTCAGGCGGCTGTCGAGCCATTCCAGGTTGAAGTGCTCACGACCCGTGCTCTTGGGCGGCGGTGCCGCGAAGTAGGGGTCTGTCTGCAGTTGCTCCAACAGGGCCTTGGAGGATTTACCGGAGGCCGCCCATTGTCCCGCGTCATCGTAGTCGCGTGCATTGTGATGCCCCATCCATTGGTCAAGAAGCGTATTGCCCGGGCCGGTGTCGAAGCCGCTCACCGGCTGAGAGGCATCGGTGGGAAGATACGTGACATTGGCAATCCCGCCGATGTTAAGGATAACGCGGTTATGCTGTGTCGAATGAAAAAGTTGGCGGTGAAATGCCGGCACGAGCGGCGCGCCCTGACCGCCGGCAGCGATGTCGCGCGCGCGAAAATCTGCCACGGTGGTAATGCCGGTGCGTTCGGCGATCACGGAAGGGTTGCCGACCTGCAGCGTGAAAGGATGTGCCGCGCGGGGCCGGTGCCGCAACGTCTGGCCATGGCTGCCGATGGCGCGGATGTTATTTTTATCAAGACCTGCCTGCTGGATTACGGCATTGGCTGCTTCGGCAAAGAGATCTCCAAGGGCCATGTCCAATTCGCCGAGACGTTCAATTTCGTTTGCGCCGGCGCGCATCAAGGCCTGGATCTCGCCGCGCATCGCGGGTGGAATCGGATGCGCATGGGAGGCGATCAGGACAGGTTTGCCGTCGGCGGAGATGGAGACCAGCGCGGCATCGATGCTGTCCACGCTGGTTCCTGACATCAGCCCGATATAGTGCATGACCTGAGTTTCGGGTAGAGCGCGGGAAGTTACAAGGGGTTGGCGGTTTACCGGCTGGCGGCGACCTGCGTGCCGCGGCCGATAAGGTCCAGCCGTTCGCTCCAGGTTTTTGCCATCCGCGCGAAGTCGTCACGATGTTCCCGGGCGATCGGCGTGGACCCCGGGAATCGGAACGTCAGCGGGTTGCGATGTTCACCGTTGACTTGGAATTCGTAATGCAGATGAGGACCACTGGCCAGGCCCGTGGTACCCACGTAACCGATGGTTTGGCCCTGATCCACGAAGCTGCCGACGCGGAGGCTGGTATTGAACCGCGACAGGTGCGCGTACACCGTGCTGTAGGTAGCATTGTGCCGGACGACAATGCGTTTGCCGTAACCGCCGTTCCAGCCCAAGGACAGAATACGTCCACTGGACGTGGCGCGCACCGGCGTGCCGAGGGGCGCGCCATAGTCCACTCCATGATGCGCACGCCATTTTTTGAGTATGGGATGAAAACGGCCGGTGGAGAAGCGCGAGGTAATGCGGCTGAATTCCACCGGTGTGCGCAGAAACGGCCGGCGCATACTCATGCCTTCGGGTGTGAAATAAGAGGTATAGCCGTTGACGTCACGATAGGCGATGGCGCGGAAGACGCGTCCCTGGTTGATGAACTCGGCGGCCAGAATCGTCCCGTCGGCCACTTTCTGTCCCTGCCAGTATTTTTCTTCGTGAATCACCGAAAAACTGTCGCCGGTTCGCAGATCGAGAGCAAAGTCGATATCCCATCCGAAGATCTCCGCGAGCTTCATGATCAGCGTGTCGGAAAGCCCGGCTTCCTGTCCATCTTCGAACAGCGACGATTCGATGGTGCCGCTGACATGGGCGACGCGCGTCGCGAAGGCGCGTATTTCCTTGGTGAGTTCAAACCGACCCTCCTGGCGGATGAGATGAAACGCCTCGCCGGGATCGGTTTCATAGACAAGCTCCTGCCAGGGCCGGCCGGCCTCGGTGCGCAAGCGCAGTGTTTGCCCCGGGCGAAACTGGCGAAACACGCGCGCCTCCGGATTGGACTGGATCACGTGACTGATTTCATTGCCGTCGTACCCCAGTCGTTTCAGGATGTCTGACAGGGTATCCCGTTTCCGGACCGTGACCTCGGTCCAGGATTCACGGTTGGAAGACTTCATTACCGGAGTTTCGGCGATGACGGATGGTGGCGCCAAGCCGTTCGCCGCTGTCGGAAGAGTAGTATCACCGAGTCGCACCGTCTGTGGTGGCGTGGCCGGAATCAGCGAGCCCGCCGGCGGGGCATCACTCCCACGCGGCATGATGGCGGCGATCGTCACCGACGTGAGAAAAATCGCCATTCCCAGCAGCCACACGCCGCGCCGATGAAAATGACGGTAGCGGGTTGTCTGGTGCATCAGCTGTCTGAGGCGCCGAAGAAGTCCCTTGGGCAAGGTTTTCATCCTGATCGTTATTAAATGATGCGGTCTCAAGTCTAGCCGATCAGTGCATGGGCGTGAACCCGCCTTGCCTACCAACATGCCTGGCCGGGTCGGCTATGATACCCTTGGCGCCGCACAACCATTCCGAACTTTCCGGATTATTTCATGACAGAGGCAAACGAAGCGCTGCGTATCATCCAGCGCGGCACCGAAGAAATTCTGCTCGAATCCGAACTCACCGAGCGCCTCAAATCCGGGCGGCGGTTGCGCGTGAAGGCGGGTTTCGACCCGACCGCGCCCGACCTGCATCTCGGGCACACGGTGCTGATCAACAAGCTGCGTCAGTTCCAGGACTTGGGCCACGAAGTCCTGTTTCTGATCGGTGATTTCACCGGCATGATCGGCGATCCGACCGGCAAGAACACCACGCGTCCGCCGCTCTCGCGTGACGAGGTGATCGAGAATGCACGTACCTACGAAACCCAGATTTACAAGATCCTCGATCCGGAAAAAACACTGGTGATGTTCAATTCCAGCTGGATGAGCGAGATGCGCGCATCCGATCTGATCCAGCTCGCGGCCACGCATACGGTGGCGCGCATGCTCGAGCGCGATGATTTCGCCAGGCGATACAAGTCCGGTCAGCCGATCGCGATTCACGAATTCCTTTATCCCTTGATCCAGGGTTATGATTCGGTCGCGATGCGCGCTGACGTGGAGCTGGGAGGAACCGATCAGAAATTCAATTTGCTGGCCGGCCGTGAGTTACAGAAACTCAACGGGCAGGCGCCCCAAGTCGTGATCACGATGCCCTTGCTCGAAGGCACCGACGGTGTGAATAAGATGTCGAAGTCGCTGGGCAACTATATTGGTATCGACGAATCGCCGGACGAAATGTTCGGCAAGCTCATGTCGATTTCGGATGCGTTGATGTGGCGCTATTTCGATTTGCTCTCATTCGAACACGCCGACAAGATTGCATTGATGAGGCTTAGTGTCGAAGAAGGAGCCAATCCACGCGATATCAAGTTTGAGCTGGCCAAGGAAATTGTCAGCCGTTTTCATGGTGGACCGAAGGCAGGCCAAGATGCGATGCTCAACTTTATCGCACGCTTCCAGCAGCGGGAGATTCCAGCGGATATTTCAGAAATAGAACTAGCCGGCAACGGCAAGGGGCTCACACTTTCCCGCCTCCTCAAGGACGCGGGCCTCACGGCCAGCACTTCTGAGGCCATGCGTCTGATCAAGCAGGGGGGGGTACGGATAGACGGCGAGAAGGCGGAAGATCCGGCACTTGAAATCCGCCCGGGACAGGCTCACGTTTTTCAGGTCGGCAAGCGGAAATTCATGCGAGTACGTGTGCGCTGATGACCGTTTAACCTGGATTATTCCAAGTCGGTGGGAAAATCTGGCAAATACCAGTCTTTTGGGCTGCCAGAAACAGCGGTTTTCTGGTCATTTTGCAGTTCTGGTCGCTTCCGCCCGCGCGGCGCAAAATAGCTGAAATCAAGCGTTGACGCGGGGAGCGGCACGCGTATAATGCGCCTCCCTTGGGCCGGTACCGTCGTATCGGCTTTTGTTCTTTAAAAATTCGAGATCAAGTAATTTGTGTGGGCGCTCTTGTCGAGCCTGGTCAACCAATGAAAGGTGACTGATGCCCGCCTTAAACGGCGACGCGTTCAGTCACATGAAGTTTTAGTTCCTTGAATGGAACAACGAAGTTTATTTGGAGAGTTTGATCCTGGCTCAGATTGAACGCTGGCGGCATGCCTAACACATGCAAGTCGCACGCGAAAGGGGGCAACCCTGAGTAGAGTGGCGGACGGGTGAGTAACGCGTAGGAATCTACCTGGTAGTGGGGGACAACCCGGCGAAAGCCGGGCTAATACCGCATACGATCCACGGATGAAAGCAGGGGACCGCAAGGCCTTGCGCTATCAGATGAGCCTGCGTCGGATTAGCTAGTTGGTGAGGTAACGGCTCACCAAGGCAACGATCCGTAGCTGGTTTGAGAGAACGACCAGCCACACCGGAACTGAGACACGGTCCGGACTCCTACGGGAGGCAGCAGTGGGGAATATTGGACAATGGGGGCAACCCTGATCCAGCAATGCCGCGTGTGTGAAGAAGGCCTTCGGGTTGTAAAGCACTTTCGGTGGGGACAAACAAGGCGGAGCTAACATCTCCGTCCCTGATGGTACCCAAAGAAGAAGCACCGGCTAACTCTGTGCCAGCAGCCGCGGTAATACAGAGGGTGCAAGCGTTAATCGGAATTACTGGGCGTAAAGGGTGCGTAGGTGGTTTGTTAAGTCAGGCGTGAAATCCTCGGGCTCAACCTGGGAACTGCGCTTGATACTGACAGACTCGAGTGTGGTAGAGGATAGTGGAATTCCCGGTGTAGCGGTGAAATGCGTAGATATCGGGAGGAACATCAGTGGCAAAGGCGGCTATCTGGACTAACACTGACACTGAGGCACGAAAGCGTGGGTAGCAAACAGGATTAGATACCCTGGTAGTCCACGCCCTAAACGATGGGTACTAGACGTCGGGAAGCTTGTCTTCTTGGTGTCGCAGCTAACGCAATAAGTACCCCGCCTGGGGAGTACGGTCGCAAGATTAAAACTCAAAGGAATTGACGGGGGCCCGCACAAGCGGTGGAGCATGTGGTTCAATTCGATGCAACGCGAAAAACCTTACCTGCCCTTGACATCTGGGGAATCCTGCAGAGATGCGGGAGTGCCGCAAGGAACCCCAAGACAGGTGCTGCATGGCTGTCGTCAGCTCGTGTCGTGAGATGTTGGGTTAAGTCCCGTAACGAGCGCAACCCTCGTCTCTAGTTGCCATCATTCAGTTGGGCACTCTAGAGAGACTGCCGGTGACAAACCGGAGGAAGGTGGGGATGACGTCAAGTCCTCATGGCCTTTATGGGCAGGGCTACACACGTGCTACAATGGCCGGTACAGAGGGTCGCCAACCCGCGAGGGGGAGCTAATCTCAGAAAGCCGGTCGTAGTCCGGATTGGAGTCTGCAACTCGACTCCATGAAGTCGGAATCGCTAGTAATCGCGGATCAGCACGCCGCGGTGAATACGTTCCCGGGCCTTGTACACACCGCCCGTCACACCATGGGAGTTGGCTGTACCAGAAGCAGGTAGCCTAACCGCAAGGAGGGCGCCTACCACGGTATGGTCAATGACTGGGGTGAAGTCGTAACAAGGTAGCCGTAGGGGAACCTGCGGCTGGATCACCTCCTTTCAGAAATTACCAGCTCACTTGAGCGCTCACACACATTACTTGATCACGAAGCGACAAGACCTCGGGTCTGTAGCTCAGTTGGTTAGAGCACACGCTTGATAAGCGTGGGGTCGGTGGTTCAAATCCACCCAGACCCACCATGCTTATCAAGGGGCCATAGCTCAGCTGGGAGAGCACTAGCTTTGCAAGCTAGGGGTCGCCGGTTCGATCCCGGCTGGCTCCACCAACTCCGAAGCCAGAAATCAGCAGATTGAAAACTGTCTGCTGATTTCTGTCTTCAGAAGATGAAGTTAAGACAGATCGTTCTTTTACAATTTGGGCAGTGATGTATGTAAAGGCGCCAGAATAGTTGCCATGTTTTTATTTTATGGCGGCTGATTCTGATTGATTAGGTGTTTTCTTAAAACACCTAGTCTGGGAATGTTGCATTGGCACAGAGAACCCATGTGATCCTTTATTATGTAGGTTTAACTGATTGCTTCGCAATCAGTGGCCGACGTTTTGGGGTTATATGGTCAAGTGAATAAGCGCATACGGTGAATGCCTTGGCGGCAACAGGCGATGAAAGACGTGGTAGCCTGCGATAAGCCTCGGGGAGCCGGCAAACAGGCTTTGATCCGAGGATTTCTGAATGGGGAAACCCACCTCGCAAGAGGTATCGTTATCTGAATACATAGGGTAACGAAGCAAACCCGGGGAACTGAAACATCTCAGTACCCGGAGGAAAAGAAATCAACCGAGATTCCGCTAGTAGTGGCGAGCGAACGCGGAGTAGCCCTTAAGTTGCGTGTGTTTTAGTGGAACGGTCTGGAAAGTCCGGCCATAGCGGGTGATAGCCCCGTACACAAAAAGGCACATGTGATGAAATTGAGTAGGACGGGACACGTGTAATCCTGTCTGAACATGGGGGGACCATCCTCCAAGGCTAAATACTCGTTGCCGACCGATAGTGAACCAGTACCGTGAGGGAAAGGCGAAAAGAACCCCGGAGAGGGGAGTGAAATAGAACCTGAAACCGTATGCGTACAAGCAGTCGGAGCCCCGCAAGGGGTGACGGCGTACCTTTTGTATAATGGGTCAGCGAGTTATTTTCAGTGGCGAGGCTAACCGTTTAGGGGAGCCGTAGGGAAACCGAGTCTTAAAAGGGCGACCAGTCGCTGGGAATAGACCCGAAACCAGTCGATCTATCCATGGCCAGGCTGAAAGTGGGGTAACACCCGCTGGAGGGCCGAACCAACCACTGTTGCAAAAGTGCGTGGATGAGCTGTGGATCGGAGTGAAAGGCTAAACAAGGCTGGAGATAGCTGGTTCTCCTCGAAAGCTATTTAGGTAGCGCCTCGTGAATCACCCTCGGGGGTAGAGCACTGTTACGGCTAGGGTTCCGTCTAGGGATACCAAACCGTTGCAAACTCCGAATACCGGGGAGTGCGATCACGGGAGACACACGGCGGGCGCTAACGTTCGTCGTGAAGAGGGATACAACCCAGACCGCCAGCTAAGGTCCCAAAATTACAGCTAAGTGGTGAACGATGTGGGAAGGCATAAACAGCCAGGATGTTGGCTTAGAAGCAGCCATCATTTAAAGAAAGCGTAATAGCTCACTGGTCGAGTCGGCCCGCGCGGAAGATTTAACGGGGCTCAAGCTGTATACCGAAGCTGCGGATGTGCGAGGTCTTCGGATCTTGCACGTGGTAGAGGAGCGTTCCGTACGCCTGCGAAGGTGACTCGTAAGGGTTGCTGGAGGTATCGGAAGTGCGAATGCTGACATGAGTAGCGTTAATGCGGGTGAAAAACCCGCACGCCGAAAGCCCAAGGTTTCCTGCGCAACGTTAATCGGCGCAGGGTGAGTCGGTCCCTAAGGCGAGGTCGAAAGACGTAGTCGATGGGAAACAGGTTAATATTCCTGTACCGTCCATGACTGCTATGGGGAGACGGAGAAGGTTAGGTCAGCCGGGTGTTGGTTGTCCCGGTTTAAGCGTGTAGGTGTGCTGCATAGGTAAATCCGTGCGGCTTAACTGAGGCGTGATGACGAGGTCTCTTTGAGACCGAAGTGATCGATACCATGCTTCCAAGAAAATCCTCTATGCTTCAGGTCATGGCGACCGTACCCCAAACCGACACTGGTGGGCGAGATGAAAATTCTTAGGCGCTTGAGAGAACTCGGGTTAAGGAACTCGGCAAATTGGCACCGTAACTTCGGAAGAAGGTGCGCCTCTGTTAGGTGAAGGGCCTGCGCCCGGAGCCGAGAGAGGTCGCAGAGAATCGGTAGCTGCAACTGTTTATCAAAAACACAGCACTCTGCAAACACGAAAGTGGACGTATAGGGTGTGACGCCTGCCCGGTGCCGGAAGGTTAATTGATGGGGTCAGCCGCAAGGCAAAGCTCTTGATCGAAGCCCCGGTGAACGGCGGCCGTAACTATAACGGTCCTAAGGTAGCGAAATTCCTTGTCGGGTAAGTTCCGACCTGCACGAATGGCGTAATGATGGCTACACTGTCTCGACCCGAGACTCAGCGAAGTTGAAATCGCTGTGAAGATGCAGCGTTCCCGCCGCAAGACGGAAAGACCCCGTGAACCTTTACTATACCTTCACACTGAACTTTGAAGCTGTCTGTGTAGGATAGCTGGGAGACTTTGAAGCGGAGGCGCCAGCCTTCGTGGAGTCAACCTTGAAATACCAGCCTGATAGCTTTGAGGTTCTAACCTTGACCCGTGATCCGGGCCGGGGACAGTGTGTGGCGGGTAGTTTGACTGGGGCGGTCTCCTCCCAAAGAGTAACGGAGGAGCGCGAAGGTACCCTCAGCACGGTCGGAAATCGTGCGTCGAGTGTAATGGCAGAAGGGTGCTTGACTGCGAGACAGACAAGTCGAGCAGGGTCGAAAGACGGTCATAGTGATCCGGTGGTTCTGTATGGAAGGGCCATCGCTCAACGGATAAAAGGTACTCCGGGGATAACAGGCTGATACCGCCCAAGAGTTCATATCGACGGCGGTGTTTGGCACCTCGATGTCGGCTCA
>NZ_JBAVEJ010000068.1:0-4229 GCF_049587675.1 Sulfuricaulis sp. | reverse complement strand
CAGCAGTTCCTGGCGCAGGGTAGCGTCCGGGTCCAGAGCAGTGCGAACCGACACAAACAGTATGTCTTCCGGCCGCACCCGGTTACGCAGGCCGCACTGGAACAAGGAGGTCTTGCCGGTGCCCGATTCGCCGTAGACGACGGTGATGGCGCCGCTGTGGAGCCGGGCGAAGAGCTCGCCGACTTCGAACCCGCGCCCGAAGAACAGGGCGGCATCCTCAGGGCCGTAAGGGTCGAGGAACTTGAAGGGCGAGGGGCGGCCCCCCGGCACGGTCCTTACAAGTGTAGGTTTTTCATTCATGGCATTGAAACACATAGTGTTTCGCTACCTGCGGGCAGGACCGGCCAAGGTTCCGGGGCGCCCTGTCCCATCGGTAGGGGTTGATGCGCGAGCAAGGCCGCCATGATCAGATTCCATCCTCGGCGGAAGATGCCGATCAAGCGCCAGCCCTTTCCCTGGCGCCGGGCAGCGCCGGGCACGGGAGGCAACGTCTCGGCTGGCAGGGCTGCTTCGGCCTCGCCGCCGACCGACAACAGCCACCAGGTCGCCAAGGCAAGAGCCAACCACAGCCGCTCCGCCCGCGCCGGATCCTCCATGCGGGTATATTGCCATTGCCAGCCACCGCGCTTGATGCGCTTGAAGCCTTGCTCGATCCAGGCGCGCAATCCGTGACCCACAGGCATCCGCGGCGTGCGGCGCGAGGCTCGGTCAGCATCAGCCACGCCTCCGGGTGCCCCGCATCCCAGCAGCCCAACAGGGTGCACTCCAACCGCGTGTGCTTGCCCTGGAAGGCGGTGCCTTGGCCGGCCCAGCGCCAGCCCACCGCGGGAACCAGTTGCGTGAAGGGCACCCAGTGATACCAGCCCTGCGGGCGAAACGTGCCTTGGCTCTTGACCCGCAGCAGCGGATGCCAGCCCAGGGCGCGGATGGCCTGGAACAGCCACTTGGCATACAAGCCCCGATCGGCCAGCACGATCACCGTCCAGTCAGCCGGGACGACGGCGCGAAAGTGCTTGAGCAACGCCAGCCATTCCGGCTGCCAGGGATGTTTTTCCGTGGCCCGCAGGATTTTCCAAGCGACCGGCACGGCACAGCCGCGATAGACCACGCTGATGGCGAGCACGACAAAGCGCTGCCCCAACGTGGTGGCATCGATGGCAATCGCCAATTGCTGCCCGGACCAGCCTTCCAGAACCCAGGCCAGCCAGGGTGCCCAGCACTCGCTGACCTCGAGTTGGGCGCGGGCCAAGGTCCCACTTTGGCATCGGCCTCGCGATAGGTGTCGCGCAAGCGTTCGCGGACGGTGTTGAACTGCTGACCCAGCAGTGGAGCCAAGATCCCGGCGACGGCGGCGAGGGCGCAGGAACGTGCGACGATCATGCCGAAGCTCCACAAGGCCAAGCCAGTAGCCAGCGGCTTGCTCAGGCGCGGAAAGTGGCTGGAAACGATGCCAATCCATTGGTTAAGCTCGGGGTGGCGAGACATGGAACTCCTCGGGAAAGAAAGACAGTTGAGACACCGTCCACCTTGCCGAAGCTCCCTGTCTCGTCACGGATTTTCTCGCTCGCACCAGAAACCTACACTTGTAAGGTGCTACCCTGGTCAGCGTCAACTAGAATTTCCGGTGACGACAATTAAAATTGCCGCCCTTTATGCAGCCGGTTGGGGCTGCGGAATCTGATCACTCTCAGGGCTACCCGCCCGGCGCTGGGAAGCCGCCTCGGCGCGATAGCTCTCCACCTGCATGAGGTCAAGGATCACCGAGTGATGCACCACGCGGTCGATCGCGGCCATCGTGGTCATCGGGTCCTTGAAGATGCGACTCCATTCGGAGAACACCAAGTTGGTGGTGATGATCACGCTGGAGCGCTCGTAGCGCTCGGCCAGCAGGGTAAAGAGCACCTCCATCTCCTCACGGTCCTGCTGCACATAGCCGATGTCATCCAAGATCAGGCAGTCAAAGCGCATGAGCTTGTCCATCGCCTTGGGCAGCCGCAGGTCACGCTTGGCGGCCAGCAGCTCCTGTACGAGCTGATAGGCCGAGCAGAATAGCACCGCCCGGCCCTGCTCGATCAGCGCATGCCCCAAGGCGCAAGCAAGATGGGTCTTGCCGCAGCCGGGTCGGCCCACGGCCACGATATTGACCGCCTCATCGAGGAAGGTGCCGCTTTTGAGCCGATCGAGCTGTGTGCGGGTGGCCATATCGAAGCGTGAGAGATGGAGGCTTCTAAAGGTTTTCTCAGCCGGCAGATGCGAGAGCTTGCGCAGGCGCTCCGTGCGCCGCTGGGTACGGCCTTCCAGCTCAGCCAGCACGAGCTGATAGAGGAATGCCTCATGCGTGAGCTTGTCCTTGGCCGCCCGTAGCGCCCAGTCGGCAAAGACCTCGGCCATGGTAGGCAGGCGCAATTCGTGCAGCAGCTCGGCGAGGTCCGCATGCCGGTTAGCCATGGGCACTTCCTCCCATCAGTCGGTCATAGACCGTCAAGTCTATGACCGGGGCCGACAGTCCCGCATCCAGCGCCTGCACGGGGCGGGGCAATAGCGCGCGGCACGCCTCAAAGGTCGGCAGCGTGCCGGCCGCCAGGAGTTGTTCCAGGGCCGCGGCCACCTCAGCCTCTGAGGTGTGAGCCGCCAGATGCAGCAGATGCAGATATTCGCGCACAGCGCGGGCGGGCAGTTGCGCCTGCAAGGCATCGAATGCCTGGCGGAACACGAGCGTGGGGAACATCTCCTCACGGTACTTGTAAGCCATAAAGGCCCCGGGCTTGCGTAGCAGGGAGCCGATGAGATGGCGGTAGTCGATACGCTGGCGGTTGCGCCCGATGATCCGCGGCAGGCGCAGCACCAGGCTCGCCCCCTGATAGAGCTCGATGGTCTCGGCACGCAGGCGCGCCCGCAGGCGTGCGCCGATGAGCCGTGAGGGCACCGAGTAGACATTGTCCTGCACCCGGATCAGGCTGAAGCGGTTGACCTTGACCAGCAGCTCCTTGCAGGGCAGCAGGGGTGATGGCGGCAGCGGGCGCAAATGCTCGCGCTCGACGGCAAAGCGCTCACTGCGGGTGGCATTGCGCCGGCGCACCAGCTCGGTGAGGAATTGCTCGTAGGCACCGCGGTCGCGGAAGTCGCGATGGCCGCGCACCCGTAGCGCTTGATCGAGCGCGCGCTTGAACTGGTGGTGAGCGGACTCGACATCGCCGTTCTGATGCGAGACGCCTGGGTGGTTGGTGCTCCCGATCATGCCGTAATGCTCCAGCAGCGCTCGGTAGGCCACCGTGAAGTCGCGCCGCCCATCCCGGCCGAGCTCTCGGATCGCAGCCGAGAGGTTGTCGGTGCGATGGGTCGCCGGCACTCCGCCGAAGGCTGGGAGCGCCGCTTCCAGTCCTTCGGCCAGCGCCTCGAAGCTCTCAGAGAAGCACACGCTCACGGCCTCGACGTTGGAGTAGGTGAGCACGCTGTGGAACAGCAGGTGCGGAAACGGCGTACCGTCCAGCATCACCGCGAGGTCCGCCGCGTGGGTGAAGTCGGATTGGATCGCCTCGCCCGGGCTGTGCACCTGCTCGAACATCACTTCACGCTCGGGACCGTGCATGCAGCGCCAGGCAGCGATATGTCGCTGCAGGGTGCGCAACTGCCCTGGCACATAGCGCCCAGGATGCTGCTCCTGCAGCACCTCGAACAGAGTCTTGCCCTGCAGGGCCGGATCGCGCTCCAGCTCACCGACAACCCAGGGCCAATCGTGGATGAACGGGTCAGCCCGTGTTTGCCACGTATGCGGCTGCTTGACCTGGCTCGGCAGCTTGCCTGCCCGCTCATACTTGCGCAACGTGCGCACGCTCATCCCCGTGCGCGCCGCCGCGACCTCCTGATTTCTGCTCTTCGCACGTTCTCGACGCATCAGTCTCACCTCGCGGTCGTTCTTCATGGCCCCTCCTTGTCAAAGAGACCATGAAACCGCAACGACAACTATCGTTGCGAGCCATCGGCAAAACTAATTGTCGCCACCGGCAGTTTTAATTGTCGCTAGACAGGCCAGTTCTGTGCTGGGCAGGAACCAAGTCCAGGATCTCATAAAGATTCTGCACCGCATGGGTATAGTCCAGCACCTGATGGACTCTCTTAGGGTCCAGCTTCAGGCGCTGACACAGTCCCTGCACACCGTTCCAAATCCACGGCGCGCCATCGCCACAGAATACTACCCGTGTCACTTGCGACAAGTCCAAGGCACGCAG
>NZ_JBAVEJ010000067.1:0-2036 GCF_049587675.1 Sulfuricaulis sp. | reverse complement strand
ATGTGCTGACCGAAAAAGCCGGAATAGACGGCTTCCTGCAACAAGGCGGCATTAAAACCGGAACGTCGGGAATATTGGGGGCGCTTATCTACTGGCTCGTCATTCTCGTGACGCTGGTGATTGCCTTCAACGGTCTCGGCCTCACTTATGTCACCGATCTGGTGAGCCGCGTGGTCATGTTTATCCCCAAGGTAATCGTGGCCGTGTTGATTCTCGCCGTCGGCATGTATTTCGCCCGGTTTATCGCGCAGACCGTTTCAGCCTATTGCAGGAATGTGGGGCTCGAAGACGCTGATCTTCTGGGACGAATTTCGCAATACGCCATCATGATCTTCGTCGCGTTGATCGCGCTCGATCAGGTGAACGTGGTGACCGATATCATTCGCCAGTCCTTCCTGATTCTGCTGGCGGGTTTGGTGTTGGCGCTGGCGCTTGCCTTCGGCATTGGTGGACAGAAAACGGCGGCAGAATTGCTGGAGCGGTGGTGGCCCAAGAAGTGAGCGATGGAGCGGAAGGAAAACGAACAACCCGGGGCGGAGAAAGGTGAGGCTTTCCTCTGTCGGCGGACAGCGGCGGAGGAGAGTATATTATGACCGCCATTAATTCAGCCCGGTATGCGAGCAGGGCGCCGAGGCAACCGATACATGAACAATAATATGCCCATTTGGCCAGGCAGACCTTATCCCTTGGGCGCTACTTGGGACGGCGAGGGTGTGAACTTCGCCATATTTTCCGAACATGCCGATCAAGTGGAGCTGTGTCTGTTTGAAGGCAAGGGCAAGCATGAAGTCGAGCGACTCCCCCTGCGTTGGCAGACCGATCAGGTTTGGCACTGTTATTTACCCGAGGCGCGACCGGGACTGCTTTATGGATACCGTGTCCACGGCCCTTACGATCCCAGGAAAGGCAAACGCTTCAATCATAATAAGCTATTGCTTGATCCCTATGCCAAGGCGATCGCAGGCCAGGTCAAGTGGAGCAACGCGGACTTCGGGTACCGTGTCGGCCACCGGCTGGAGGATTTGTCGTTCGACCGCAGCAATAACGCGCCGGGAGTGCCGAAGTGCAAAGTAATCGACCCGGCGTTCACCTGGGGCGATGATCGGCGGCTGCGCACGCCGTGGCACGACACCGTCATCTACGAACTGCACGTCAAGGGCTTCACCAGCCGCCATCCGGAGGTGCCGCCGCCCCTGCGTGGCACGTACGCGGGCTTGGGAACGGAGCCGGTGATACGGCATCTCAAGCGTCTCGGCATCAACGCAGTTGAGCTCATGCCGGTACACACCTTCGTCGACGAGCGTCATCTCGTCGAAAAAGGGCTGCGCAATTACTGGGGCTACAACTCGATCGGTTTCTTCGCGCCGGACATGCGTTACTCGGCGACCGGTCTCGTGCGCGAATTTAAGACCATGGTCAAGACCCTGCACTCGAACGGCATCGAGGTGATCCTCGACGTGGTCTACAACCACACTGCCGAGGGCAATCAAATGGGGCCGACGCTTTCCTTCCGCGGCATCGACAACGAGGCCTATTACCGCCTGAGTCCAGAGGATCCGCGTTATTACACCGACTTCACCGGTTGCGGCAATACGCTCAATATGCAGCACCCGCGCGTGCTGCAGCTCATCATGGATTCATTGCGCTACTGGGTGCTGGAGATGCACGTGGATGGATTCCGTTTCGATCTGGCCTCCGCGCTGGCGCGCGAACTGCACGAAGTGAACCGGTTGTCCGCGTTCTTCGACATCATCCATCAGGACCCGGTCTTGTCGCAGGTCAAGTTGATCGCTGAACCGTGGGATCTCGGCGAGGGCGGTTACCAGGTGGGAAATTTTCCGGTCGGTTGGACCGAATGGAACGGTAAGTACCGCGACGTGGTGCGCGCCTACTGGAAAGGCGAGGGCGGGCTCATAGGTGAGTTGGCCTACCGCCTGACCGGATCGAGCGATCTGTACGGGCACAGCGGCCGCCGTCCCCACGCCTCGATCAACTTCGTCACGGCGCACGACGGGTTCAGCCTGCAAGATATCGTG
>NZ_JBAVEJ010000066.1:0-6400 GCF_049587675.1 Sulfuricaulis sp. | reverse complement strand
CGGGACGCCCGGACCGACGATTACGCCAGGCAAGAGGTACTCAGGCGGATCGATCAGGATTTTGAACAGGCCAAGAAACAGAACGAAGACCTGGCGCTGATGATGGTCGCCGTAGACGGCTTCGCGAAGATCGCTGAAACGCACGGGCCGGATGCGGCTACGATGGTGCTGCGCGAGGTCAAGAAGCTTGTCAGCTCCGCGCTGCACCAGAAAGAGCCTTTGGCCCAGTACGACAACGACACTTTTGTAATACTCCTGCATAAGTTGAATGAAGCGGAGACCGTGGTGTTGGCACAGCGCATCCGCCGCACCGTAAAATTTCACCACTTCATCCACGCGAGTGAAAGGTTTCGCGTGACCGTCAGTCTCGGCATCGGCAATCTCACGACGAATATGAAAAATGCGATGGACTTGATCCGGGAAGTTCAGGCTTACCTGGACAAGGCCAAAAGCGTGGGGCCCGATACCATCAACGGCAGCCAAAGCATCCGCACCATTTTCCGCCAGATCGGGAACAAATACGTGGCTTGAGGCCAGGCGTTGCGTACGCATACACGAACCCTGTGAGCAACATTAACCCCCCTGATTTGAATTAGTTAAATTATTTATGGCGTCTTCTATGGAAGAGAATGTGATGAGCGCAATAGATGGCTCCAAAGGTACGTTATGTCCATTAGGTTTTTAAGTCATTTACTGGTGTTGTTCTTATCAGTGACAAGCGTGTCGGCAGGTGCGGCTGGTCTCAACGATACTGATGATCGGCTGTTCCAGCTTCAGCGTGCTCAGGCCATGAAAGGTGATACGCGCGCCCAGTACTATCTCGGTGAGATGTATGAACGGGGGCTAGGAACCAGCCAAAATATTGACGAGGCCTTAAAGTGGTATGCGAAAGCCGCCCAAAAGGGGGACTCGTGGGCCAAAAGTAAATTGGCGCTCCGTGCCAAGTTCGACGAAGACTTGAGACAGAAACAGCTCAGGAAAGACCGGTAAAAGCCCTGGAGGCACCCACACCATCCTTGGGGAAACCGAAGAAACCGGATAGCGCATCCAAGAACACCGCCACGAACGTCCGTATATGCTTCTGGCCTATGTGTTGAAAAACTCGAAAATCTACAGAGCAGATTTTTCCACCAACATTGATTTCTGTTGAATACTTGAAGTTAATACGATGCCTACGCTCACTGGAGGCGTCTCACGGCGATATCGCCGCCACAACATTCTCCCCCATTTGTCGAAGTGAATGATTCGCTGACGGGGCTGATATTTTCTGGCCTCGATCAAAAAAGGAGTTTTTCAACAGAATCGGCCGATAGCGGACGTATCTCAGACTGTCGTTTAAACGTTCGTCCTGGCCTGATACCTATAGGGCGATCACATCGCCGTTGCCAACCAATGCGGCGATCTCCGCCTCGCTGTAACCGTATTCCTTTAATACCTCGCGCGTGTGCTGGCCCAGTTGCGGCGCGCCATGACGCACGCTGCCGGGTGTGGCTGAGAACTTCACCGGCGGGCCGAGTGTTTTCATCCGCCCAAGACGGCTGTGCTCGACTTCCACCACCATGTCCCGCGCCAGCACCTGCGGGTCGGTGAGCATCTCGCCGATGGACAGAACCGGTCCCGCCGGGACGCCGGCGGCCTCGAGCCGCGCGAGCCAGTCGGATGTCGTGCTTGTGCGGAAGTTTTTGGTCAGAATATCGATCAGCGCCGAGAGGTTTTGCATGCGCGCGGCGTTGTCGAGGAAGCGCTTATCGTCGGCGAGTTCCGGTTTGCCGATCACCTCGACGAGCCGTTTCCAGTTCGCCTGATTGGCGGCGCCGATGTTGATCCAGCCGTCCTGGGTTTGCACCGCCTGATAAGGTGCACTTAACGGATGCGCCGAGCCGATCGCGCCGGGCGACTGGCCGGTGGCCAGGCAGATGGCCGATTGCCAGTAGGTGGTGGTGACACCGGCCTCGAGCAGCGAGGTGTCCACCAGCTGGCCCTCGCCGGTCTTGAGCCGGTGCACGTAGGCCGCGAGTACGCCCATGGCGGCGAGTATGCCGGCGCTGATGTCGGTGATCGGCGGACCGGCCTTGACCGGCTGGCGTCCGGCGCCTTCGCCGGTGACGCTCATGATGCCGGAGAGACCCTGCGCGATGAGATCGAAACCGGCGCGGTTCGCGTACGGGCCGGTGCGCCCGAAACCGGTAACCTGACAATAGATGAGCGCGGGATTCAGTTTGTGCAGTGTCTCGTAGCCAAGCCCGAAACGCTCCATGGTGCCGGGGCGGTAGTTCTCGATCACCACGTCGGCGGTGGCGAGCATTTTTTCGAGCACGGCCTTGCCAGCGGTACTTTTCATGTTGATCGAGACGCCACGCTTGTTGCGGTTGAGGACCATGAACGCGGCTGACTCGCCGTCCATCGTCGGCGGCACCATGCGGCGCGTGTCGTCGCCGTCGGGCACTTTTTCAACCTTGATCACGTCAGCGCCCATGTCGGCGAGCATCAGTCCGCAGATGGGACCGGCCATGATGTGCGCGAGTTCGATGACTTTGACGCCGGTCAGTGGTCCGTGTGCAGCCATGGTCAACGCCCCTTGAATCCGGGTTTGGTTTTGGCCAGGAACGCCTGGTAACCGGTGCGGAAATCCTCGGTGTCGTAGCAGGCGTAGCCTTCGTCGAGTTCGGCCGGCGTGAGCGGGGCCGGGTCGTGCAGGCGACGCATGAATTTCTTGTGCCAGCGCGCCACCAGCGGGGCGCCGTCGGCCATACGCCGCGCCGTGGCATAGGCTTCTTCCTCGACCTTATCGTCCGGCACCACGCGCGTGACCAAGCCCTTTTGCAGCGCCTCCTCGGCGCCGAACACGCGGCCCTCGAGCAGGATCTCGAGCGTGACCGCCTTGCCCACGAGCGACATCAGCCCGCGCATTTCGCGCAGTCCGAGGGTCAGCCCGAGGCGGCTGATGGGGATGCCAAAACGGCTCGACACGCCGCAGATGCGCAGGTCGCACAGCGCGGCGATCTCCAGTCCGCCGCCGACGCAAATGCCGTGGATGAGCGCCACCATCGGGTGGCGGCACTCGTCGAGCGCGGCCAGTGCCTCATGATGCACCGCGCCGTATTCCCGTGCTTGGGCGGAGTTGGAGCGCGTGTTGGCGAATTCGGAGATGTCGTTGCCAGGCGCGAACGATTTTTCGCCCGCGCCGCGCAGCACCACGCAGCGCAAACTGTCGTCGGCCGATACCTCGCGCATCACTTCACCGAGCCGCTTCCACATCGGTTTTGTCAGCGCATTCAACTTCTCCGGCCGGTTGAGAGTGACCGTGGCGACATCGGCATCACGATTGACAAGGATGACTTCCGTAGACATGGGCGACTCCTGCAAAATCTCAGTGATAGAACGATAGTGGCTTCATTGCGCGGCGGGGCGGATCGCATGCCATGCCTTGGAGATCAACGGCCAGAAAAGCAAGAGCAGCGCCAATGTGGTGATGCTCCCGACCAGGCCGTTCGACCAAAACACGCGCATGTCACCACCCGCCCCAATCATCGAGAGGCGAAACGAGTCTTCGGCGCGGTTGCCGAGCACGAGCGCGAGCGTTAACGGGGCGAGCGGAATGCCGATCTTCTTGAACGCGTAGCCGACGACGCCGAAGATGAGCATCAGCCAGATGTCGAACATGGCGTTCTGGATGGCAAAGGCGCCGATCGCGCAGGATACCACGATCATCGGCGCGATCGCCGCGAACGGTACCCGCAGGACGGCGGCGAAGAGCGGCACGGTCGTGAGCACGATGATGAGACCGACAACGTTGCCGAGATACATCGACGCGATCAGGCCCCAGACAAAGTCCTTGTGTTCGACGAAAAGCAGCGGCCCCGGGTTGAGCCCCCACACCATCAGGCCGCCGAGCAGGATCGCGGCCGTGCCCGAGCCCGGGATGCCGAGCGCGAGCATCGGCAACAGCGCCGAAGTGCCGGAAGCATGCGCAGCCGTCTCCGGCGCGAACACGCCTTCGATGCGGCCTTTTCCGAACGAATCCTTGTCTTTGGAGAAGCGCTTGGCGAGGTTGTAGCCCATGAAGGAGGCGGCGATCGCTCCACCCGGCGTGATGCCGAGCCAACATCCGATCACAGACGAGCGCAGCAGCGTGACCCAGTAGCGCGGCAGGTCTTTCCACACTTTCAGGACAACGCGCAGGCTGATGCTCGCGGAATGGCCGTGCAGCGCGAGCCGCTCCTCCATTGTCAGCAGGATCTCGCTGATGCCGAACAGTCCGATGACCGCGACCAGGAAGTTGACTCCGCGCAGGAGATCGCTTGAACCGAAGGTCATGCGCAGCGTTCCGGAGACCGTGTCCAAGCCGACGCCCGTCAGCAGTAGGCCCAGCGACATGGAAATGATGGTCTTGTGCTTCTCCTCGCGCCCGAGCCCGACGAACGAGCAGAAGGTGAGAAGATAAACCGCGAAAAATTCCGGCGGTCCGAATTTCAATGCGAAGGAGGCGATGCCGGGCGCGAGGAACGTGATCAGCAGCACCGCGACGAACGACCCGATGAAGGACGAGGTGAAAGCCGCAGTCAGTGCTTCCGCCGCCTTGCCCTGTTGCGCCATCGGATAACCGTCGAACGTTGTGGCCACCGACCAGGCCTCGCCCGGGATGTTGAACAGGATCGAGGTGATCGCGCCGCCGAACAGCGCCCCCCAGTAGATGCAGGAGAGCATCACGATGGCCGAGGTCGGATCCATCGTGAAGGTGAGCGGCAGCAGGATCGCGACCCCGTTAGGCCCCCCCAGGCCCGGCAGCACGCCGACGAAAATGCCGAGCATCAGGCCGACCATCATCAGCGCGAGGATTTTCCAGGTCAGCAGGACGCTGAAGCCGTAGAGGAGAAGGCCGAAAGCTTCCATCGCGCGCTAGCGCCCGAACAGGGCTTCGAGCGGCCCCTTGGGCATGATGACGTCGAAGGCGATCTCGAAGGTGGTGAACATGATGAGCGAGAAGAGCAACGCCGTGAGCAGTGATTTCCAGGTCGCGATCCGTCCGATGAATACCATGAAGCCTGCAACCAGCAGAAAGCTGGCCACGTAGATCCCGAGCCATTGCATTGCCAGGCAGAAGAGCAGGGTCGGGACGAATACCTGCATGACGCGGCGAAGCTGCGCGCGCGTGACGAAAGTTCCGCTCGCGTGCTTGCGCGCCAGGAATTCCTTGACGACGCCCCAGAGGCACGCAGCGGCGAGGATGACCGAAAGATAGAACGGGAAGTAGCCGGCCTGCGGGCCGGTCGAATCCCACCCCATGCCGGTGCGCCAGTTGTCGAATCCCAGCAGCCCGGCGAGCGCGAGCAGCAGTAGCGAAACGGCGATGTCGACGGTGCGTTTGGTGGCCACCGCCGGCGAGTCCCTCGCCGGCGCAGTCGGGTCCTCGACAACGATTTCGTCTTCGGATTTCGACGCCATCTAATGAAGCCCTATGCTGTACAGGGAAGTACGAATGCCGCGAGCGCAGGACGCGCAGGAGCGGCCTTCGTTCGTCCTTTCATAAGCTAGTTGGCGACGAAACCGGCTTCGGTCATCAGGTTCTTGTTGAGCGCGTCGTCCTCTTCCAGGAACTTGAGCATGTCCTTGCCGGTGATGAACACGGGTTTCAACGCCTGTTTCTCCATGTAGTCCTTGTATTCCGACGTCTGCGTGAGCTTCTTGAACAGATCGACGTAGAACGCGCTCTGCTCGGGCGTCACCTTGCCGGGCAGGAACATCGCGCGCAGCATCAGATACTGCACGTCGACGCCTTCGTCCTTGCAGGTCGGGATATCGTTCCAGGACATGGCGCCGGCGACTTTGGCCTTGTACTGGATGCGCTCCTTGTCGAACACGCAAAGCGCGCGCACTTGGCCGGCGCGCCAGACTTCGAGGTTCTCGGACGGATTGTTGACGTTCGCCTGGGTGTGGTTGCCGACCAGCTGGGTCGCGGCTTCCCCGCCGGACTTGTACGGCAGATACGCGAACTTCGCGCCTGTCTTCTTTTCCAGGAACACGGTGAGCACGTGGTCCTCGCGCTTGGAACCCGTGCCACCCATCTTGAATGGTGGATTGGCGCCCTTGGCGGCGGCGACGAGGTCCTTCACGTTCGCGTAAGGGAGTGTGGTGTTGTCCCATAGCACGAACTCGTCAAGCGCGATGATCGACACCGGCGTAAGCTCGCGCCAGTTGAACGGGATCTTGGCGGAAAGCGGCAGCATGTATATGAGCGAATAGGCGATCAACACCTTGTGCGGATCGCCGGGGTTCGACGTCATGTACATCAGCGCCTCGGCGCCCGATGCTCCTCCCTTCAGCGATACCACCATCGGCTGCTTCATCAGATTGTTCTTCTGAATCGCCGCCTGCATCATCCTGGCCATCTGGTCGGAAG
>NZ_JBAVEJ010000065.1:0-25795 GCF_049587675.1 Sulfuricaulis sp. | reverse complement strand
GCCACAGCCTGCTGATGATCGGCCCGCCGGGCGCGGGCAAAACCATGCTGGCCTCGCGCCTGCCCGGGATTCTCCCGCGCCTGGGGGACGATGAAGCGCTGGAGGCCGCCGCCATCCAGTCCCTGCATAAAAAATTTTCCCTGAGCCAATGGAAGCGGCGGCCGTTTCGCGCGCCGCATCACACCGCCTCCGGTGTGGCGCTCGTGGGCGGCGGCAGTCATCCACGGCCGGGCGAAATTTCACTCGCCCATCATGGCGTGCTGTTTCTGGATGAGCTGCCGGAATTCGATCGGCGCGTGCTCGAGGTGCTGCGTGAGCCGCTGGAGTCGGGCGCCATCACCATTTCACGCGCCGCGCGGCAGGCAGAATTTCCCGCCCGGTTCCAGTTGGTCGCAGCCATGAATCCCTGTCCCTGCGGCTACTACGGCGACCCATCCGGGCGCTGCCGGTGCACACCGGACAAAGTGAGTCAATATCGCGCCCGGATTTCCGGTCCATTACTCGACCGCATCGACATGCACATCGAGGTGCCGCCGGTGCCGCGGGAGTTGCTGCTGGATCAAACGGCGCGCGCCGGAGAATCGTCCGCGCAAGTGCAGGAGCGCGTGGAAACGACGCGCGCACGGCAGATCCAGCGCAGCGGCTGCGCCAATGCGACGCTCAACAACAAACAGATCGAGGAAACCTGCCGGTTGGATGAAGCCGGACGGCGGTTGCTCGAGCAGGCAATTGACCGGCTGGGTTTTTCCGCGCGCGCGTATCATCGCGTGCTCAAGGTGGCGCGCACCATCGCCGACCTGGCGGCGGAGGAGATGATCCGTCCGGCGCATGTGGCGGAGGCCGTGCAATACCGCTGCCTCGATCGTGCCACCGTGTATTCCTGAAGCGTAGAATTCTTTATGAACAAACAAGCGGCCGCCGGGCCGCTTTTTTATGCAGGAATAGAAGATCGTGGGTGTACAAAAAAATAATACTTCACGCGCTTTTCATATCTCGCTGAATACAAATAACACTGTCTGTTTCCGCCGGCGGTAGTGCACAAGAAAAATATACTTCGAAGGGGTGCGGAACCAGTTAGGTGGCGCCCGGTAAATGGCATAACTGTTTAATCATCATAACGAAACGCTGTCTTCGCGACTGCTGGCATGATTAATGCCTTTAGTAGAGTTAGAAACGAAGGACAGACGAGGGAATCAAGTGAACACAGACATCAAAATCCTGGTCGTAGACGATGACGAAGTAGTGCGGCTCAGTTATCTGCGTTCACTCGCCAACGCCCAGTGTAAGGTTGAAAGCGCATGGAACGGGAACGAGGCGCTACGAGCGATAAAGGAGAAAGCATTCGATGTGGTTCTGCTCGATCTGCGCATGCCTGGCCTGGATGGCATGGAAGTGCTCAAGGCGATCAAGGATAAATGGCCGGAGACCGAGGTGGTGATCATCACCGGCTACCCCTCCATCGAGACCGCCAAGGAAGCGGTGCGGTTAGGCGCCTATGATTACCTGGCCAAGCCAGTGGGTCCGGATGATGTAATCAACGCCGCCAATGATGCCATGACGCAGAAGAAGTGGGCGCTGCACCGGGAGCGGACCAATCAGAACGGGAGTAACGGTATTACGCACTGAAATGAAGTTAGATAAGGAGCAAGCCATGAATACATTACCTAGAGTTCTAGTCGTAGACGATGATCCGGTTATCGGCCAGAGTTTCGACCGGGTGTTGTCGGGCAAGGGTTACGCCGTGATCACTGCCAGCAATGGCGAAGAGGCGCTGCGCAAACTCAAGGACGAGAATTATGATGTGGTGTTCACCGACATCAAGATGCCCGGGATGAGCGGACTGGAAGTCGCCGAGCGGATCAAGGCGAGCCAGCCGTGGCTGCCGGTAGTGATCGTCACCGGTTATGGCACGGATGCCAATGAAAAGCGGGCCGGGGAAGCCGGGGTATCCGCTTTCCTGCGCAAGCCATTGACGCCGGACATGATCGAAGACAGCGCGCACAAGGCGCTGCTCGAAAAAGGTGCAGCGGCAACGGAACCGGCAGCGAAGGCAACGACGCCGGAAACCGAGCACGGTCTGAATGGCATCGCGCTGTTCGCCAAGAACGTCGCCCTGTTCATCGCTTCACCCATCATCGGTTTCGTCTATGTGGTAGCGCTGCCCTTTGTCGGTCTCGGCATGCTGGCCTGGATCGGGACCAAGGCGTTGTTCAAGCTCTAGCTTGGCACGCAGGCGCAGTACGATGAAACACGGTACGGTTGTTGCGGCGTTGCTGCTGTTGATCATCGCGGGCATGCCTGTTCGCGCGGCGGAGATCACGCTTTCAGAGGCCGACAACAAATGCCTGCGCTGTCACGACGAGGAGTTCGCTCAATACGACGGCGGCATTCATGCTTCCCTGCGGCGACAGGGGGACGCGGAGGCTCCGGCTTGCACCAATTGTCACACCACACACAGGGAGCGCGACAAACCTCCTTATAACACGGCCACCGGAAAGCCTTGCAGCAAATGTCATGACGAGATCTTCGATGCTTTTGCCGCCAGCGTACACAGCCGGGTCCAGGTCAGCGAAAAGGATGACAAAGACGCCCATGTCCTGGGCTGCCCCGACTGCCACCGCGCCCACGATGTGACGGCCGCGGCCACCGAGAACCAGCTGAAAGATACTTGCCTGGGTTGCCACAAGGACGTACTGCTTGTTCACCAAAAGTGGCTGCCGAATGCCAGGCTGCACTTTGAAGCGGTGTCGTGTCCGGCCTGCCACGCGCCGGCGGCACAGCGCAAGGTTGACCTCAGGCTTTACGACAGCGCGACACAGAAGCGGATCAGAGAAAAAGAAGGCGTACCGCAGTTCGAAAACCGCGCGCGCGCCGTCGATGTCGAGGGCAAGGGTTTGAATGCGCTGGCGTTGCAAAGCCTGCTAAAAGAATTCAACCGCGACGGAGGGGAGGGCAAAACGATCCTGCGCGGCCGTCTGGAAGTCAGCACCGGCGTCGAGTCGCACCAGCTGGCCGACAAAAGCAAGGCGATCCGGAACTGCGAGCGCTGTCATAGTAAAGGCTCCGACCCGTTCCAGAGCGTTACGATTTCCATCGCCAGGCCTGATGGCAGGCTGTTGCGCTACGACGCTCATAAAGAGGTTTTGAATTCGACCGTTTCCATCGATTCGGTCGGCGGGTTTTACGCCATCGGCGCCACCCGGATCAAGCTGCTGGATACTCTGTTGTTTTTCGCCGTGATCGGCGGTATCACCGTGCCGATCGGGCACATGACAACGAAATGGCTGGTCAGGAAATACCTGAAACGGGGCAAGGGACAGGGTGGTTCGGGACAGCCGCAGAATCAAACCCCGTCTACTCCCGACGACCGCTCCAAGCCCAAGTAATTGAGGGGGGAAAAATGAAAAGATTATACGTTCATCCACTCCCGGTCAGGATCTGGCACTGGCTTAACGCCGGCGGTTTCGTGGCGATGATCATCACCGGTGTTCAGATCAGATACGTCGGACAAATCGACCTGATGTCGTTCAGGATTGCCGTCAACCTCCACAACTTGATCGGTTTTGTTCTCATCGCCAACTTCTTGCTCTGGTTTTCATTTTATCTCTTTACGGACAAGATCAAGGTCTATCACCCGGAATTAAGCCCGATGAAGCATTTCCGCGCCAGCTTCCGCCAGCTTGCGTATTACGGCTACGGCATATTCAAGGGAGATCCCAATCCGCATCATGTCAGTGTTTACAAAAAGTTCAATGCGGTGCAGAGCATGTCCTACCAGGTCATCATGCTGCTGCTGTTTCCGATTCAGTTTTTCACCGGGATTCTGTTATGGGATGTGCAAAGGTTTTCCGGAATGGTGGAATTATTCGGTGGGGTGCGCGTGGTGGATACGGTGCATGTGCTGACCTTTATTGTCTTCGCCGCGTTTATTTTCATTCATCCTTACCTGACGACGCTGGGCCGGACACCGACAGCGCACATCAAGGCGATGTTTACCGGATATGAGGAAATAGAGGACACGATGCCCGTAACGAGCGAAGGCGGAATTCAACAACCCATAAAAGGGCGGGGATCGAGAGTCGCTTGACCCAGGCGTTGGTCAAGAGGCGCCTGATTCGTCCGGGTCGTGTTCCGTTCCCCGTATCCGGATACTGTACTTCTTCATTAGCGCCTGAAAGTTGGCGCGCTGCATGCCGGTTTCCTCGGCGCTCTTGGTGACGTTCCAGGCGTTGCGTTTGAGCGCCTCGAGCACGAACTGCTTTTCGATATTTTCAACCGACTTCTCCCGCGCCGTTTTCTTTATGCGCTTGAGTTCATCGCCGGTTCTGGGAACATCGAGATCGGCCCGTGGCAAGGTCTCGATGATATTCATCAAGTGCGCCTCACGAATGACGTTGTCGGTGGAGAGGATCACCGAGCGTTGCACGGCATTCTCGAGTTCCCGCACATTCCCCGGCCAGTCATAATTCGCCAGCAGGCTCATGGCTCCCTCGGAAAACTCCGTCACTTTTTTTCCGGCGTCCTTGCTGAAGATGTTGAGGAAGTGGAAAGCCAAGGCGGGAATGTCGTCGCAGCGCTCTCTCAGGGGCGGTATCTCGATGGGAAAGATGTTAATGCGATAGAAAAGATCCTCACGAAACGTTCCCGCGGCAACCATCGCCTTGAGATCTTTGTTTGTGGCAACGATCAGCCTGAAGTTGGCACTCTTGGTGTGGGTGTCACCTACCGCCCTGAATTCCCGTTCCTGGATAACCCGCAGGAGCTTGGCCTGGGTCGAGAGAGAGATGTTCCCGATTTCATCGAGGAAGAGCGTGCCGGTGTCCGCCATCTCAAACATGCCTTTCTTATTGGCCATCGCGCCGGTGAACGCGCCTTTAATGTGCCCGAACATCTCGCTTTCCAGAAGATTTTCGCTCAGCGAGTTACAGTCGATCGCGACAAAAGGCTTGTCCTTCCGCAGGCTGTTGAAGTGGATGGCACGGGCGATCAGTTCCTTGCCGGTACCGCTCTCCCCAACGAGCAAGATGGTGCTATTGGTGGGAGCGCAGTTCGCAATCAGGCGATAAACGCTCTGCATCTGTGGGCTTGAGCCAATAATATTCTCGAAGCGGTACTTGAAACTCGCTGTGCTTTTTGGATCGAGGCTCTCCTTCAGCACTTGCCGCCGCTCGATCGCCCGTTGCACCACGAGCTTGAGTTCGTCCGGATCGAAGGGTTTGGGCAAGTAGTCGAAAGCCCCGAGCTTCATGGCCCGCACGGCGGTCTTGATCTGGGACAGTCCGGTGATCATGATAATGTCGATGTCCGGATGCATCTCCTTCACTCGTTGGAGCACTTCCAGGCCGTCGATCTTCGGCATCATGATATCCAGGATAAGTATATCGTAACTACTTGCTTCGATTTTTCGCAGCGCCTCCAGGCCGTCCTGGACAGCCTCCACCTCATAGTCGCCATCGCCGAGAATGCGAAGGCAACTTTTAAGGACGATTTCCTCGTCGTCAACGATCAGTATCTTGCGGCTCATTGAGCTTCCTCATTAATTTTTTTCGCCGCATCGTCAGGGCGGGGTTCGATAGGCAGATAGATCCGGAAGGTGGTACCCGTGCCGACTCTGCTTTCCACTTCGATCGTTCCGCCGTGGGCCGTAACGATGCCATAGCTGATGGATAGCCCCAGTCCCGTGCCTTTGCCTACTTCCTTGGTAGTGAAGAACGGATCGAAAATCCGCTGAAGGTTTTCCTCCGGAATGCCGCAGCCAGTATCGATGATCGAGATTTCCACCATGGGCACTGGCTCGGCGTTCGGTTCAGTGCTGCTCGCCTTCAGGCAACGTCGGCTGCGAATGGTGATTTTGCCCTTTTCCGTGATGGCGTGTTGGGCGTTGGTGAGCATGTTCAAGATGACCTGACTTATCAGATCCTCGTCGACCCAGACCGGCGGCAGATCAGGGTCGAGGTCCATGCTGATTGCAATGTCGCTCAGATGTGCCGGCCATTCGATCAGACGCTCCGTGACTTCAATGAGTCGGTTGATGTCGGCGTATTTCTTTTCCTGGGCCTTTTCACGGGCGAAGTCGAGCAGCCGTCGGATAATGGCGGCGCATCGTTTGGTCTCCCGGATGATGAGGTCCAGGTCTTCCGCCTCCTGGCTTCCGTCCGGCATCTTTTTCCGGATAAAGTGCGAGAAGGTGAGGATGCCGGTCAACGGATTATTGAGCTCATGTGCAATGCCGGCGGCGAGCAGCCCAACGGAGGCCAGTTTTTCCCCGCGCGCGGTCTCGGCCTGCGCGATGCGGAGCTGCTTGGTTCTTTCTTGCACCTTCTGTTCCAACGTGCGGCCCCACTCCTGCAACTCCACCTGGGAATTCTTGAGGGCCACTGTCATGGCGTTAAATGAGGTCGCCAACTGGCCGAACTCGTCTTCGCTCCGCACCGGGATCAGTTGTTCCAAATTTCCCGAGGAGAGCCGCTTGGCCCCGGCTTCCAGGTCACGCAGCGGCGTATAAACAAAGCGACGCACAAAAACGCTTACGAAGATCGATGCAAAGATGATGAATCCCAGGGAAAAGATAACAATGGTGACCGTATTCTTCCGTGTGGTCTGATCGATCTCGTCGAGCGAATAGACGATATCCAGAATGCCGAGGACCGACTGATTTTGCTTGTGCTCATGGCAGGCGGCGGTATAGCACGACGGCTCATTGCGGATAACGGCCATATTGCCTAGCAGGCGTCCACCTTCCGGAGCATTGAAAACCCGGTCCTTGTTGCGCATGGGAAGCTGTTCCAGCGGTTTTTCGCTTTCGTGGCATTGGGAACAGCCTTCGGCTTTCCGGTCCACTTTCAGCCCGAGTTCAGGCAGGTAGGTCGAGTGAATAATTTTGCCGTCCTTGTTCAGTACTCTGACCTTGGCAATTCCTGTCTGTTTGCTCACATCCTGAATTATGCTCTTTACATAAGCAGGCTGATTCTGAAGCATGGCGAAACGGGTGCTCTTGATGAGCATTTCGGAGAGTTGGTTGACGTGCCTGACTGCTTCCTGGAGGAGTTCTGTCCGCTGGTAGCGGACGACCAGCAGGGTGAATACAAGCATCGCGACTGTCAGGGTGGTCGCCACATAAACCCCGACTTTGAACTTGAGGGTTTTCGGACGCATTATTCTTCACCGCTCTCTCTTCGCTGCGGAACGGAGAGAAATATCGGTCGCGCCAAAGAGATGTAGAAAAGTTTCAATGCCTGTTTACCGTGTCAATCTAGCGCGCAACCGATAGTGCGTCAATGCAACAGAGGACGCAGCGGGATCCAGAACCGCATGAGTTCAATCGTTTTTCGCGATCTGCTTGGGAAGGAAGCCCGGGGGATTGTGCGTGACTGACGCAGCAGTATCATGCCAACCGTCGGTTCCTTAAGTAAAAAATGTCGACTCCTGGTAATGCGCCATCCAACGTTATCAGGGTATTCCATGCTCCGAGAGCGTCAGACCTATGTGTTTATTCTTACACTGTTGCGTGCCCCGGCGGTTTCAATTTAGGTGCTGACCAGTTTCATGTTTCAGCCGGATTTGGGCAACCTATCGCCGGCGAAGTCATACAGCTGACCCAAGATCGTCGGTCCTCTGGTGGCGACAATATCGATGTCTCGCATTCGGAAACGGTACAAAGGTCCCGCAGGCTATGTCGCGGCGAGTGAATTTGTCGAGCGAAGCAGGGAAGCGTAGCGATGAAAGGGGCAAATAAAAAAGCGGCCTTCCGGCCGCTTTTTTATTACTGAAAAAAAACAGACTTACTTGCTCTGCGACACCATGTAATCGACGGCCGCCTTCACATCTTCATCCTTGGCGCTCATGTTGCCGCCCTTGGGGGGCATCATACCAGCCTTGCCCTGGAAGCCCTTAAGCGCGTGGGTATGCAGAGTATCCATACCCTGCGCGATACGTGGTGCCCAAGCAGCCTTGTCACCCAGCTTCGGCGCGCCGGCGACACCGGCGGCGTGGCAGGCCATGCAGGTGGTGTCATAAAGCTTCTTGCCCTTGTTGTCATCCGCCCCCGCGGCATTCGCGGAAGGAATGATGGCGTCCATCACTGCATTCGAAGAGGTGGTGGCCACCTTCTCCGCTTGAACCGCGCCGACAGTCAGTTCGCCGACCGGCTTGATGCGTTCGGCGACCGCCTTGGCATCGGCCGTGTTTTCGACGGTCTTCGACGTCTTGCCGCCGATGATTTGCGCAACGACGAAAAGGACAACCGTCAACGCCACCAGCGCGACGATCAGACCCGCGAATGATTTCAGAAATGCACGATCAGTCATTGTTTACCCTACCCATTTCTATGTTGAAGTTTCACTCTGCCCGCCGAGTGGCGGAACCCTGAATTTGCTGTATTAGTATAACCTAATATTCACTTTGAAAAAACACCCTCGAAAAACACTGCATGGACGCTGTTTATTTCAACAGATATTCTTGCTGATCCGTTCCAGCCTGAAAATGACCAAGATCAAGCGCCATGCGCCCGCAATTCTTCAGGCAAGATGGGGATTTCGTGGAAGTCCGGCACCAGGAATGGCGCTGTGCACGACAACGATGGTCAACGGCTGGAGCGAAGTATTTCGATGGCTGAGATTCCGAGTGTTACTATTGTCCATTACGCGCCCTTAGCTCAGCTGGATAGAGCGTCAGCCTCCGACGCTGAAGGTCAGAGGTTCGAATCCTCTAGGGCGCGCCATATAAAAAAAGCCCCCTTGCGGGGCTTTTGTTTTATATCGGGTTCCTCGAAGTTATTCAAAGCTCCGACCAAGTTCAACGTTGTTATTCCCCTAAATCTGGCGGGTTCCCAATACCTTGAAACCGATCACTTTTTGCACATGTGGAACCACACGAAACTGGTCTAAAGTTTGCCTGTAGACGTATACAAAATACGTATACAAATCCATAGGGGAAAGCCACTGGAACAGGGTTACACAAAGCAAGAAACCGGGATCTGTGCCGTGGTCAATTCCACATGACCGCCGAAGACGGCGGAGCCCGGTACCGTACGCTGCAGCGTAGCCAGTTAGGTAACAGTAAGGCGCACATGAGCCCAGATTCAAGCGACATCATATTGCGCGAGATCGCCCAGGTGATTTCGACGGCGAGCGGAGAAGAATTCTTCCGCGGCTTGGCGGCGGCTTTGTGCCGGATGCTGGAAGTAGATTTCGCTTTTATCGGTCGGCTGGGTGCCGAAGACCCCAATCGCATCCATGTCATGGCCGTGTGCGTCCGCGGCAAAATCGTGGAGAACTTCAGCTACCATCTCCACGGCAGTCCATGCGAAAACGTGGTGGGCCGGGAACCCTGCCACTACCCCCGCGATGTTCAGAGCCTGTTCCCCGAAAACCGCATGCTGGTGGAGATGGGAATCGAGAGCTACATCGGCCATCCCCTGTTCGGCTCGGTCCAGCAACCACTTGGGCTGCTCGCGGTAATGCACAGCCGGTCCATGCCCAGCGAAGAACCGGCTAAGTCCATGCTCAAGATTTTTTCCGCGCGTGCTGCGGCGGAACTCGATCGCATGCAAACGGAGGCTGGGGAGCGCAAGTTCTCCAGCATTGTCGAGCAGACGGCGGATACTGTGGTGGTCACCGACCAAGACGGCATCATCCAGTACATCAACCCGGCCTATGAAGCGATCACGGGATACACGCGAGCAGAAGCGGTCGGAAAGAAATCCAGCATCGTCAAGTCCGGCAAGCATGACAAGCCGTTCTACGAACGACTCTGGAGCACCATTTCCCGCGGCGAGGTTTTTCAAGAACGGTTGATCAATCGCAGAAAGGACGGCTCGTTATACCACGAGGAAAAAACCATCACGCCGCTCAAGGACGGCGCCGGGCGCATCACCCATTTCGTCTCCACCGGCAAGGACATCACTGAGCGCATGAAATTGGAACAGGAAAGCCGTCGCATGCAGGTCTTTCTCAATTCCATAATCGAAAACTTACCCAACATGCTGTTCGTCAAGGACGCGCAAGAGCTGCGCTTCGTACGCTTCAACAAGGCTGCCGAGGAATTGCTCGGCTACTCCCGTGACGAGATGCTGGGCAAAAATGATCACGACTTCTTCCCCAAGGAAGAGGCGGACTTTTTCGCCGCCAAGGACAGGGATGTCCTGAGCAAGAACGTGCTGCACGACATTCCCGAAGAGACGATTCACACCAAGCACAAAGGCGTGCGCCTCCTGCACACCAAAAAAATCCCGATCTTGGATGAAACCGGAAATCCGCTTTATCTGCTGGGTATCTCCGAGGACATTACCGAGCGCAAGTGGGCGGAAAAGACATTGCGCGAGAACAACGAAATCTTGGAACGGATTTTTGACAGCGCGCATTTCTGCCTGGTTTACCTCGACCGGGACTTCAATTTCATCCGCGTGAACCAGGCTTATGCCAAAACTTGCGGTTTTCCACCCGAATACTTCCCGGGAAAAAACCATTTTCACTTGTACCCGCACGAGGGAAACGAGGCCATTTTCCGGCATGTGGTGCAAACCGGTGAGCCATTCACGATCTTGTCGAAGCCGTTTGAGTTTCCGGACCATCCCGAATGGGGCGTGACTTACTGGGACTGGACCCTGCACCCACTGAAAGGCGGCGGCGGAGATGTCGAAACCCTTTTGTTCGTCCTGCTGGATGTTACGGAGCGCAAAAGGGCGGAGGACATGCTCTCCCGCTTAGGCCGGATTCTCGATGGTTCATCTAACGAGATTTACGTATTCGACGCGGACACTCTGCGCTTTATCCAGGTCAACCAGGGGGCGCAACGCAACCTGGATAACACGATGGAGGAATTGAAAGCACTCACCCCGCTCGACCTGAAACCGGAACTCACCCGGGACAGCTTCGAGGCGCTTCTGGCTCCATTGCGAAACGGCCAGGAGGAACAGGTGGCGTTCGTCACGACACACCGTCGCAAGGACGGCAGCACCTACCCGGTGGAAGTGCGCCTGCACCTTTCGCGAAGCGAGCACCCGCCGGTGTTCGTAGCCATCATCCAGGACATCACCGAACGCAAGCGCACTGAAGAGCGCCTGAGCTACCTCGCATATTACGATTCCCTGACCAGTCTGCCCAACCGCCAGCTGCTCAACGAACGCCTGAGCTGGGCCATGGCCGAGGCGGATGCCCGCGACCGGCTGGTGGCGGTCATGTTTCTCGATCTCGACCGCTTCAAGAACATCAACGACACTCTGGGGCACGATGTGGGCGACGCGTTGCTCAAGAACGTGGCCGAGCGCCTCAAGGCCAGCGTGCGTCCCGGCGATATCATCTCGCGCCTCGGGGGCGACGAGTTCACCATCGTGCTCGCCAATGTGGCAGACGTGGACGACGTGGCGCGCGTGGCGCAGAAAATCCTCGACCAGTTCATTGCGCCGTTCCGCATCGCCGGGCGCGACCTGTTCGCGTCACCCTCCATCGGCATCACGCTCTACCCCTTCGACGACAACAACACCGAGAACCTGCTGAAAAACGCGGACACTGCCATGTACCACGCCAAGTCGCTGGGGCGGAACAATTTCCAGTTCTACACCGCGGAACTCAATGCCCGTGCCGCACGCCAGCTGGAACTGGAGACCGGCATGCGGAGTGCGCTGGAGCACGAGGAATTCGTGCTGCACTATCAGCCGCTGGTGAACATGCAAAGCGGGCTCATCGTGGGCATGGAGGCGCTGTTGCGTTGGCAGCACCCGGAATACGGCCTGATTCCGCCGATGGAATTCATCCCGCTCGCCGAAGAAACCGGATTGATCGTATCCATCGGCGAGTGGGTGCTGCGCACCGCCTGTGCCCAGATCAAGGTCTGGCACGCTACCGGTTTCCCTTCCCTGCACGTGGCGGTGAATCTCTCGAGCAAGCAACTGCAGCAAAAAAATTTCGCGGATGTCGTCAAACGGGCTCTCAGGGACACCGGCCTGGAACCCCAGTATCTCGATCTCGAGCTGACCGAAAGCCTGCTGATGCATGATATGGAGGCGGTGGAGAAGATCCTGAATGAACTGAAGGCGTTGGGCGTGTTGTTCTCCCTGGACGACTTCGGCACCGGCTATTCGTCGCTGAGTTACCTCAGGCGTTTCCCGATCGATTTCCTGAAAATCGATCGCAGCTTTGTGAAGGACATCGCCCACGACCGCTACGGCGCGGGCATCGTGCGCGCCATCATCGTCATGGCCCACACGCTCGGCATCAAGGTCATCGCCGAGGGTGTCGAAACCAGCCAACAACTCGGGTACCTGCGTGACCAGGGCTGCGACATCAGCCAGGGCTACTTCTGCAGCAAACCGCTCGCGGTGGAACCCTTCACCGAACTGCTGCATGACTGGCAGCTTATCCAGCACGAAAAGTGCAACATCCAGAAAACAGCGCAAAAAAGCCGCAAAAAACAAACGCGTCATCTGAAGCGTCCGAGCACCAAGCGATACCGTCGTCGTTGATGCCTGGCGGCTAGCCCGCGTTATTTCCTGCGGTAACGCATCGCCGGTCAGTGAATTAACCGGCGCAGCACCCACACGCCAACGGCAAGCAATGCCAGACCGATGCACATATTGGCGATGAAACCGAGACGGGTATTGGTTTCGAGCAGAAACGGCACAAAAAACACCAGCGATACCGGCACGACCACGAAAATGTGACTCGCCACATCCCTGTGGCTCGCCCTTCGGGCGCACTACGTGCGCCCAATTTCGCTCCAGACGAAATTGTCGCGCGCAAACTTCGTCACCAGCATTTCGTTGCGCGTATCAGCATAGAGCCAGCCCATGGCGAGGATTGAAGTAAGCGGCAACGCAATGATCACTGCGCCCCAGAACGGATTGCGCTTGGCAACCTCCGCGGCCACCCCGATGATCACCGCCGCGACCAACACTTTGGCGAGAAAGAGCGGGCTCAGATTCAACACCCCGCTTCCTCCCGACACGCGCTGAACCGCTGATTCGTGCGGTCGGCCACTCGGCGGCGAATCGCACTCATGCTGTTATTACCCTGCGTCCATTCAAAGCCAGCTGTCCAGCGGCGGCGTTCACGTTTTCGGATGCCTCGGTTGTGCGAGATGAATGGCACGGCCGGCGACGGCCAGCGCCGACTCGTGAAAAGCTTCTGAAAGCGTCGGGTGGGCGAACATCGTGAGCATGATGTCCTCGCTGGACGCGCCGAAAGACATGGCCAGTCCCGCGGCGGCGATCAGCTCGGAGCACACCGGTCCGACCATGTGCACGCCGCGCACTCGGTCGGTGCGTGCGTCGGCCAGTATCTTGACGAACCCGGACGCCTCGCCCATGGCCTTGGCGCGGCCGTTCGCGGCGAATGGAAAGACTCCCGCCCGATAGGACTCGCCCGTGCTTTTCAGCGTCTGCTCGGTCTTCCCCACCCAGGCGATCTCGGGCTGGGTGTAGATGACCGAAGGGACCAGGTCGTAATTCACCGTGGTGCTGTGTCCGGCGATACGCTCGGCAACCATGACGCCTTCATCCATGCCTTTGTGCGCGAGCATCGGACCGCGCACCACGTCACCGACGGCATAGATATTGGGAAGATTCGTGCGGCAGTGTTCATCCACGTGCACGAAACCCCACTCGTCGAGCAGCAGCCCGGTTTCCGCGGCGAACAGCCCGTCGGTGTTGGGTCGCCGTCCGACGGCAACGATGAGACGCTCCACGCTTTCCTCGTTTTCGCCGTCTTTGTCCTGATAGCGTACCGTCACCGCATTCTTTTCTACCTGGCTGTGGAGCACACGCGCGCCGAGACGGATGTCGAGCCCCTCGGCGGTGAACTGCTTGAGGGCCTCGCGCGCGACCTGTTCATCGGCCATGGAAAGGAAATTCTCCTGCGCCTCGAGCAGCACCACCTCCGCGCCGAGACGGCGCCACACACTGCCAAGTTCGAGCCCGACGACACCGGCGCCGATGACGCCGAGACGCTGCGGCACGTCCTTGAACGCCAGCGCACTCTGCGAATCCACAATGCGCTGTCCGTCGAATGGAGCGCTCTTGAGGTTCACCGGCGTCGAACCGCTGGCCAGAATCACGTGCTCGGCCTGCAGTTGTTGCGCCGACTGGCCCGAAACTTCCACGATATTCTTCGCCAGGAGTTTTCCGTGTCCCGGAATCCAGGTCACGCCGTTGGCCTTGAACAACGTGGCGATGCCGCGCGTGAGCTCGGACACCACCTTGTCCTTGTGCGCCATCATGGCCGTTAGGTCGAGAGAGAGTTCCTTGAACCTGAGGCCGTGCGCGGGGCCGTGATCGCGCGCCAGGAGATAAAGCTCGGAGGTCTCCAGCAGCGCCTTGGAGGGAATGCAGCCGGCGTTGAGGCAGGTGCCGCCGAGGACCGGACCGCCCTGGGTGTCGCGCCAATCGTCCACGCAGGCCACCTTCAGGCCGAGCTGGGCCGCCCGGATCGCCGCCGTGTAGCCCGCCGGCCCGGCGCCGATCACCACCACATCGAAACGCTCGCTCATGGTCACACTTCCAGCAGCAACCGCGCCGGGTCTTCCAGCAGTTCCTTGATCATCACCAGAAACTGCACCGCCTCGCGCCCGTCGATCAGGCGGTGATCGTAGGACAGCGCGAGATACATGATCGGCCGGACCACGACCTGGCCCTTTTCCGCCACCGGTCGTTCCTGGATCTTGTGCATGCCGAGGATCGCGGCCTGCGGCGGGTTCAGGATCGGCGTGGACAGCAGCGAACCGAACACCCCGCCGTTGGTGATCGTGAACGTACCGCCGGTTATTTCCTCGAGCGTCAGCCGCCCGTTCTGCGCGCGTTCGCCGAAGTCGCGTATGCGCGATTCGATCTCGGCCATCGTAAGCCGGTCGGCATCGCGCAGCACCGGCACCACCAGCCCGCGCGGAGTGCCGACCGCGATGCCAATGTCGTAGAAGCCGTGGTAAACGATGTCGTGGCCGTCGATCGAAGCGTTGACCTCGGGAAAATGCCGCAGCGCCTCGATCGCGGCCTTCACGAAAAACGACATGAAACCGAGACGCACACCGTGTTCCTGCTCGAAGCGCTCGCGATGGCGCGCGCGCAGCTCCATCACCGGCTGCATGTTCACCTCGTTGAACGTCGTGAGAATCGCCGCCGTACGCTGCGCTTCGACCAGCCGTTCGGCGACGCGCGCGCGCAGCCGCGTCATGGGCACGCGCCGCTCGGGGCGGTCACCAGCCTCCACAGACTGTAACTTGGGGGGCTTCGCCGTTACGGCGGACTCCGGTTTCGGCTTGGTTGCCATCGGCGTGGGGTCGTTGATGCGCGTCATCCCTGGCGAGCGCACCGCGGGGGCGCTGCGTGCATCCAATTTTGTCTCAGGCAAAATTGTCATGTCGAGCTGCTTTTGTACGTCTTCCTTGAGTACACGCCCGCCCTTGCCACTGCCTGACAGCTGGCGCGCATCCAGTCCGTGTTCGTCCATTAATCGTTTCGCGGCGGGCATGACAATCGCCGCTTTCGGGATGGGCTCGCTCGCGACCGGTGACGGTTTCGGGATCATCGTGGCGGATTTATCCAAACGTCCCACCACCTCGCCGGATTTTACGGTGGTACCGGCCGGCATGGTGATCTCGGTCAGTACGCCGTCCACGGGCGCCGGGACTTCGAAAACCACCTTGTCGGTCTCGACCTCGGCGAGCAGCTCGCCGCGCGCAACCAACTCACCCGGTTGTTTGTGCCAGGTCAGGATCGTTCCTTCGGTCACTGATTCCGGAAAAACCGGAACCGTGATGTTCGTGCTCATCGTTTTCCATCCTCTCCTTGCGCCGAATCACTTGCCACCGGTCCCAGAGCTTGATCGAGCAGCTCGTTCAGCTGGCTGATGTGCAACGGATAGCTGCCCACGGCCGGCGCCGCGGATGTCGGCCGGCCGGTGTATTCGAGCGTCGCACCCTTCGGGATCGAGCGCCACAGGCGATGCTGGGTCTGGTACCAGGCGCCCTTGTTGCGTGTCTCTTCCTGGCACCAGATGAAACGGCGCGCGGCGGGATAACGCTGAAATGCCTGCTTCAATTCCTCCTCCGGAAACGGATAGAGCTGTTCAATTCGCAGTATCGCGACGTCGCGTCGTCCCAGTTTCTGCCGCCGCTCGACAAGATCATAATAGACCTTGCCACTGCACAGGACGATCTCCTTCACGGCGGCATCTTCAAGCGCCTCGGTCTCGAACAACACCGGCCGGAAGCGACCGAGTGTCAAATCCTCGAGGCTGCTCACCGAAAGCCGGTGGCGCAGCAGGCTTTTCGGCGTCATGACCACCAGCGGCTTGCGGCACGACCACAGCATCTGGCGGCGCAACAGATGAAAAAACTGCGCCGGCGTCGTCGGCACGCACACGAACATATTCTGCTGGGCGCACAGCTGGAGGTAGCGTTCGAGCCGCCCCGAGGAATGTTCCGGGCCCTGGCCTTCGTAGCCGTGCGGCAGGAACAGCGTGAGGCCGCATAAGCGGTTCCATTTCTGTTCGCCCGAGCTGATGAACTGGTCGATCACCACCTGCGCGTTGTTGGCGAAATCGCCGAACTGGGCCTCCCAGATGGTGAGTGTTTTGGGATCGGCCGTGGCATAGCCGTACTCGAAGGCGAGCACGGCTTCTTCCGAGAGCGGCGAGTTGATGACGATGAAGCGCGGTTGACCTTCGTAAAGATTGCGCAGCGGCAAATAGCCCGTGCCATCCTTCTGGTTGTATACCACCGCATGGCGGTGAAAAAACGTGCCGCGCCCCGAATCCTGTCCCGAAAGTCGCACACCGTAACCGTCCTTGAGCAGTGTCGCGTAGGCGAGGTTTTCGGCGAAGCCCCAGTCCACTGGCAGCGCGCCGGCGGCCATCTTGCGCCGCGCCTCGTAGATCTTGGTGACCTGGGGGTGAAGCTCCAGACCTTCCGGAATGTGCAACATCTGCTCGGTAAGGCCGCGGACCGTGTCGAGGGTCACGCGCGTGTCGGTGCCGGGCTCACAGCGCCCGGCCACGTACGGGCTCCAGTCCGTACTGTAGGCGTATTCCGCCTTTTCCCGCGGCAGGATTCGCGGCGCGGCGCAGACGCCGGATTCCAGTTGCTGCTGATATTCCCGCCCGACTTCCGCGGCCTCGTCGGCGGTGGCGATCCGCGCTTGCGCCAGGCGCTGCGCGTAAAGCGCGAGCGTGGTCGGCAACGCGCGGATGCGCTGGTACATGAGTGGCTGTGTCACGGTCGGCTCGTCGGCCTCGGAATGACCGTGGCGACGATAACAGTAAAGATCGATCACCACGTCCTTATGGAACGTCATGCGATAGTCGAAAGCGATCTGGGTAACGAACAGCACCGCTTCGGGGTCGTCGCCGTTCACATGAAAGATCGGCGCGCCGACAACCTTGGCAATATCGCTGCAATAGAGCGTCGAGCGCGCGTCCTGCTGATGGCTGGTGGTGAATCCGATCTGGTTGTTGAGCACAATGTGCACCGTGCCCTTGGTCGAGTAGCCGCGCGACTGCGACATGTTGAACGTCTCCATCACCACGCCCTGGCCGGCAAACGCGGCGTCGCCGTGAATCACGACGGGCAACACCCGGTTTCCGAGCCGGTCGCGACGCCGTTCCTGGCGCGCGCGCACCGAGCCCTGCACCACCGGCCCGACGATTTCGAGATGCGAGGGATTGAAAGCAAGCGCCACGTGCACGGGTCCACCGGCGGTGCCCACATCGGAGGAGAAGCCTTGATGGTATTTCACGTCGCCCGTGCCGCTGTGCTGTACCTTGCCTTCGAATTCGCGAAACAGATCCGCCGGACTTTTGCCCAGGATATTGACGAGTACGTTCAGCCGTCCGCGATGCGCCATGCCGATGATGATTTCCTTCGTGCCCAAGCCACCGGCGCGCTGGATCAGTTCATCCAGCATGGGAATCAGGCTTTCGGCTCCCTCCAGTGAAAACCGTTTCTGCCCCACGTACTTGGTGTGCAGATAGTGCTCCAGCCCTTCGGCCGCCGTCAGTCGTCCGAGCAGGTTGCGCCGCACCTCGGGCGGATAGTCCGGCACCCCATGCACACTCTCAAGGCTGCTCTGCACCCAGCGCTTTTCAGAGGTATCGGTGATGTGCATGTATTCGGCGCCGATGGTGCCGGCATAGGTGGCACGCAATTGGGCAAGAATTTCGCGCAGGCTGGCCTGACGCGGCCCGACCAGAGATCCGGTTTCAAACACCGTTTCGAGATCGGCCTCGCTGAGACCGTAGTGACGCAGATCGAGTTCAGGGATGTTGGGCGCCTCACGGAGCCCGAGCGGATCGAGTCGGGCAACCTGATGCGCGCGAAAACGGTACGCGTTTATCAGCTGCAGTACCTTGACCTGCTTGTGCGCCGACTCAATCGGCTCCGCGGCTTGCGATGGGCGCTGCGGGGCCGCGGGATGCGTTTGGTGCGCGAGACGACGGAATTCATCGCGAATCCCGGAGTGCGGAATGTCCTGTGCTACACCGTCCACGCGCGGCAGGGCTTCGAAGTAGCGGCGCCAGGCGGGCGCCACGGAGGCGGAGTCGCTCAGAAACTGTTCGTAGAGATCCTCGAGGTACGCAGCGTTGCCCGATGCGAGCGGCGAAGAACGCCACAGGGCGTTCAGGCTGTTGTCCTCGGCGGTAGGGTTCGTTCGCTTTCTATCCATGGCAGCGGGAATGGCGGGGCAACCGGAGGTGCCGCATGTTCAAATCTATCTTAGCAGGTCTGGCCGCCCCGGCCGTTACCATGGCACGCAATGAAAAGCTGAATCCCCTGAAAATGATGGGCGGATAGCGGGACGGACAACCCCCAGCCACGGCCCCGGAATATCAGGGTTTGGCGGCCTTCTTGTTGCGTTCCTTGGCGGCCTTGCTGATCAGCTGATCCAGCAGCTTGAACAGGGGCTCTTCGCCGCCGGCCATGGCGGCGCTGGTGAGATATTTTCCATCCACCACCAGCGTGGGCACGGAGTTGATGTTGAGGTCCTGGTTGACCTGTTTGGCCTTCTCGAGCTTCAGGCGCACGCCGAAGGAATTGAAAGCCTCTGTGAATTTCTGGCGGTCGATGCCGTGGCGCGCGGCAAAGTCAGTAATGCCTTTTTCATCAGCGACAACGCCCGGCTGTTCCTGCGCCGCCTTGAAGAAAGCATCATGCAGTTTTCCCATCGCACCCAGCGCTTCGAACGTGTAATAGGCCTGAGCATGGATCTGCCAGTGCGGCGCGGCGGTGGCGGGCGTGCGCACGAACTGGGCGTTCGCGGGCAGCTTCTTGAGCCAGCGCAAGAGTCCCGGTTCCAGCGCATAACAGTGCGAACAGCCGTACCAGAAAAGCTCGCGCACCTCGATCTTGTTCCCGGTCTCGACCGGCGTCGGAAACGGCACTTGCATGTACTGCCGGCCTTCCGTGAATTCGGCCCGGGCCAGGATCGGAAACAGCATCAGCATCGCCAAGCATCCACCCATCAGTCGTCGCATTTCATTTCTCCGTAAGATCGATATGTAAGCGTAAAAAATCCGGGGCGGCTACGCAATCCGGGACTGCAAACGCTCGAGCAGCCGCGCGTGGATATTATCGAAGCCGCCATTGCTCATGATCAACACGTGATCATTCGGTTGCGTCTCCCTGGCCAGCGTCACGATGATCTCTTCCACCGTCGCATAAGCCTGTCCGCGTCCCTTCAGCGCGCCCGTCACCCGGTCCAGGTTCCAGTTGAGGTCGGCGGGTTTGAGCATCAGCACCTTGTCAGCCTGCACGAACGAGCCGGCCAGCGTATCGCGGTGCACTCCCATGCGCATGGTGTTGGAGCGCAATTCCAATACCGCCAGAATGCGCTGGTTGCCCACCCGCGCGCGCAACGCCTGAAGCGTCGCGGCAATCGCCGTCGGATGATGCGCGAAATCGTCATACACGGTGATGCCACGCACCGCACCGCGCACTTCCAGCCGGCGTTTGACATTGCGGAATTTCGCCAGCGCCGCCAGTGCCGTCTTGACCGGTACCCCGGCGTGGCGTGCGGCGGCGATAGCCGCGAGCGCATTGGCTGTGTTATGGCTCCCGAGCAGCTCCCACACGACCTCGCCATGGTTCTGTCCTTTAAACAACACCTGGAACTGGCTGGCCTCGGGGTTGCGCGGGACGGCCTGCCAGCCATCCTCCGCGCCGAAATGCTCCACGCCGGTCCAGCAACCCATTGTCAGCATCTCTGACAGGTTTTTGTCCTGCGCGTTCACCACCAGCAGGCCCGAACCCGGCACGGTGCGCACGAAGTAGTGGAACTGGCGCACGATCGCGGCCAGGTCGGGAAAAATATCGGCATGATCGAATTCCAGGTTGTTCAGAATCGCAGTGCGCGGGCGGTAATGGATAAATTTCGAGCGCTTGTCGAAAAACGCCGTGTCGTATTCATCCGCCTCGATGACGAAGAAGGGCTCGGCGCCGAGACGCGCCGAGACGCCAAAGTTCTCCGGCACGCCGCCGATCAGAAAACCGGGCTTTAACTTGGCATGCTCCAAAATCCAGGCGAGCATGCCAGCGGTGGTGGTTTTTCCATGCGTGCCAGCGACGGCCAGCACCCAGCGTCCCGGCAAAACGTTCTCGGCGAGCCACTGCGCGCCGGAGGTATAGCGCAAGCCGCGATCGAGCACCGCCTCCACCAGCGTATTGCCGCGCGACAGCGCATTACCGATGATCACGAGGTCGGTCTTGGCACTGTCGAGATGCGCCGGCTCATAGCCTTCCATCAGCCGTATGCCCTGGGCTTCGAGCTGCGTGCTCATGGGCGGATAGATCTTGGCGTCCGAGCCGGTGACTTCATGGCCCAGGTCGCGCGCGAGCAACGCCAAACCACCCATGAAAGTTCCGCCGATACCCAGAATATGAATATGCATTGATTAATTTGCCACTGGTGCAGGGTTGACGAACAAGCCGGTCACGCCCATGGACAGGATTATATACAGTAGACTCACCACCACGCCTGCCGGCATAGCCAGGGAGAGCGCATTACGCAGGATGTGGCCGAAGACCAAGGTATACCACAGAAGAAAGGGCGCCCATACCCACGGCGGCGGCAACCATTCGCGGGTCAGCCCGGCGGCCGCCCAGGCCAGCAACGAGAGCAGGGCGCCACAGCCAGCCAGGGCCGAGAGTGTCTGAGGAAACCGGTTTACCGCGTTACGCCAGTGTAGCGCCACATGCGTCGCCACGATCAGCAGCAGCGTGTCCACGACGGCGGCTAGGACGGCACTGTCGAGCGGCAATATATCGAGCACACCGATGACGTCGGCCAGTCCATAGGCGACGAGCGCTGCCAGCATCAAGCGGTTGGACGTCGGCAGATCCTGCGGATTGGCGCGCAGCAGACAGATACCCAGGTATATTTTCAGCGGCATGAATTCGACATATCGACTTTCAATTATCGCCCGTGACGCGCGTGATGCACCAGCGGCCTTGAGCGTCTTTCTCGATCTGAATCTGCATCCGAACTTCGCTGTTCGCGGGCGTCCCCGGCTGCAGCCAGCTGACACGGACCGAGACCGCGCGTCGCAAAACATCGATATGCCTCGTCTCGCCGAGAGCAAACTTCAATGCCACACCGTGAGTCTGCTTGGCGCGCAGAAAATCCAAGGCCACCCGAGCGGACAAGCCATCGAGCAGGTCTTCAGGATTACGGTCGGGGGCGAGATAGGCGATATCATGCAATTTTTGCATGTCCGGAGGCATGGTCACCAGGGCCTCGGCGAAATCCAGCGCGCGGCTTTCCGGCGTTTTCCAGAACGGTTCACAGCCAGCGAGGACAACCATGAACAAGGTGCCGGCGATCCACGCTGATTTCCTGCTGCACGCCTGATACCCTCGCCGGCTCATGGCCTAATCATAAACCAAAAGCCGCCTCTTGCCCGATGTTGGGAGTCTCCCGGGAAATGCATACACTTCATGATTATGACCAATCAAACGCACCATTACGAAGTCGGGCTTTGCCGTCTTATGACAGAACGAACGGAGCGCAGCGGAGTAGGTCTTCTCATAATATGGCAAGACGAACGAGCGCTAGCGAGTAGGGCTTCCTTAGATGACTGAACAAATGAGCGAAGCGAATAGGTCTGCTTTTCCGCCGGAGCCGTTGATTCAAGAACCAACCTTGCTCGCGCCGCTGTGTAAACAGCTGCGCGACGTCCCGTGGCTGGCGCTGGATACCGAATTCATGCGCACGCGGTCATATTATGCGCGCCTGTGTCTCGTGCAAGTAGCCACGCCGGATGCCATCGCCTGCATCGACCCCCTGTCGATGCCGACCATCGAGCCGCTGCTCGAGGTGATCTATGCGCCGCGCGTGCTCAAGGTCATCCACTCCGCGCGCCAGGATCTGGAAGTGTTTGCCGATATCCGCGGCGCACCGCCCCTACCTGTCTTCGACACCCAGATCGCCGCCTCACTCTGTGGTTACGATGACCAGATCGGCTACGGCGCGCTGGTGGAATCCATCACCGGTCACAAGCTCCCCAAGCTGCATACGCGCGCCGACTGGGAAGCGCGTCCGCTGCCGCCGGATCAGCTGCACTATGCCGAAGACGATGTGCGATACCTGCGCGACGTGTATCGGTGCCTCGGGGAAAAGCTCGATGCGCTAGGCAGGACCGACTGGCTCGCCGAAGAGTGCGCGGCGCTCACCGACCCAGCGCTTTACCACAATGCCCCGCGCGAGGCATTCCGGCGCCTAAAGCAGGGACACCATTTGCCGCCGGCGGGACAAATGGTATTACGCGAACTCGCCGCGTGGCGCGAAATTACTGCGCAACAGCACAACCTGCCGCGCGGCTGGGTGGCATCCGATGCCGCGTTGATGGAAACCGCCCTGGCGGCTCCGCCGACCGTGGAGGCACTCGGCCGCATCGCCGGCATGGGCGGGGCCCCATCGCGTAAATGGGGCAATGACGTTCTGGAAGCCATCCGCCGCGGCCAGGCATCCGCGCCTGAGCAGCTGTGGGTGGAACCACAGCGTCTCGACCGCCAGCAGCAGGCCTTGTACGAACGGTTGCAGGCACGGGTGCGCGCAATCGCCGAACAGATGAAGATCAGCGCAACCTTGCTGGCCCCGCGCCGCGAACTGCTCAAGCTGATCGCCGGCGACCGGTCCGGCGCGCTCGCGCGTGGCTGGCGACGCGCGCTGATCGGCGAGGAGATCCTGCGTATGTGCGGCGACCGGTCAAACCCGGCGACCGCTCCCTGACTTCAGATGGCGGCGAAAAAACTCGCCATTCTGATCGGTCTCGGCGTAGTCACCGTCATCATTTTCGGGCCGCCGTGGTGGCGCCCGGTAAATCCCTGCGTGATCGGCGACATGTCCGCGCGTGCGCAGGCACGGGTGCCAGACGCGCTGAAGGAAATATATTTCGATGCGCAGAAAATTCGCGTCGGCCTGGGTTCCGCCGCGGTCGGCGGCTGGGAAGGTCTGGGAGACGCGGTGGCGGTGGACGGGAGCGCATGGATACGCAACACCAACAACCGTTCGCCTAGATATTACGACACCGTCAGCAACCGTTACTTTCAGTCGAACGGTTTCATTTTCGTCCCACTCGGGATCGAGAGTGAACAACAATGGCGCATCTCGTCGCCGACGTCGCTCGCGCAACTCCGGAACGCGCTGGCGAAAATAAATTCCGCGGGCGTGATTTTCTCCGGTTACGTGCGCCTCGCGCCGCTTCGAATTATCGCCATCGCCCGCCCGGCGATTGATGGGCAACCCGTGTCCAAAAACGCCACGTATTACTACACCCGCCCCATGCAATCGGCCCCGGAGGCATGGGTCTATGTCGTCGGCGTCGTCGCCGCGAATGCTTTCCTGAAGCGGGCCGACCATGCCTGGTTGTCGTCAATGCTGATCGCTCCGCCGTCCCGCCAGGATGCCGGTGCCGGGCTGGTGCACGGCCTGTGGCTCAATTCCGCGCCGGAAGATCTTCACTCGCCGCCGCGCCGGGACAACGTCCTGGCGGTGGGGCAGCTGATGGCGGAGACAGTGATGGTCGAAGGTGAATTGGCACTTTATCCGGTCACGCGCGCCGGCAGTTGCGATGCCGCAGCGCGCGCGCCCTAGCCCCCCAAGCTCTGATTAATTTATTCAGCGCTTGCCTGATTCATCTGACGAGCCGACGGCAACAACACATAGAGCCTGCCGCGGCTGCGCATGGCGCCGGCAAGGCGTTCGGCCGTTTCACCAAAACCCAGAAAAAGATCGGCGCGCGCCGGGCCGCGGATCGCGCCGCCGGTGTCCTGCGCGAACTCGAGTTGCCGGTAAGGACGGGGCTCGCTGCCCGGCAGCGTGGTATCCAGCCAGACGGGGCTGCCCAGCGGGATGTAATTAGGGTCCACTGCGATCGACCGCTGCGGCAGCAGCGGCACGTTGAGCGCACCCACCGGGCCCGTGGCATCTGGCTCACGCAAGGTGAAAAAAACATAACTGGGATTGCTGTTCAGTACCGCTTGCGCCTCGTCCGGATTGGCGTTGAGCCAGGCGCGGATGGCCGGCATCGTCGCTTCCTCCAGTTTCAGGGCACCGGACTCGACCAGCGTGCGCCCGATCGCGACGTAAGGATAGCCGTTCTGGTCGGCATAACCGACATGCAGCAACCGGCCGTCCGGCAACTGCACGCGTCCCGAACCCTGGATCTCGAGAAAGAACAGCGCCACCTGATCGTCCACCCAGGCAATCACGTTGTCTTGCGAAGGATGTTTTCCTTTGCCGATCTCAGCGCGGCTGTAATAGGGCACGACGCGCTGTCCGGCAAGCCGGCCGCGCAGGCGCTTGCCCTTGAGTTCGGGATAGAGTTCGCCCAGCTCCACGGTTACGAGATCGTCGGGGCGGCCGTACAGCGGGTAACGGAAGCGTCCGGTTTTCACCAGGCTGCCGTGCACCAGGGGTTCGTAGTAGCCGGTGATCAAACCGTCACCAGCACTATTGTCGGCGACCACTTCATGCGCGATGAAACGTGTTTCGAAAAAAGCGCGCGCCGTGTCATCGTCGGGATCGGGGAACAACGCGGCGTCGGCACAGAGTGCCTGCCAGCGCGAGTCGCGCGCTGGCATTTTCTGGCAGTTGTTGAGCAACGCCGGCCACGTTTGCGCGAGCCGGTCTTCCTGCCAGCCTGGCAGCGCCGACCACGGTACCGGCGCGCCGATGCCCGGCGCGCGCGAAGGCGCGCTGAGACAGGACGTCAGCAGACAGCTCACCGCGGCGAAAAACATCGCGCCGGTGGTTTTTTTCGTCTGAATAATCAGGATAAGATACCTCACTGACAACATCGCATGATTTCTAGCACGTCCCACTCCTTCCCGCCACAAAGCTGATACTTGGAAGCGCTCGATCCTACTTTGTTCCTGTGGCTGCTCGCGGCGATCGCCGCGGCCGCCGCGCTTTACTCCTCGGTCGGCCACGGCGGCGCCTCCGGCTATCTCGCGGCAATGGCGCTATTCGGTGTTTCCGCCGCGCTCATGAAACCCTCGGCGCTGGTCATGAACATCGTGGTCGCGGGACTGGTATTCGCGCGCCTGTGGCGCGCCGGGTTTTTCGACGCCGGCCTGTTCTGGCCGTTTGCCCTGGGGTCGGTACCCACCGCATTTATCGGCGGCGCCTGGCAACTGCACAACCGCACGTATCAATACCTCGTCGGCGCCACGCTGCTGGTGGCCGCGTGGCGCCTTCTTTTAACCAGTCATGAGCCGCCGATGCGCGCCGCGCCGCGTTTGGCGATGGCGCTGCCAGTGGGCGCGGTTCTCGGTTTTGTCTCGGGACTAACCGGCGTCGGCGGTGGGATTTTCC
>NZ_JBAVEJ010000064.1:0-2888 GCF_049587675.1 Sulfuricaulis sp. | reverse complement strand
ATTAAATCCATTCAAACTATACGGGTTCAAACCATCACGTCAACCAATCAATAATATACGATGTAATCGTCGTATATTACTCACGCTCATTAATACAAGTAATGACAAGTTGAAAACAATTTATGACAACCTGTCCCTCCCCTATTCCTGCTGATGCGCATCAAGTATCCCCCCACCACCGTGTCGTTCATGGGCGACTGACAGGCGAGGCGCAATATGAACAGCGTTTGGCCGCGAGTGGTATTTCCGAAAGACATTCCGGACATTTCCGGGTGTCCGGTGCCTTGGCCGGCGCTTCTTCCTTCTTCAGCCGGTTCATCGCCTTGATCACCATGAACAGCGCAAAAGCAACAATGATGAAATCAATCAGCGTGTTGATGAACAAACCATAATTCAGCGTCGGTGCGCCCGCGGCCTTGGCAGCCGCGAGCGTCGGGTAACTGCCGCTGCCGAGAGTGAGGAACAGGCCGCTGAAGTCCATGCCGCCCATGGCCAGGCCGATTGGCGGCATCAGCACGTCAGTCACGAATGAACTGACGATCTTGCCAAACGCCGCGCCGATGACAATACCCACCGCCATGTCCACGACATTACCCCGCATGGCGAATTTTTTGAATTCTTCCAACATGACTAGCCTCCTGAGAGTTTTTGTTAAAAGTCAGCGACTTGATGCGCCAGCGCCGCGTGCCCGAGCAGGGGAATGGTCTTTTTTAGAGACCAGTCTCCTTTGGCTTTCAATAAAGATTATCGAATACAGCTACCTGCCTGGAATATCCCGGTATCGACAACAGCGGCATGGAACATGGAACGTCGCCTGAACCGGCTGATGACTGCACCGGCGGTATTTTCCAACGCCACGGCTAGAATTCAAATGACCTTTGAATAGCGCTGTTCCTGCTTCTGCCGCAGATAACGATCGAACACCATGCAGATGTTGCGAATGAGAAGCTTGCCGGCGGGCAGCACATGGATGGAACCGGCGTCGAGACTCAGCAAGCCGTCTTGCTGCATGGATTGAAGATCGCGCAATTCCGGCGCGAAATAATCCGCAAATCGGATGCCGTGATCGCGCTCGATCCTTGCATAATCCAGCGAAAAATGACAGATCAGCTGCGTGATGATGGCGCGTCGCAATTTGTCATCCGCATCGAGCGTGATGCCACGCATCACCGGTAGATGACCGGCATCGAGCGCGGCAAAATAATCATCCATCGTTTTCTGATTCTGGCTGTAGCAATCGCCGACCATGCCGATCGCGGTCATGCCCATCGCGACCAGATCGCATTCGGCGTGCGTCGAGTAACCCTGGAAATTCCGGTACAGGGTGCCGTTGCGCTGCGCCACGGCCAGTTCGTCGTCCGGGCGCGCGAAATGATCCATGCCGATATACACATAGCCGGCCTTCGTGAGGCGCTCGATGGTGAGCTGCAGGATATTGAGTTTTTCCTGCGGGTTTGGCAGATCCTCCGCGCGAATCCGGCGCTGCGGTTTGAACATCTCCGGCAGATGCGCGTAGTTGAACACTGACAGCCGGTCCGGGCCGGCGCCGATGATCTTGTCGAGGGTGCGCCCGAAACTCTCCACGGTCTGGTACGGAAGTCCATAAATGAGATCCATGCTGACAGAGCGGAAGCCCAATGCGCGCGCCTCATTGAGCACGGCGAAGGTTTCGGCCTCGCTCTGAATGCGGTTTACCGCCTTCTGCACGACCGGCTCGAAATCCTGCACGCCCATGCTCAGGCGGTTGAAGCCGAGGCTCCGCAGCAGCGCGAGTGTCTCCGGTCGCACCTCGCGCGGATCGACCTCAATGCCGTATTCGCCCAGATCGTCGTCGCGCAGCCGGAAATGCTCGCGCGTGATTTTCATCAGCTCCTGGATTTCCTCATGGCTGATGAAGGTCGGCGTTCCTCCGCCCCAGTGCAACTGTTCCACGATGCGCGCGCGGTCGAAAAGCTCTCCCTGCATGGCGATCTCGCGATGCAGCCGGTCGAGATAAGGCGAGGCGCGCTTGCGGTCCTTGGTCACGACCTTGTTACAGGCACAATAAAAACAGACGGTATCGCAGAACGGCAGGTGGAAATAAAGCGAAAGCGGACGCGGGGGCAACGCTTCGTTCGTGCGTTTCGCCCATGCACGATAATCCGTTTCGCTGAAATTGGTATGGAACTGTACGGCCGTTGGATACGAGGTATAGCGTGGTCCGCTCTTGTCGTAACGGCGGAGCAGTTCTGCATCAAAAATAATCTGATGATTCAAGCGTCAATCCTGCGAAGTAAACAAAGTTCTAAATAAAATGAAGCGCTCGCCCGTATCAATAATACATCCATTACGACGATAAAACGAAAGGGCTGGGCGGATGAGTGCCCGACCAGGCCGGATTCACAGACGAACCTGAGGGGTTTAATCTATACCGAGCTGGTGCCACAGCGTGTCCACACGCTGTATTACCTCGGCATTCATGACGAGCGGTCTCCCCCACTGACGGCTGGTTTCCCCCGGCCACTTGCTGGTGGCGTCGAGACCCATCTTGCCGCCCAGGCCCGAGACCGGGCTCGCGAAATCCAGATAATCGATCGGCGTGTTGTCCACCAGCAGCGTGTCGCGCACCGGGTCCATGCGCGTGGTCATGGCCCAGATCACCTCTTTCCAGTCACGTACGTTGATGTCGTCATCCGTGACGATCACGAACTTGGTGTAGGTGAACTGGCGCAGATACGACCACACACCGAACATGATGCGCTTGGCGTGACCGGCATAGCGTTTCTTGATGCTCACGCAGGCCACACGGTAGGAACAGCCCTCGGGCGGCAGGTAGAAATCGACAATCTCCGGAAACTGTTTCTGCAATAAAGGGATGAACACTTCATTGAGCGCCATCGCCAGCACCG
>NZ_JBAVEJ010000063.1:0-4624 GCF_049587675.1 Sulfuricaulis sp. | reverse complement strand
TTGGACAGGATTAACCCCGAAAACCCCGGTCAGGTCACAGTTTCCGCCGATATCTGTTCTGTTTTCACTTTACTTCAATCACCGCCCCATTTCCGAATTATTCAGCCCTGCAGGCTGTCGCCGATCTGTTCGCAGTATTGTTGCAAATCTTCCGGCACGCCGGTCGGGCACACGCCGCATTTAAGATTGCCCGGTACTGCGTAATCGATGAACTTGGGATAAGCGAGCTTCAGTTCCTGCATGATCTTCACAAACTCCGCGAGCGTTTTGTCGCCGCCTAGGCGCGGGTTACGTGCTTTTTCCTGGCCGATGTTGGATACGCGCCGGCTTTTGTAGTCGTGTGCTGGGTACACCAGCGTGTCTTCGGGCAATGCGAACAGCTTTTCGCGCACGCTGCGGTAGAGCGTGGGGGCATCGCCGTTTTGAAAGTCGGTGCGCCCGCAGCCGTCGATCAGCAGCGCGTCGCCGGTGAATACGCGGCCATTGACGCGGTAGGCGTGATGCCCGTCGGTGTGTCCCGGCGTGAATAACGGATCTATCCGGATACTGCCGAGTTCGAACGGCTTGTCCTCCGTCAGCGGCGTGTCCACGCAGGGAAGATTATCGACCGCCGGATGCGCGATGCGGCTGGCGGCTTCCATTTTAAGCTTGCGCGCGGCGGTGATGTGGTCGGCATGAATGTGGGTGTCGAGCGTATAGGCGAGCTTGAGCCCGAGTTTGTTCAGCTCCTCGAGATCGCGCTGCCAGGTGGGCAGCACCGCGTCGATCAGTAACGCCTGTCCGGTTTTCTCGCAGCCGAGCAGATAGGTGTAGGTGCTCGATACCGGTTCGAACAGTTGTCGGAATATCACGTCATCTCCTTACGAAATCCACACGGCTTGTTAAGTGGGACCGTGGGTGGTTGCGAAGGTTGCACACTGTATTTGACACCGGGCCGCGGGCTCTGTGGGGTTGTTGAAATGATGCGCGTGTGCGTAAATGTTAGCGGTAGTTCTGAAGCGGAAGTTTTCTCATCTCTCGACCCTGGGGCAAGCATGCACCACCAACCATACCCCGTCTTCTGCCCATGCCGGTAGCCTTCTGGATGCTGTAAAATTAAAGGGGCCAGGCACGATATATTTTCTGCCCGCTTAATCCTGACTTTCGTCAAAGCCGTCGCTCCGTATTCAGGTCAGGGTCAGATCACCCTTCTCTCAGCTGACAGTCTCCGCGCTGTAGCGCGCGAGCAAGCCGGTGCGCACGGCGTGGCGGTAGACGCGTACGAAGAATCCGGCGGCCAGCACGATGTACAGCACCGACAGGCCCGCGGCCCATAGGAGGTGCGTCGCCGGGAACGTCCCGCCCGCGACGATCGCACGCATGCCCTCGAAGACGTACGAAGGCGCGAGCGCGTGCGCGATGGTCTGCATCCAGCCGGGTAGTGTGGCGAGCGGATAGAACACCCCCACGAACGGCGAGATCAGCGCTGGAATCGGCCAGATCAGCCATTCCGCGGCCGGCCCGAGGCGCAGGACGATGGCGGCGCCGAAGATGCCGAGGGCGATGCCAGTGAGGAACAGAACGAGCAGGAAGGGCGCGAGCATCGCGCCGTAGGCGAAGAATGACAGGCCGAAGGCGGCGGTCGCGAGTGCGAACATCATCACGAGCGCAAGCGAGCTGGTGATGACGCTGGTGAGCACCAGCCCGGCAACGTACTCGGCGATCGAGAGTGGCGTGGCGAAGATGTTGAGGAAGTTGCGCGACCACACATCCTCGAAGAACGTCGTGGTGACGCCGAGCATGACGCGCCCGAAGAAATCCCACAGCAGCACCGCGCCGAGCAGCGTCGAAACGAAATTGAAACCGGGTGCGGCGACAGTCTCGAGGTACTTGGTGATGAAGCCCCACAGCAGGATGTCGACCGCGACCCACATGACCAGCGGGAACAGGCGCGCGGGGCTGCCGCGCATGAGATAGAACTGGCGCAGCACGATGGCGTAGACCGGATGCCAGCGCATGCGACTCACCCGGCCTCGAGCGTCAGCGGCTCGCGCGCGACGGAGACAAAGAGGTCCTCGAGTGAGCTCTTGCCGTGCTCGCGCGGCAGCGTCTGCGGGTCGCCCGCGAGCAGGATCGCCCCGCGCGATAGGAACATCACCCGGTCGCACACCTCCTGGACCTCGACCATGTTGTGCGTGGTCCAGAGCACCCCGACCCCGTCGCGGCGCGCGAGCGCGCGGATCTGCGCACGGATCTCGCGCGCCTTCGAAGGATCGAGCGAGGCGGTCGGTTCGTCGAGGAGCAGCAAGTGTGGCCGGTTGAGCATGGCCTTGGCGAGCGCCGCGCGCGTCTGCTCGCCCGAGGAGAGCAGGCCGCATTTCACGTCGCGGAATGCCGTGAGGTCGAACTGCTCGAGCAACTCCTCGATGCGCGCGGCGCTGTTTTTGACGTCGTAGATCAGGGCAAAGAAGCGCAGGTTCTGGTACACGGTGAGATTGCCGGGCAGGGGCGCGTAGACGGCGGTGAAGTTCGTGCACGCGAGCGCCTGCGCGCGCTGCGTGGCCACGTCGCGGCCTTCGATACGGATCGTGCCCGCGGTCGGTTCGAGCACGCCGAGGATCATGTTGATGGTCGTGGTCTTGCCGGCGCCATTCGGGCCCAGGAGCCCGACGATCTCGTTGTGGTTGACCTCGAACGAAATGCCGTCGACGGCGAGCTTGTCGCCGAATTGCTTGCGGAGCGCGAAGACCGATAGTACCGGGGGCATGTCAGGTAATCTCCGTCCCATTATCGTTGTTCGCCGCCCTCACCGGAAGCCGATAATTAAAGAGGCCAGTCACGATTTATTCTTGGACGAAATACCGGTTTGTTCAGGTCACAGTTTCCGCTAATAAACCTGCTCAGCATTTAGTAAAAGGGAGCGAAGGAATTAAGCGCGAAAAACCGGGTGAACGAGGAATTTTCTCTAATATTCCGCTGCTGATACTATTCGCGTGTCACCCGCCGCCATCGATGCGGTGGGCGGCGACCCCAGTCGGTCGATAGCGCAGGAGGCGTCATGGCGGAAACGGACCTCGAGCGTCGCCAGTTCCTCAAACTAACCGTCGCAGCCGGCGGCGGGCTGCTTATCGGTTTTCACCTGTCGAATTCCACTGAAACCCGCGACGGCTATCAGCTCGGCGGCAATCACTTCAGTCCCAACTCCTGGATACATCTTGCTCCGGATGACACCGTCACTCTGATGGTGGCGACCTCCGAGCTGGGACAAGGCAGCATGACCGCGATCCCGATGCTGCTCGCGGAAGAGCTCGAGGCCGACTGGGCGAAGGTCAAGGTCGCGCCGGCACCGGTGAATCCCGACTTCAACAACCCGCTCACCAACAAGCAGTCGACCGGTGGCAGCACGGCGGTGCGCGGCTATTGGGAGTCGCTGCGCCGCGTCGGCGCCGGCACTCGCGAGTTGTTGATCGCGGCGGCCGCCAAGACCTGGGGTGTGGCGGCCAGCGAGTGTCACGCACGCAACAGCGAGGTCATTCACGCGTCCAGTGGTCGCCGGCTGCGCTATGGTGCGCTGCTCGCTGCCGCCAGCAAGCTCACGCCGCCGGCCGAAGTCCGTCTCAAGGACCCCAAGGATTTCCGCCTGATCGGCAGGCCCAGGGCGCGTCTCGACACGCCCGCCAAGGTCAACGGCAGCGCGGTATACGGTTGCGATGTGCGCGTGCCCGGCATGTTCACCGCGGTCGTGGCGCGCTGCCCGGTGTTCGGCGGCAAACCGAAGGGATACGACGCCGCCGCGGCGCGCGCGGTGGCCGGTGTGCATCAGGTGGTGGCGATTGATTCAGGCATCGCGGTCGTCGCCGACGGTTTCTGGTCCGCGCAGCGCGGGCGCGCGGCACTGAATGTGCAATGGGACTTCGGATCGAAGGCCAAGCTCGACAGTGCCGCGATCCAGACGCAGTTGCGCGCCGCGGTGCAGCGCCGCGGTAACGCGGACCGTAATGATGGCGACGTCGATAAAGCGCTCGCCGGTGCCACCCGCGTCGTCGAAGCGATGTACGAGACACCGTATCTGGCACACGCCTGCATGGAGCCGATGAACTGCACCGCGCATGTGCGCCGCGACGGTTGCGATGTCTGGGCGCCGACCCAGGCGCAGACCGGCGCGCGCGCGGCCGCCGCGAAGGCGAGCGGTCTGCCGAAATCCGCGGTACAGATTCACACCACCTTTGCCGGCGGCGGTTTTGGCCGGCGGCTGCAGCAGGACTTCGTGATCGAGGCGGTGCAACTTTCCAAGGCGGTCGGCGCTCCGGTGCAGGTGCTGTGGACGCGTGAAGACGACATGCAGCACGATTTCTATCGCCCGGCCAACTGCACGCAGCTGCGCGCCGCACTCGATAAGCGCGGTTTTCCGCGCGCCTGGTTTCAGCGCATCGCCGGGCCACGCACCGCGCTGGGCGGGGTCACCATTCCGTATGCGATCGAAAGCGTGCGGGTCGAGCAGGTCGAGGAGGATCCGGGCGTGCCGGTCGGCCCGTGGCGTTCGGTCGGCGCCTCGCAGAACGGCTTCACCGTCGAGTGCTTCATCGACGAGCTGGCGCACGCCGCCGGCCAGGACCCGCTCGCCTATCGGCTGGCGCTGCTGAAG
>NZ_JBAVEJ010000062.1:0-1944 GCF_049587675.1 Sulfuricaulis sp. | reverse complement strand
CTCGCCGCGCAAAAAAACAGCCCGGTGTTCCGTGAAGCACCCTCCACCTATGACAATCTCATCCGACGCTATGCCGATGAGTACGGTGTAGAGTTTGCGCTCGTCAAGGCCATCATGCAGGCCGAATCGGCCTTCAATCCCTACGCGGTGTCGAACAAGGGCGCGCGGGGCCTGATGCAGATGATGCCGTCCACCGCCGGCCGGTATGGCGTGCAGGACATTTACAATCCGCGCGAGAATATCCGCGCCGCGGTGCAGCACCTGAAATATTTATTCGACATGTTCGACCACAGACCGGTGCTGGTCATCGCCGCCTACAACGCCGGCGAGAACGCGGTGAAACAATATCGCGGCATTCCTCCCTATGAGGAAACGGAAAGTTACGTCAAAAAGGTTCTGCAATACAAACATCAGTACACGCCTAACTACCGTATTATCAGCGTTGCCGCCAATCCCTCCGGCGGCTGATTTGCCAAGCTGCGCCATTCCTTGTAACCTGCCGGCGCATAGTCAATCCAGGTGCAACAGGATCATCCAGGCGATGGCCTGTCGACTGCATACCGCGTTGGCAGGGCAAGGACATGAGCGACGATCAAACCAACCCCCTCGAGAACAAGGAATTCCAGATTCTGAAAGTCATGAAGCTGGTGCTGACCGATGTCGTGAAGGACACCGCCACCCAGCCGGGCCTGAAGCACCCCTTGTCCGACCGGACCATCGAAGGCATACGCCAGTGCCTCAAGCTGGTTTCCGCGCGCGAGCGTGAACTGATCGAGGACGCCGGTAAAAGCATGGACATGCGCCCCCACTACGTGGATGAGCCGAAAAAGAATGTCGTCGTGCCGATCTCGAAAATCGACCGTAACATCAAGAAAGATCCGGACAAGAAGTAGACCGCCCTAATTGCCTTCCAGAAATATAGGCAGGGCGTGCTGAGCGGAAGCGAAGCGCACCAAATCGGCTGGCGGTGCGCAGGGCTTGCAGCCCGGGGTGCAACAAAACACGTTGCACCCGTTCGGCGGCGCCAATGTTCACTGGACATTGGCGAAAACTCCGCCTCACCCTACATTAATTAATACTAACTCCCCGAAATCCTTCGTTTCGAACGACCGCCTGCCGGTGCATCTGTGGTTTTGCGCAGCACCGCGTATTGCTGCAGCATGGGATCGACCACCGGTTCGAGCTTGCGGCGCAGCAGCGTTCCACTCGCGGTGGTGACGGCGATGATGGGCGTGACCAGCCGTTCACCGCTATGTGCCAGAGTAAGCATGGCGCCGATTTCCCCCCTTAACTCCGGTACGCCTTCCAGCAAGGCCTTGAGTTCATCGCCCGCGGAGGCCATCAGTGTTTCCGTGCATTGCAACGCCGCGTCGATTTCCCCGGCTGGCTCCGCGGAGTATCGCGCCGGTCTGAAGTAATTCCCGATGATGTCCATCAGCGCCGCGACGGTGTATTTGTCGACCGGGTGTTGCAACTGCGTTTCGGAGACGGCGAGAAAGGTCTGGCCTGGAGCATCGAGCAGTTTCGCCAGAAACGCGGCGAGCGTATTGCCGTGTTCGACGAGCGCGGCCAGCCGGTAGCGGTAACCGGCGTAGTCATCGCGTGCCGGCAGCGGCTGGGGCAGGTCGTCCGGCACGGCGTCGAGAAAGCCGATATGGTAGGCGTTGCGGTGCGTGCCGAGACGAAAGATGCGCTCGCGGGCTTCGCTGTCGATCAGCCCGGTCTGAAGAATCAGCCGGATGGTGGCGATGACCGTCAGCGGTTCGGTTTCAAACGGCAGGTACTCCACCAGATGGGCGGCGAGCTCCTGGCCCATCCTGCCTTTGACGATGACATCCTTTTCGAGCAGACGGCGCGCGATGTCGGCGGTCGGCATGGCCCACCAGGCGCGGCGCGCGAGATCGTCACTCAACCCGGCCGCGCCGGCGACGGCGACCACGGCCT
>NZ_JBAVEJ010000061.1:0-2812 GCF_049587675.1 Sulfuricaulis sp. | reverse complement strand
GGCACATGCAACCAAGTAGCAAGGACCCCACGAAGCGATTCGTAGTAGGGCATTAGAAGAAAATATGTCGGGTGTGCAGATATCGCGACTATCATTCCCGCATCGTTTGGCACTCGCCCCATAAACGCGGTGTAAATTGGCACCGCCACGATAACTGTGTAGGTGATCACCGCTATATAACCGGCCCGATAATTGAGTTTCATTTAGACGCCCAACGCTCGCGCTCACCCGCGCGCGTCAGCGCGTCGAGTGGAGCGCATAGTTAGATTTGCTGTAGCCGCCATGGATCAACATTGTTGGTTAGGCGTTGTCGTACGCGAGAGAGGTGGACAGCTTGCGGTGGGCATGGGCCTGGGCGAGCAGCGTGTTGGCCTTGGCCTCAAACGTCTGCATGGCGTCGGCGCCGGCAGCGAAGCGGGTGGGCGGCTCCTTGAGTGCGACGAGCTTCACGAGGGCGCCGGCGAGCTTGGCGGGGTCGCCACCTTGCTTCCCATCCATGCTCTTCCAGGTCGCGACGATCTCCTTGGTTTTCTCGGCATAGTCGTCGATGGAGGGTTTGGCGTAGGTGGTCGAGTCGTTGGTGAGCAGCTCGGTGCGGAAGAAACCAGGTTCGACCAGCATCGTGCGTATTCCGAAGGGCGCGATCTCCGGCGTGAGCGACTCCATCCACCCTTCGATGCCGAACTTCGCGGCGGCATACGCTGTGCAGAACATTTGGCCGGCGATGCCCGCGGTCGAGGAGATGGTGAGCACCAGGCCGGAACGCTGCTTTCGCATCGCCGGCAGGACGGCGCGAGTGACATTCATAGAACCGAACAGCAGCGTCTCGATCTGATTGCGGACCTGTTCGGGGCTTAGCTCCTCGAAGAAGCCGGCGAAGAAGTTGCCGGCGTTGTTGACCAAGACGTCGATTCGCCCGAACTTCGCGACGGCAGCCTCGACTGCCGCCTGCGCATCCTGGGGGCGGGTGACGTCGAGTTTGATTGCCAGCAGGTTGCCGCGATCTCCGACCGCAGCTACGACCTTCGCAGCATCACGGCCGGTGGCGACAACCGCGTGACCGGCGGCCAGGACGGCTTTGGCGATGTCGACACCCAAACCTCGGCCAGCGCCGGTGATGAGCCAAACCTTTCGTTCAGTCATGTCATGTTCCTCATTCGGGTTATGTGCGACCAGGAGGTCTCAACACAACTCTGCAAATCTAACGCCTAAGCTAAGCGGCCGTGGCTGAAAAACCTTACAGGAAACGCCGTTACGACACGCCACGGTCCGCTTGAGCGCATAGTTAGGCGACACGACGCGCGACGACACATGCAAGAACGATAGCGCCGGAAACAAGACCTGGCAACAGCGCCGATCGGTGATGGCCTGCTGCGACGACCGAGCCTGCGCGCCGCAAACCTTGCGCTGCGAAGACTGCAGCCCACGGAAGGGGAAAGGCACTGGTTTTGTCGGGCGTCGTTGATCGACCCGAGCAATGGATCTGTGTTCGCTGGCGCACCGATATTGGGAGGTTCAGGGGAGTATGGTGTTGCAAACCACTTCAAGCGGGTGAACTCATGAAAGCACCACAAAGCGTTGGCGTTGGCTTGGCGTCGCTTCTAGCCACAGGTAGCACTCTGGCGCAGAACGGAACCATGATGAATGACGGCATGTGGGGCTCCGGATGGATGGGCGGATACGGGGGATACTGGGTGCCTATCCTGGTGCTGGCCGTAGTTGTCGGCTTGGTTGTTTGGGTGGTCAAGCAGCAGAAGTAGTAGCTTGATGGGAACCACCTAGCGCCAAGGCGAGTCAGAAACTCGCTCCGCTCGTGGGTTGGTTGGCGACCGAGCGAACTTGGCTCGTCATACGGGACTAAGCGCGGCGGCTCGTGCGACGCCTAACCGTCGAAAGTCACCGGCGCGGCGCTTGCGACGCGTCCCGTGGACTGCCGGGTTGGGCGGTGTGTCCTTGGGCGGCTCCAATGGTTTGCTGAAGGCTCAGCATACTTTCATGGCTCACCTGAATGGCGCCGCGTCGGGGCCTGTCCAGGTCGATAATGAGGTAGACGACCAGGGCGATGAGCATCACCAGAACGAATGCCGCGAGGGTCACCCGATGTCCGGCAATTCCCGATGCATAGCCGAGCGTGGCCGTTGTCAGCACGATCGTCGCGAACATCAAGAGCAGCACGATTTCCGGTACCTGTCGATTCAAGGCCGCATTCCGCGTGGTGGATGTGTCGATGAGTTCATTCAGCGACTGGATGAAGAGACCACTGGTGACGACGCTCTTGTCCAGTTCCGCCGCCTTCACCGCGTGGCTCCAGAGTCGCGCCTCCATCAGTTTCGCCTGGTGCAGCAGCGATTCGTGCAATTCGGGTTCCGTTGAGTCAACGCGGCCTTCCTGAATACGAACATCCAGGTATTGGCGAAGCAGTGCCTGCACTTCATCTTGCATCTCCCGGGGTAGAAGTCGCGCCCTGAGGTACGTGGTTCCGATGGCATTGGCTTCGGCCACCACCGTCTGGCTGCGATCTTCGTAGCGTTGCAGAGCCGCAGAGAATGTAAAAGCCAGCAACAGCGCCAGCAGCCCCAGCATGGAGACCAGAACGGCATTGGCTTGCGTGATCGCTTCAGTTGCCTTCGCCTGTTTGCGAAGACCGCTTCTAAAGCCAATTTCCATGGCAAGCACCATGAAAATGAAAAGCCCTGACACGATCAAGAAGCTGCTTTGGCTGTACATGATTTCCCTCATGAACCTATGGCTCTCCCGGTGTGCTCGGCCGCACAACGTTGTGGCTAACCGGCGCGCGAAAGGAGGCGAAGCC